>JAFDBP010000274.1 GCA_019313245.1 Deltaproteobacteria bacterium
AACGACGGCGGCGAGGTGGGCGCCGATCGATCTGCGCGCGCGGGTCGAGTGCGCGTTGCGCCGCGCGCGCCGTGCGCTCGTCTGGATCGGAAGGTTCGCTGTGTTCATTTCGGTCAGTAGTCGGCGTCCGGCCGTTCGGCCTTGCGCCGGGCGATGTAATCCCGGAGTGCTTCGTCCACGCCCGGATCGATCTCCGGCGCCTCGTACTCGGCCAGCATGCGCTTCCAGATCGCGTTCGCGCGCTGGGCGGCATCCTGGCCCCCGTCGGCTTCCCACTGCTCGAAGCTGTTGTTGTCCGCGACGCTCGAGCGGTAGAAGGCGGTCTCGAAGTTTGCCTGTGTGTGCGCGCAGCCGAGAAAATGCGCACCCGGCCCGACTTCGCGGATCGCATCCATCGCCTGTCCGTTGTCGCTCATGTCCACCCCATCTGCGAGGACCTGGAGCATACCGATCTGGTCGGCGTCGAGGATGAATTTTTCGTAGCCGATGGCGAGCCCGCCCTCGAGCCAGCCCGCCGCGTGCAGCATGAAGTTGACGCCCGCGAGCAAGCTGTGCTGCAGGGTGTTGGCGGATTCGTAGGCGGCCTGGGCATCGGGGATCTTCGACGCGCACAGGCCCCCGCCGCTGCGGAAGGGCACCCCGAGCCGGCGCGCGAGTGCGGCGGTCGCGTAGAGCACCAGCTGCGGTTCCGGGGTGCCGAAGGTGGGCGCGCCCGACTGCATCGAGATCGAACTCGCGAATGCGCCGAAGATGACCGGTGCGCCCGGGCGCACGAGTTGCGCGAACGCCATGCCCGAGAGCGCCTCGGCGAGGATCTGCGCGGAGGCGCCCGCCACCGTCACGGGCGCCATCGCGCCCGCGAGCACGAAGGGTGCGATGATCGTCGCCTGACCGTGGCGCGCGTACACCTTGAGCGAGCCGAGCATGGTCCCATCCCAGGTCATCGGCGAGTTGGCGTTGATCAGGCTGGTCATGACGGCGTTGTTCTCGACGAAGTCGTCGCCGAATACGAGCTTTGCGAGCGCCACCGAATCCTCGGCGCGCTCGGGCGCGGTGACCGAGCCCATGAAGGGCTTGTCGGAGTGGCGGATGTGGCTGTAGAGCATGTCGAGGTGGCGCTTGTTGACCGGAAGGTCCACCGGCTCACAGACGGTGCCCCCGGAGTGGTGCAGCGCGGGCGTCATGTAGGTGAGCTTCACCAGATTGTCGAAATCCTCGAGGGTCGCGTAGCGGCGGCCGTCGTCGAGGTTGCGCACGAAGGGCGATCCGTAGGCGGGGGCGAATACGGTGTGCGATCCACCGATGCGCGCGCTGCGCGCGGGATTGCGCGCGTGTTGCACGAATTCGGTCGGCGCCGAGCGCTGAATCAAAGAGCGGCAGAGCCCGCGCGGAAAGCGCACGCGCTCGCCGTCGATCGCCGCGCCCGCGTTCTTCCAGAGTTCGAGGGCCTCGGCGTCGTCGCGAAATTCGATCCCGGTCTCTTCGAGGATGGTCTCTGCATTCTGCTCGATCGTCTCCAGGCCTTCTTTGCTCAGCACTTCGTAGGCGGGCAGCTTGCGGGTGAGGTAGGGGACGATCGGTCGAACGGGATGCGCGCGGGCAGCTCGGCGCGATTCCCGGCCACCTCCGCGCGGACGCGTCCTGCGGGCCTCGCTCATGCTCGTCTCCTGTTCGAGTGCGTCCCGGACGCGGGCAGCAAAGACCTTCTCGAAACACCGTGTGGCGCGAATATATGAAGAATCGGTTTGGCTTACAAGAACCGCCCGCGGTCGGCTTCGGGGCGGGATCGGCCCGGCACGCGCTCGGTTTCGCGGCGTTCTTCCCGCCCCTTCCGAGGCCGTTCTTCGGTCGGAGGATCTGCGGCGGCGTTCGCTACGATCCGCCGGGCGAATCCCTGAAGCGGCAGAGCCTCGCGGTCGCAGTGATCGGCGGCGCATTCTCAGCGCGCTCGCCGCATCACGCGGTCCGGGAAGGCCGCACCTGCGGCAGAAAGGTCTGATCGAATGACGCTGAACTCGAGTGCGAAGGCGACGCGATGGAATCGATGAATCGAAAGGCGGCGTTCTTGTGTCTCGGAACGATGGGCTATCCGATGGCCGGGCACCTCGCGCGCGCCGGCTGCGCGATGACGGTCTACAACCGCACTGCGGCCCGGGCGGAGGCCTGGGTTGCGGAGTACGGCGGCAAGTCCGCGAAGACGCCCGCGGAGGCCGTCGCGGACGTCGAGTTCGCGTTCCTCTGCAGCGGCAACGACGACGACGTTCGCAGCGTGGTCGGAGGTGACGCGGGGGTGTGGGCCGCTCTGCCGGCCGGCGCCGTTCTCGTCGACCACACCACCGGCTCGGCCGAACTCGCGCGCGAACTCGAAGCGGAAGCGCAGCGCAGCGGTTGCGGGTTTCTGGATGCGCCGGTTTCCGGCGGCCAGAGCGGTGCGGAAAACGGCGCCCTGACGATCATGTTGGGCGGCGCGCAGGAGAGCTACGAGCGCGTCAAGCCGCTGCTCGATTGTTATGCGAAGAAACACCTGCTGATGGGCGAGGCGGGCAGCGGCCAGCTGACCAAGATGGTCAACCAGATCTGCATCGCCGGCCTGGTCCAGGGGCTCTCCGAGGGACTTCACTTCGCGCAGAAGTCGGGCCTCGACGCCCACCGCGTCGTCGAGGTGATCTCACAGGGGGCCGCGCAATCGTGGCAGATGGACAACCGCTTCGAGACGATGTTGGCCGGCAAGTTCGACTTCGGCTTCGCGGTCGACTGGATGCGCAAGGACCTCGGGATCGCGCTCGCCGAGGCCGATCGGATCGGCGCAAAGCTCGAGGTGACCGCGCTGGTCGACCGCTTCTACGCCGAGGTGCAGGCGGCGGGCGGCAGCCGCAGCGACACGTCGAGCTTGATCACGCGGCTCAAATGACGAAGCTCGAGGTCCAGGCCGCCGGCGGCGACACGGGAACTCCGCTCAATCTGCAGAAACGCCTCGATTGGATCTCGGCGGTCGCGGGACCGCTGGACGGCAAACGCGCAATCGACTGCGGCTGCGGCGCGGGCGAGTACGTCCGCGCGCTGACGGCCCTCGGCGCAGACACCTGGGGCATCGAGTACAGCGCCGAGAAAGTCGACGAAGCCAAGCGCCTGGGTGGACTACCCGACGGGCGTGTCGCTGTCGGGGATATCGAGGCGCTCGATTTTCCCGACGCTCACTTCGACCTTGCGCTCGTCAATGAAGTTCTCGAGCACGTTCCCAACGAAGAACTCGGGATCCGCGAGGTTCACCGGGTCCTCAAGCCCGGCGGCGTGGCGGTGATCTTCTCGCCCAATCGACTCTATCCGTTCGAAACCCACGGTGTCTCGCTGCGCTCGGGTGCGAAGGTCCCCCACTACACGCCGCTCGTCCCCTGGGTCCCCGTGCGTTTCGGCCTGTTCGAATACTGGGCGCGCAACTACTGGCCCTGGGAGCTGCGCGCGTTGGTTCGCGCGGGAGGCTTCACGATCGAGCGCTGCGCCTACGTGTGGCAGACCTTCGAGAACATCTCCGGCAACCAACCGCGCTGGATCCGTGCGCTTCGCCCGCTGCTGCGCGCGATCGCGCACGCACTCGAGGCGACGCCGGGCCTGCGCGCGTTCGGCGGCTCGCAGCTGATCGTCGCCCGCAAGCCGCACCACTAGTGCCTTTCCGATCGAGGTGACGGGGTGAAATTCAGCGCCGTCGCAGCCGTGCACCGAATCCGAGCAAAGAAACTCCCGCGATCAGCATCGCCCACGCGTGCGGCTCCGGAATGAACTTGATGCGCAGAATCGCAATGCCGCCGGTCTCGAAGTTCACCGCGGGCTGGAGCCAGCGCGTGAGCACTGGCGAAACCATCTGGATCGTCCCCTTGCCGCTCGTCGGCGTGCGGTTGTCGTAGCCCTTCGCGTAGTGGACCGTCTTGTGGGGGCCGCGCCCGACGGCGGTCACTGTGACGGAGCCGGTCGTCCATGGGAAGCGCGAACCCTCAACGCAGATACCAGATAAGGCAGGGGTAGGGTAGTAGTAGTACCAGCAGTTCCAAGTCACCACGTAGCCATTGGTGACGACGCCGTTAAACGTTTGGGCAGGCGTTCCGATCGCGTCGTAGCGCCAGTTTTGCGAGCCGAGCGAGCAGCCACCGTTGCGGTAGTAACAGACCTTGGACGTCAGGGCGCCCAACATCGTCATGGTTCCGCCGAACTTGGCGGCGCCCTGCTTTACCCTCATTCGCGCGATGGTGTTGGCGCCTTGGTACTTCTTGACCGAAAAATCTCCCGGACCACTGCTCGGGCCGAATATGCCCGCGCCGTTGCGCAGCGTCGCGTAGGTGTAGCTGTATATGTAGGGGTAGAGGGCCGCGAATTCACCGACTCCGGCGTCTACGCGCACGCCACCGTTCGCAGGAGCTGCGGCGAAGTAGAACGCGCCGCCCGTCGTCGTGGTTGCGCCCCACTTGCCGGTGACGGGGTTGCCGGCCTGGACCCGACCCTTGCCGCCCAAAACACTGCGGCTGGTTGCGGTACAGAAGGTGGTGTTGGGTTCTCCGCCGGCCGTGAAGAACGCGGGGTTCCGGTAGAGCGGTGGAATCGGCCCCGCATTCTTCCCGGTGTAGAACTGCGTCTCGCCCCTGGCCGGGCGCGCGGTCGTTCCGTGGCCGCGCCAGTTGGCCCAGGGCGCGCAGTAGAGCGCCACGTGCTGAGAGCCGCCCAACGGCGCGAACATGCCGGTTCCGTTCGTCGGCGTGGAATCGAACGGACAACGCGGCGCTTTCGGGCTGCACTGGATGCCCTGCGGCATGCCGAACGCCGAGTAGAGCGACGACTCCGGTCCGCCCTTGCCGCAGTAGGGGCCGGGGCTCGCTCCGCTCGCCGCGATCGAGCACTCGTTGCCGAATGACTTGACGCTCCACGAAGCCTCGAAGAGTTGGTTTCCAGCCCGGGCGGCGGTAGCCGCGCCGACCCCGATGCTCAGCAGGCCAGCCAATAACAGTTTGCTGGTAGATGACATCTCGGTGCCCTCCTATGCGGGCTGAGATGCCCGCGATCTCGAGAGAGGAACCGACGGACCAAGAGGCCAGTTCGCGATGCGATCTGGCCCGATGGTCACCCGCGTCCGAATCCGGTGTCAAGCGAATTCGTATGGATTTTCCTGATAATGCCGGATATTCGCTATCCGCTTTGCAGGGCTAGCTGGCCCGGCCGCCGCCGCACTCGATGGCCTGCCGGTAGATGTCGAGCAACTGTGTGTAATTGGCGGCGGCGGTGTAGCGCGCCTCGTAGTCGGCGCGCGCGGCTCGGCCGAGTTCGGCCGCCTCCGATTCGTACTCGAACAGCCAGCGCACGCGCGCCGCGATTCCCTCCGCATCGCCCGGAGCGACGAGCAGGCCGTTGCGCCCGTCTTCGATCATCTCCTGCATGCCGCCGAGTCGCGCGGAAACCGTCGGCACACCGCAAGCGAAAGCCTCGAGGATCGTCATCGGCATGCCCTCGTACCACTCGCTCGGAAAGACCAACACCCGCGCGCCGCGCAGCTCTCGCATCATGGTGTCGTTCGTCAGCGAGCCCAGCAGGCTGATGCCGGCGATGCCTTCGGTTTCGATCCGCCGCGCGAGCGCTTCGCGCAGCGGGCCGTCGCCTGCGATGCGAAGTGGGATGTCGGCGCCGATTCGCTTCCAGGCGTCGAGCAGGGTGTGCACGCCCTTTTCGAGCGTGAGGCGTCCCGCGAAGAGCGCGTAATTTCCCGAGCCTTCGCGGACGCCGGGGTCCGGATCGATGAAGTTGGGTTTGATCGAAATTCGCTCCGGCGGAATTCCCCCCGCGACGAGCTTGCCGCGCGCAAATTCGGTGAGCGCGATGTAGCGATCCACGAGCTTGGTGAAGGTCCCGCAGCGCCGGTGGATCGCGAGCGCGGTTGCGAGCACCGCGCTGGTGAGTCGCGACTCGTGGTAGCAGGCGTGCTGGACGCTGCGCAGCAGCGAGCGGTCGATGCACTCCTCGCAGACCGATCCGTCTCGCCAGAGCATCGCGGCCGGACAGACCAGCCGATAGTTGTGGATCGATTGCACGACCGGCACGCGCGCGTCGCGGCACGCGTAGTAGGCGGAGGGAGAGATCAGCGGGAAGGTGTTGGTGAAGTGTGCGACGTCGGGCGCTTCGCGCGCGATCAACTCGCCGATTTCCCGATGGCTGTCTCGAGCCCAGACCGCGGCCGGCGCGAGCGCGGCGCGTTGCCAGGGTCCGAAATCCTCGATCTCTTTGCTGTCTCGGGTGTAGCTGACGACGCTGTGGCCCGCGGCCTCGAGCATGCGGCGCTCGGCCTCGAAGACCGCGCTCTCCCCGCCGTGCTGGCGGTAGAAGTTGTGGACCAGCAGGATCTTCATCGAGCCGGAAGCCCCCTGTGCGCAACGCATAGCGCAAACCGCGGCCGCGCGTGTTATCAATGGTTCGATCGCGGCGCGATCGAAACTGGGGGGCGGCAGTGAATCCGGCTGGCGGAGGGCAGGGCGCCGCGAGCGCTCGCGCCAATCGAACGCGCATCTATCGGCGGGCGCTGCGCGACCTTCTGCGCATCAACTCGACGGTGGATTTCCACGACTACGGGATCGAGCACGCCATCGAGCGCTACCGGTTGCTGCGCGATGAACAGGGGCTCGGGCTCGGGACGGTGCTCTCGATCGGCTCCACCCATCGAGAGGCCCGGCACTTCGTCGAGCACCCGTTCGACGAGATCTGCCTGACGGGCATCCTCGATTCCGACGACCGGCTGAGTGAAATCGCAGCTGCCGATCCGCGCGTGCGCTACGAGAAACAGAACTGCGAGCGGCTCGGCTACGCGTCGGGCGCGTTCGACCTGGTCTTCTGCAAGGAGGCGCTTCACCACCTCGCGCGCCCCGTGCAGGGCCTGTACGAGATCCTGCGGGTCTGCCGCGCAGCGGTGCTGGTGCTCGAGCCCTACGACAGCCAGCTCGACTGGCTGTTGCGAAGGCTGGGGTTGAGCACCGTCTACGAATCGAACCAGTTCGGCAACCTCGAACTGCGCGACAACTTCGTCTACCGCTGGAATCGCAAGGAACTCGAGTTCGCGCTGAAGAGCCTGTATCTCGAATCGGGCAGCTCGCTCGAACTCACGCTGGGTTGGATGAGTTCGCTTTTGAACGGCCACCCGAACTGGGCGGTTCGGCGCTTTGCGGCGCTGGCGGGTTGGCTGGTCGGCTTCGTGCCCGGATCGCGCGGCAACTACATGACGGCGTTGATCGCGCCGGGCCGCGACCTGCCGCCCGATCCCGAGCCCTTCTGAGCGCGCCCGAGCGCGTCGAGAGAGCTTTGCCCCTGGGGGGCGCCGCGCGCTCAACACCGCCGCCGCCGGCGCCGATAACGCCACATGCGCTCCCATACTGGTATTGCGGCTTCGAAATGGGTTTCGGCGCCCTCGAACCTGCGCGGAGGCCTCGCCGCGTGACGCTTCCGGTCGACATCAACGCTGTCGTGCGCGACGCGATCCGGCTGGCGCAGCTCGAGGGCCAGTCGCGCATCGCGCTGCGCGCGTCGTTGTTCGGGGCGCTTCCGCCCGTCGCGGGTTCGGCCGGGCAACTCGCCGAGGCGCTCTGCAATCTCCTCGTCAGCGCTCGGGAATCCCTCGACGCCGTCGACGGCGCCGCGATCGAAATCGAAACCGAGCCCGATGGCGATCTCGTCGCCGTGCGCATTCTCGACAACGGCCCCGGAATGTCCGAGCAGCGGTTGGAGCAGATCTTCGACCCGTTTCGCTCCGAGGCGGAAGACTTCGACGACGCGTCCGCCGACCGCAAGCTGCCGGAAGAGGCGGTTCGGCTCTCGCGCGCCTGCGAAATCATTCGCCAGCACGGCGGCACGCTCACGGTGCGCTCCCGGCCCGGCGAGGGCACCTGCTTCATCGCGCTGCTTCCCGCCCAGCTCCGCTGATCGGCGCGCTTCCCGCGCGGCTAACCGGCGCGCTGCGCAAAATCTCGCTGGTCAGCGCGGATTCGGCCGTT
The DNA here is from genome assembly GCA_019313245.1 of Deltaproteobacteria bacterium. Classification (GTDB taxonomy): domain Bacteria; phylum Myxococcota_A; class UBA9160; order UBA9160; family SMWR01; genus JACZVU01. The sequence continues at coordinate 8,016 of JAFDBP010000274.1, forward strand.
AGACTGCCCGCGTGGCGCATCAATTCGTATTCACCATGCAGGACCTCAAGAAGGTCGTTCCGCCCGACCGGGTGATCCTCGAGGACATCACGCTCGCCTTCCTGCCGGGCGCGAAGATCGGTGTGCTCGGCGCCAACGGCGCGGGCAAGAGCAGCCTGCTCAAGATCATGGGGCTGATCGACACCGACTTTCAGGGCGAGGCCAAGCCCGCGTCGGGCATCCGCGTCGGCTACCTGCCGCAGGAGCCCGCGCTCGACGAGTCGAAGGACGTGCTCGGCAACGTCGAGGAGGGCGTGGCGGAAACCCGCGCGCTGCTTCAGCGCTTCGAGGAAGTCAGCGCGAAGTTCGCCGAACCGCTCGACGACGACGGCATGAACGCGCTGCTCGAAGAGCAGTCGAAATTGCAGGACCAGATCGACGCGGTCGACGCCTGGGAGCTCGACCGCACCCTCGAGGTGGCGATGGACGCGCTGCGCGTTCCGCCGGCTGACGCCGACGTCTCGAAGCTGTCGGGCGGCGAGCGCCGCCGCGTGGCGCTGTGTCGCCTGTTGTTGCAGAAGCCCGATCTGCTGTTGCTCGACGAGCCGACCAATCACCTCGACGCCGAATCGGTGGCCTGGCTCGAGCGCTTTCTGCAGGAGTACGCGGGGACCGTCGTCGCCGTGACCCACGATCGCTACTTCCTCGACAACGCCGCGGGCTGGATCCTCGAACTCGACCGCGGGCGCGGTATCCCGTGGAAGGGCAACTACTCCGAGTGGCTCGAGCAGAAACAGCAGCGCCTCGCGACGGAAGAGAAGCAGCAGGGCGCGCGCGCCCGCACCCTCGCGCGCGAACTCGAGTGGGTGCGGATGTCGCCGCGCGGCCGCCAGGCCAAGAGCAAGGCGCGCATCAACGCCTACGAGGCGCTCGTCGCCGAAGAGCAGGAGCGCCTGCCCGAGAGCGTCGAGATCCTGATTCCGCCCGGCCCGCGCCTCGGAGACGTCGTCGTCGAGGCCGACCGCGTGAGCAAGGCCTTCGGCGACCGCCTGTTGTTCGACGAGCTGACCTTCTCGCTTCCGCGCGGCGGCATCGTCGGTGTGATCGGGGCCAACGGCGCGGGCAAGACGACCCTGTTCCGGATGATCATCGGCGAGGAAAAGCCGGATTCCGGCACGCTCCGCCTCGGCGAAACCGTGAAGGTCGCCTACGTCGACCAGAGCCGCGCATCGCTCGACCCCGAGCGCAGCGTCTGGGAGGAGATCAGCGGCGGCAGCGAGCGGATGTCGATCGGGCGGCGCGAGATCAGCACGCGCGGCTACGTGAGTTCGTTCGGTTTCAAGGGGACGGACCAACAGAAGTTGGTGGGCATGCTGAGCGGCGGCGAGCGCAACCGCGTCCACCTCGCGAAGGTGTTGCAGCAGGAGGGCAACGTGCTGCTGCTCGACGAGCCCACCAACGACCTCGACGTCGACACCCTGCGCGCACTCGAAGACGCGCTGCTCGGCCACGCGGGCTGCGCGGTGGTGATCTCGCACGACCGCTGGTTCCTCGACCGCATCGCGACCCACATCCTCGCCTTCGAAGGCGACAGCCACGTCGAGTGGTTCGAAGGCAACTACCAGGAATACGAAAAAGACCGCCGCCGCCGCCTCGGCGCCGACGCCGACCAACCCCACCGGATCAAGTACCGGCGGATCGATGCCTAGCCAGAAATTCTGACCGGCCATCATTGATGGGTCCGGGTCTAGGGTTGGTTTGTCCAGCTTCTATTGCCTATCTGCCTGTGACTCGACGGCACGCGTGATCTCTCTTGCGACGAGACCGTACCCGAGCCTGTTGTAGTGCGTCCTCGGTGTGCTGCTCACCGCCATAGGATCGGGTAGCGCAGCGATCACAGGGACCAAATCTACGATCGGGATGTCTAGGTGCCGAACGATTTCCAATACTCGACGCCGTGCGGGGGAGGGCGACATCCCATAACGACTCAAGCCGTAGAAATTTGAAGTGATCGGCAGATAGACGAAGATCAACTTGCCCGACCAACGCGCGACGTCGTGCTTTGCGACCGATAGCACGCGCTCGAACAGCGCGTAGTCAAAATCGACGCGCCCCCACGGCAGGCCGAGGAAGGGCAGCAGGTTGTGCAGCGAAAGCACGGGTAAGAACTTGCGACCGATGGATGCGCGAGTGCCTTCGGCCTCGGCGAGCGACTTGCGAGGCGCGCTCTTGTGCTCGCCCGCGATATGGTTGCGGAGAAACGCGTTCACTTCATGTTGCCGGTCGCGCAAGCCGAGGTCGTGATTTGATTCGAGATACGCCATCAGCGCTGGCTGCTCGCGCTCATGCTCGAGGTTTGCGAAGTCATTTCCATCGAAGAAAGCCCAAACCACGTACTCGGGCTCGAGTGCGGGACCGAATTCGCGTAGCGTGGCGAGCTGAATCAACGGACCGTTTCCGTTCATGCCGAAATTGAGCGCACCCGGGAACGTTTCGCGTAATTGCGGGGCCACGCCGGCGTCGGGCGCAACGCAATAACCCTGGATGTAGGAATCACCGAGCAGCATCAGCCGCGGCTTCTCGTCGTACGCGCCATCGGGGTTGAAGAAGCCGTAGCGGTCGCTGCGGTAGCGCACGAAAGCGCGTCCCTCACCACAATAAAGCGACTCGGCGTTTGAGATGCCGCCGAGAGCCAGTAGGGGTTTCGCGCCGGAAGCACCCGAGCTTGCGAGTGCGACGAGTGTCGTCGGCGCAGCAACCGGCCACGCATCGCGCCCGGCCATGCGAAGTTCTTCGAGAGCCTCAGCTTTTGAACGCGGATCGGATGCCGCGAGTACCGCACTCCACTTGTGCGCGTTGGCGATGCTCAGGCCGATCTCGCCCGCGTAAATGGTCGCCGCTGTCACCAGCGCGAACACCGCGAATCTGCGCCGTCGTTCTGAATGAGCGGCGACGAACGCAGCGGCCGCCGCCAATGTTGGCGCGACCGCGAAGAGCGCCACGCGCCTCCAGTTGGCCAAATACGCCTCGCGCTCGATCGCGAAATACAGCGCGGTCGCGGCGAGCGCCGAGCCCAGCACGACGAGCAGCGCGCTCGCGCCTGCATCAAGTATTGCGGTCCGATTGTGACTCAAGCCCCTCTTCCATGCCGAAGCGCTGCGCGGATTGCCTTGATTGTACCCTGAACCTGCTTTGCCAGTAGCGTGCTTGCGCATTCCTCGGGGCGTGTACCCCGCGATGGTTCGAGGGCAACTACCAGGAATACGAAAAAGACCGCCGCCGCCTCGGCGCCGATGCCGACCAGCCGCATCGCATCAAGTATCGGCGGATCGACGCCTAGTTAGAAGTCGGGCCGCGTCTTCTGCTTTCCGACAGCCTTGCACCATTTCGCCCCACCTCCGGCTGGTCGAGGAAAAGAAGGTGGAAATGTGACGAGCGTACCGGGGATGTGTAACATCCCGTGCGGGGAGGTGAGTCGAAGAGGAGGTAACGGGATGCCGTTGAAGACCGCAGCTGCTTTACTGGCGCTGGCTCTCGTCGCGCCGGCCTTCGCTCAAGAACCCAGCCCGCTCGAGGTCGCAGCCCTGACCTGCATCGGCCCCGGGTATATTCCCGATGGCGATCCGTTCGAAATTCTCGACTCGCTCGACGAGAGATCTTGTACGAAAGCCTGCAAGGCGTCGGCGGCGGGTTGTCGGGCGGTGGTGAAGGCCATCGACCAGTGCGGGGTCAACTTCCTCAAGGCTTCGGCGAAGATCGGGATCCATGTCTGCCGCGGCTCGGGGTACACCGCCGCACAGTGTCGCGGGATCAACGACGAGGTCAGGGCCGACATCGATTGGTGGAAGGCGCAGGGGCGGATCGAGCGCGCCGCGTGCGACAGCGATGCGGAGACTCTGTGCCTGAGTCGCTGCCGGTCGCGGGTGGGAGTGAACTACGAGGATCTCGTCCCCGCTCCGATGCCTGAAGAACCGGGAGAGCAGTCCGGAGCCACGGATACGGTCTATTACCTGGATTGGGAAGCTGCTCGACAACAGGATTGGGAAGCCGCCCGACAGCAAGCCCTGCTCCGAGAGATTCCAGAAGGGGAGGGATTGAGGGTCATTTCCCAACCTGGGGTTGGATTGACGAATGGCCCCATCGATTCCGTTCAGGTGCAGACCGACGGGTCGAGCGGCTTCGTGTTTCTCGAAGCCGAGCACCTTTCCTCATTCCGTGAGATCGAATCGTCGCGGGTAGGCGAACGCCGCAGAATCGCGATCGAAGCGCCCGCAGAGTGATCCCGGACCGATTTTGATTGACCGCCGATCGCGCCCACAGATACGCTGGAGACGGTGGGGGCAGGAGAGCGATCGTGAAATCGACTGGATTCGTAGCGGCATTGGGTAGCGCGGTGGCATTTGTGGGCTTTGCGGGAGCGGCCAACGCGAGCGCGACGATCGATCTGATCTGGGCCGACACCGGAACCAATGCGATCGGCCCGCCGCCGCCGTCAGTCGCCACCCTGCAGGTGATCCTGACTGCGGGTCCCAACGGCTCGCAGGGCGCGGGCGTCAGCGTCGACTACAGTTGGATTGGCGGCCTATCGGTAACGACATTCTCGGCCACGGCCGGTGGCTCGCTTCCGTTGCTGCTCGGGACGGTGTCCGACACGGGATCCCGGGTCGAGAACATCAACTCTGCTTCCTTCCCGCCTATCGTGGGAACCGGCCTGGCGGCGGGCCAGAGCCACCAGTTGGGGACGGTCACGTTCTACACTGGCGGTGGTCTCGGCATGGGTACCTTCGAGATTCGATCGGACGCCGATGGCCCGACCGACGACGTTCTGAATCTCGCCGGAAACGTCATCACGAGTACAACCACCTTCAACAGCGCACTCTTGTTCAACCTATCCGGTCATGTCGAATGCGACTTCTTGATAGAGATCAATGCACTTCGCGGTGGCTCGCCCACGGTGACCGTGAACTCGACGAAGGACATCACCGCCAAGGCCCGAATCGCCAAGGGGTCGGCAATGGAAGGTACGACGATCGACACTCAACTGCGGATCGATGCCATCGACGGTGGAGCGATCATCGACACGCAGCGTTCGTGGCCGATCCGTCTCGGCGTTGGCAAAGGCGGGCAGGGCGACAAGCTGTCGATGAACATTCCGCAGTGCAACTCGGGGTCCATCGACTTCGAAGCGACTTTCTCCGGGCTGGACGACGATGGCGATCCGTGTAAGGCGACGAGGCGGATCACCAAGACCTGCAAATAGTCGCCGATTCGGCGCGCGCCTCCCGGTCTAGGGCGTCGCGGCCGGGACCGTGCCGAGCTGGCGCCGGATGGTTTCGTAGCTCGTCCGGGTTTCCAGCAGCTCCAGATCGGTCGCGCCGAGTTCGCGCTCGAGGATCGCGAGCGATTGCCCGAGGGTTCGCTCGGCGTCGGCGAGGTTCTGCTGCGCGGCGTAGATCTGGCCGAGGTCGCGCAGCAGCAGCGCGTATTCGACGCCGCCCGCTTCGGTGCTCGATTCCATCAGCGGCATGGCGCGCTCGTAGTGGGTCTGCGCGTTGCGGTAGGAGTCCTGCTGCTGGAAGACGGTTCCGAGATTCTGGTGGCTGCGCGCGAGTTCGAGGCTGTCCGGGACGCCGTGCTTCTCCTGGATTTCCACCGAGCGCCTGAACAGCGACTCCGCCCGGGCGTACTCGCCGCGTTCGAGCAGGATCTTGCCGAGCCCGTTGAGCGGCTCGGAGAGATCCGGGTGGTCGGGGCCCACGCGCTCTTCGCGAATCGCGATCGTAATCCGGTAACTCTCTTCGGCGTCGACTTCCTTGCCGAGTTTCTGGCGGGTCTCCGCGAGTTCGTAGTTGACGCGCGCGACGACCTCGTGCTTCGACCCGTAGCCCTGGATCAGCACCTCGAGTGCGCGCTCGTAGAGCGATTCGGCCTCGGCCGTTCTGCCCGTCGCGCTGTAGATCGACGCGAGGTTTCCCATCAGTGCGCCGATTTCGCGCAGGTTGACGCGCGGCTGCTCTTCGAGCATCGCGATCGCGCGCACGTAGTGGGGCTCGGCGGCCGCCATGTGACCCTGGTGGATCAGGCATTGGGCGAGTCCGCCCAGACTGAACGCGAGCGCGCGGGCCTCGAGCGGCTGGCCCTTCTCGAGAATCTCGATCGCCTGCTCGTAGTATTTCTGGGCGTTGCCGTAGAGGCCCATTTCGAGGTGGACGGTCGCGAGCCCGACGAGCGGCTCTGCGATCGCGGGGTTGTCGGGGCCGCGCTGCTCTTCGATCTCGAGCACCCGCTGGTAGAGGGTGATCGCCGTGCTGTAGTTGCGCTGCGCCGCCCAACTGGAGGCCTGGTTGTAGCGGGCCCGCGAAGCGCTCGCGCTGTGGACGCCGAGGCGCTGTTCGAAGACCGGGACGGCCCGGCCGTAGAGTTCGACCGCGTCGGAGTGCCGGTTCTGCGCCTGGCGCAGCAGCGCGAGGTTCGAGAGCGCTTCGGCCATGCTCAGCGGTTCATCGGGCGGCGACTCGACCCAGATGTTCAGCGCTCGTTCGAGTGCCTGGCTCGCCGCCGCGTACTCGTTGCGCGATAGATACAGGGTGCCCAGTGCGGCGAGCGTCTCCGCAACGTGTCGGTGGTCGGCTCCGAAGGCGATCTCTTTGGTCGTCAGTGCTCGGTCGAGGATCGGGCCGGCCTCGTCGAAGTTCTTCTGAAGGAGCAGGATGTCGCCGAGATTGTGGAGCGTCATGCCGGTCTCGGGGTGCTGCGCGGGCAGCACCTCGTTCTGGATGTCCAACGCGATTCGATGCGAGGCCTCGGAAGCCGCGTAATCGCCCCGCTGCTTGTGGAGCACGCCGAGGTTGGTGTGGACCGCCGCCACCTTGCGATGGCGCGAACCCAGCAGCTTGGTGCGGATCGTCAGTGACTCGTTGAAATAGTTCTCGGCCTCGTCGTAGTGCTGCATGTACTGGTGGACGAGCCCGATGTTGTTGAGCGTGGAGGCCACGCTGCGGCTCTCGTAACCGTAGGCGTTCTGTCGGACCTCGAGCGCCTTCTCGTGAAGCTCCAGGGCGTCGTCGAGGCGCCTTTGGTGGGCCCAGATGGCGGCGATCTCGTTGATCGTCTCGGCGGTTTCGACGTGGTTCGCGCCGAGGTTGCTCTCGCGGATCTCCCTCGCGCGTTCCAGCAGCGCGAGCGCTTCGTCGTACTGCCCCGTCATCCGGTACAGCGAGCCGAAGTTGGTCATGACCTTCGCGGCCCTCAGGTCTTCGGCGCCCGTTTCGACGTCGAGGATGTCGAGCGAGCGCAGGTAGAGCTTCTCGGCCGCGACCAGGTAGCCGCGGTCGTGCTTGACGACCGCGTAGTTGTGCAGGCTTTCCGCGAGGGTCACGTCGTAGGCGCCGAGCACCTCTTCGCGAATCAGGATCGCGCGCTCGTAGAGCGGGGTCGCCTCTTCGCGCCGGCCCTGGGCCTCGTAGGCGTTGGCGAGTTCTTCGAGGGTTTCCGCGAGTGCGAGGTTGTCTTCGCTGGTGTCGTTCTCGCGAATTTCGAGCGCTCGTTCGTAGAGCTCCGAGGCCCGGACGAAGTTGCCCTGGACCATGAAGATGCCCGCGAGCGCCTCGACGCCGTCCGCAAAGGTTTCATCGCCGATCTGGTGCCGGCTCTCTTGAAGCGCCAACCAGCGCTCGAGCATCAGCTTGGCGTCTTCGTAGCGCTGCTGGTGGATCGCGAGATTCGACAGCACGAAGAGGCTCTGGCTGAGCCGCGGGTCTTCTTCTCCCGACGCCTCGCTTTCGGCCAGGGCTTCGAGCCAGATCAGTTCGGCGTCCGAAGTGCGCCCCTCTCGGTAGGCGGTGACGCCGTCCTCGAGCGAATCCGGCGGCGTATCCGTCGCGCAGCCTGCGGCCAACGCGGCCCAGACGAATGACGCGACCAGCCAGCGGCCCCGGGAATCTGTCGTTGAGAATCGAACCATGCTCTTCACCCCTCGATGGAAAAGCGCGCGCGCAAATACGCTCGGCCGGCGGGCTCCAGAACGCCCAGATCCGCCCCGTTCGGCACGTAGTTGCAGCTGACTTTTCGGGCGACCTCCGCCCCATCCTTAGGCTGCAGTCGGAATCAATTGGGGCGCAGCCGCGATCGGCGGCTATCGGGTGCCGGGAGATCGCGTGGGATCGGAGAGTTCCGCTGCCGCGGCAGGGCCACCGGCTGCCCGGGGTCCGCGAGCGGCCGCGGTGGGTGGGTCCTCGGGATCCCGCGCTCGAGCCGGCACTCGGCCGGAATGCGCCGATCTGCTAGCGTGCGCGCCCTATGAGTCAGCAGCCCCGCAAAGATCTCCGGAATCTCGCGATCATCGCGCACGTCGACCACGGCAAGACGACCTTGCTCGACGGCCTGCTGCGCCAGACCGGCGCGTTCCGCGAGAACCAGGAAGTCGCCGAGCGGGTGATGGACAGCGAGGATCTGGAGCGCGAACGCGGCATCACGATCCACGCCAAGGAGACCTGCGTCAGCTTCGAAGGGGTACGGATCCACCTGGTCGACACGCCGGGTCACGCCGACTTCGGCGGCGAGGTGGAACGCGTGCTCGGCATGGTGGACAGCGTCCTGCTGTTGGTGGATTCCGTCGAGGGCGTGATGCCGCAGACGCGCTTCGTGGTCGGCAAGGCGCTCGCCCACGGCTTGCGCCCGCTCGTCGTGATCAACAAGGTGGATCGGGCCGAGCAGCGCTCCCAGGCCGTGATCGACGAGGTCTTCGACCTGCTCGTCGAGCTCGGAGCCGACGACGACCAGTTGGATTTTCCCGTCGTGTTCGCTTCCGCCAAGCAGGGCAAGGCGGCCCGTTCGCTCGACGAGCCGATGAAGGATCTGCGGCCGCTGCTCGAAACCATTCTCGAATTCGCGCCGCCGCCGGTCGTCGACGTGGAGGCGCCGCTGCAGTTCCAGGCCGTCACGCTCGGCTACGACGACTACATCGGGCGGCTCGTGATCGGGCGCGTCCAGCGAGGGCGGCTCGTGCGCGGCTCGCGCCTGGTGCGGATCCCCGCATCGGGCCCGCCGCAACCCTTCCGCCTGACCAAATTGTTCGGCGCCGAGGGGCTCAATCGGGTCGAACTCGAAGTCGCGGAGGCGGGCGAGATTGCCGTGATCGCCGGCATCGACTCGATCGACATCGGCGACACCATCTGCGAGCCCGACTCGCCGGAGCCGCTCGAGCGCATCGAGGTGGATCCGCCGACCGTGCGGGTGCGCTTCTCGGTCAACAACTCCCCGTTCTGCGGCCAGGAGGGGAAGTTCGTCACGAGCCGCCAGCTCGGCGATCGGCTGCAGCGCGAGGTGCTCGGCAATGTTTCGGTGAGGCTCGAGCCCTCCGAGCAGCGCGACACCTTCGTGGTCGCGGGCCGCGGCGAATTGCTGATCGCGGTGCTGATCGAGACGCTGCGCCGCGAGGGATACGAGTTCAGCGTGTCGCGCCCCGAAATCATCCAGCGCGAAGTCGACGGCGCGACCTGCGAACCGGTCGAGGACGTCGTGATCGATGTGCCCGAGCCCTACGCGGGTGTGGTGATGGAAAAACTCGGCGCCCGCAAGGGGCGGATGACGTCGATGGAGCACCGGGAAACCCACGTTCGCTTCCTGTTCACGGTTCCGAGTCGCGGGCTCTTCGGCTACCGGAGCGAATTCCTGTCGGACACGCGGGGCGAGGGGATCCTCTACCGGACGGTGAGCGGATACGAGCCCTGGGCGGGCGATCTCTCGCGCCGCAACGTCGGCGCGGTGATCTCGACCGCGCAGGGCAAGACCACACCCTACAGCCTGTTCCACATCCAGGAGCGCGCGAAGCTCTTCGTCGGCGCGGGCGTGCCGGTCTACGAGGGGCAGATCATCGGCGAAACCCGCAGCGGCAAGGACCTCAGCGTGAACGCGGTGCGCCCGAAGAAGCTCACGAACGTGCGCGCCGCGGGCAAGGACGAGGCGACGGTGCTCACCCCGGCGACGCCGATGTCGATCGAGGCGGCACTCGAGTGGCTCGCAGACGACGAGTTGCTCGAAGTGACCCCCCTGTCGCTGCGCCTGCGCAAGCGCATCCTCGCCGCCAACCTGCGCAAACGCGCCTAGCTACAATCGAATACCCAGCTCACGATACGATTGGTTGCCGGTTGAATTTGCGCGCGGTGCCGGGGGCGAGGGGCTATCGCGCTCGAACCCCATGTCGCGCAATCGCCCCTCGCCCCCGGCCCCGCGACGTGTGTGGATTTGCGTGGCGGCTCTCCAGGGTCCGGTCGCTGTTTTCATCGCATTTCGGAAAATGTGCGCAAGGAGCAGGAGGCGGGGGAAGGGCTTCGCGCGACATGGGGTTTGAGCGCGAAGCCCTTCCCCCGCCTCCTGCTCCGCATGGCAACCGTGCTCGGGATCAAAAAATCCACCAGCGGTTTTTGGTAATCGTCACGCAGCGCTTGGCGTTCAGGAGAGTTTGATCTTGCTTCCGCCGGGCGCCGCGCCCGGGACGATGATTCGGGAGGCTTCCTGGCGTTGCATCTCCTTGGCCTCTTCGATCATGCGTTCGATCGCCTCGGCGATGGCTTCGGGGAATTTCTGCATCGCCTCTTCGAGATTGGCGGCTTCGATCGCGCAGTTGACCGGAAGCGGTCCCATCTGCGACATCAGCTGGGTCTGGCCGTGGAACAGGACCGGGCGCGTCTCGTCCGGGGTGCCGTCGGGCTTGACGGGGGTGAGGCGGCGAAGCGTCGCGACCTTGAGGTCCGTAAAGACTTCTTCCAGATAGAGATTGTCGCGATCGACCTGGATATCTTCGAGCGGGGTCGAAGTGGGGCTACTCAACTTGGGACTCCTTTCCGTCGGGTGCCTTCTTCGCCGCTGCGGGCCCCGGTCGTCGTGGTTTGTTTCGTCTTGGCCCGCCCGAGCCTAGCAAAGCGCGCCGCGCGGGTGGCCGGCCCAGAATCCGACCCGTCTGCGCCGCGGCCGGGCCGCGCCCGCGCGGGTTTTCGAGGCCTTGCCCCCGCCCTCAGCGCTGTTTCGGGTTTCGGCGCCGAGGGGCTGGCGGGATCTCGCGGTTCGCGACAGCCTACTGCGGATATGGACCCGTCCCGATTGAATCCCGAGCAGCGGCGCGATGCGATTCAACGGATGGCGGACGAGACGTTCGACATCGCGATCATCGGGGCCGGCGTCACCGGTTGCGGGGCCGCTCTGGATGCGGCGTCCCGCGGGCTTTCGGTCGCACTCATCGACCAACGCGATTTTGCGTCGGGCACTTCGAGCCGTTCGAGCAAATTGATTCACGGCGGGCTCCGCTATCTCGAACAGCGCCACTTTGGCCTGGTTCGCGAAGCCCGGCACGAGCAGGCGCTGTTGCTCACGCGCCTGTGCCCGCATCTCGTGCGGCCGATTCCGTTCCTGTTTCCGCTCAACCATCGCATCTGGGAGCGGATCTACGTCGGCGCGGGGGTCTGGCTCTACGACCGTTTGGCCGGGCACCCTGTGCTGCCACCGCATCGCCACCTATCTCGCACCGCCGCGATGCGCGAGTTTCCGGCGCTGCGCAGCGACACGCTGGTGGGCGGGATCCAGTACTACGACGCGCAGGTCGACGACGCGCGACACACCATGACCCTCGCCCGCACGGCCGCGCAGCACGGCGCGGCGGTCGCCACGAGTGTTCGGGCCGTGGGCTTCGAGAAGCGGGACGGCCGGGTCTGTGCGGTTCGCGCGCGCTGTCTCGAGACTGGTGACGATCTGGTGATTCGGGCGCGCCAGATGATCAACGCGAGTGGGGTCTGGACGGAGCGCGTGCACGGGATGGCGGGCGGCGGCCACATGCGGGTGCGCGCCTCGAAGGGCATCCACCTGCTGGTTCCGCGCAATCGGATCCGCGCGGAGAGCGGCCTCATCTTGCGCACCCGAACCAGCGTGCTCTTCGTGATTCCCTGGTACGAACACTGGATCATCGGCACCACCGACACGAGTTGGGATCTGGATCTCGACCACCCCGCGGCCAGCCGTGCAGACATCGATTACCTGTTGACGACGCTCAACGCGTCGCTCTCGGATCCGCTCGGGCGCGACGACATCGTCGGCGTCTACGCGGGCTTGCGGCCCCTGCTCTACGGTGAGGACGATGCCACCAGCAAGCTCTCGCGCGAGCACGCCGTCTCGACGGCAGACTCGGGTCTGATCAGCGTGGCCGGCGGGAAGTACACCACCTACCGCGTGATGGCGAAGGATGCGGTCGACCTCGCGGCGAGCCGCCTCGAAGCGAACGTTGCGCACTGCCGCACGGATCGGCTGCCGCTGCTCGGCGCCGAGGGGTATCTGGATTGCCAGGCGCGCAGCGCGAGACTCGCCCGGGAATCCGGCCTGTCAAAGAACTGCGTAGAGCGCCTGCTGAACCGCTACGGCTCGCTGACGCTGGAATTGCTCGGGCTGATCGCCGATCGGCCCGGTCTCGGCGAGCCCCTCGAAGGTGGGGGCAGCTACCTGCGCGTCGAAGCGCTCTACGCGGCCACCCACGAGGGCGCTCTGCATCTCGACGACCTGCTGACGCGCCGCACCCGCATCTCGATCGAGACGGCTGATCGGGGCCTCGCGGCGGCTGAAGCCGTCTGCGAGCTGGTGGCGGAGACGCTGGGATGGGGCCCGGAGGCCCGCGAACGGGAACTCTCCCACTACCGCGCGCGGGTCGCCGCAGAGCGCGAATCGCAGGAACAGCACGACGATCGCACTGCCGACGCGGCGCGGTTGGGCGCCCCCGACGTCCGCACGAGCGGGCGCGAGTGAATTCCAATCGTCGAGCGTCTCGCAGAGGACTCCTGGAGGTGAGGAGCGTTAGGGGAGGGTGCTAACGTTCCTGCGGCACGCGCGCCTTCCCCAGATGGTCGGTTGGTCTGTCGCGTGAAGCGGCGTGCCGGGCGCTCGAGACGGATCGGCGGTGAAATCATCGTCGCGCGCTCATCGCGCAAAGTTCGGGTTGTCGAGAACCGCGGCCTCAGCTTGGGCCGCGCGTGCGCCACAGGGAGAGGAGAGCAGGCCGATGGGACATCGCTTCGCAGAGATCGCGTTTACGGCGGCCGTGCAGGCGGCGCAGGAGGCGCGCGGTTCGCGTGCCGGCTATGCGCGCATGACGGAGGGCGATGCGCGGAACGATCGGCTCGGCGAGAAGGAGATCGATTTCATCCACGCGCGCGACGGTTTCTACCTGGCGAGCGTGAGCGAGACCGGCTGGCCCTACGTTCAGTTTCGCGGCGGACCGCCCGGTTTTCTGCGCGTGATCGACGATCGCACCATCGCCTGGGCGGACTTTCGCGGCAACCGCCAGTACATCTCCGTCGGCAACCTGGGTGGAGACGATCGCGTCTCGCTGATCCTGATGGATTACGCGAACCTGAGGCGGATCAAGCTGTTCGGCCGCGCGGAGATGCTCGAAGTCGGTGAGGACAAGGGTCTTGCGGAGCAGCTCGCCGTCGCCGGCTACCGCGCCGAGGTCGAGCGCGCCGTGCGCGTGCGCGTCGCCGGTTTCGACTGGAACTGCCCGCAGCACATCACGCCGCGCTTCACGCTCGACGAGGTCGAGCAGGCGGTGACACCGCTGCGCCAACGCGTCGCCGAGTTGGAAGCGCAGCTCGCGAGCTGCGAGGGAAATCTCGCCTAGCCGGGCGCTTGCCGGTTCTTACTCTGCGTTGAGCATTCGCCGATGATCGGCAATTAATCGATTGCAGCTCGATCCGCTGCGGGTGGGTCGGTGCGCCGGCCGTCGCAGAAGGCGCCGAACTCCCAGCGGGTCTTCTTCGGCGAGATGCGCTCGCCGAGGACGTCCGCGAGGTACGCCCAGCTCCAGCCGACCAGTTTGCCGTCGACGAAGATCAGCGGCTCGAACTTCAGCGCGCCCTGGACGAACGGGCATTTCGGGTTGCCGGTCGCCTCTACGTAGAATCGGACGATCTCGTACGCCTCGCCGATCGGCGAGGTGAGGGTATCGCTGTCGAACGGATTGCGGATGCTGGCGGGCCCGAGACCGAGGGCGTTCTTCCAGGGCGGGGCGACTTCCGTGCGCCCGATCGCGTCGATCGCCGCTTCGCGCGAAAGGCCGAAGCGGAGCGTTTCGCGCGCGGCTTGCGCGCGGCAGCCGACGCCCCGGTAGTCGCTCCGCTTGCAGCTGCCCGAAGCGCAGGCGAGCGTCGCTCCGAGCGCGAGCAGTGTGGTGAGCGCCACCAGCTGCGCCCGCGTGATCTTGAGGATAAAAAGTTTGCGCATGGCTCCGCGGAATGGGAGTGGATCCCCGGCGTGGATTCGAACCACGATTCACAGATTCAAAGTCTGTTGTCCTGCCGTTGGACGACCGGGGAGTCGAGGTCGAGAACATAGGAGATCGGCGGTCGGGCGCACGGAGGCGGCCGATCGACGCGTGCCGGCCGCTACAGCTCGGCCGCCGACGCGATGATCTTGCCCACGATGCCGTAATCCCGGGCCTCCTCGGGCGACATCCAGTGGTTGCGGTCCGTGTCCTGGCTCACCCGCTCGATCGACTGGCCGGTCTTTTCGGCGATCAACCGGTTGAGTCGATCGCGGGCCTTCAGGATCTCCTCCGCTTCGATCTGGATGTCCGTCGCGGGGCCGCCCGCGCCGCCCAGCGGCTGGTGGATCAGGAAGCGCGTGTTCGGCAGGCAGTAGCGGTCCTGCTTGGGGGCCGCCAGATAGATGTGAACGCCCGCGCTGGCCACCCAGCCGGTGCCGACCATCTTCACCCGCGGTTTGACGAACGAGATCATGTCGTGGATCGAGTCGCCGGCTTCGACGTGGCCGCCCTCCGAGTGGAGATAGACCGTGATGTCGTCGTCCGACTCGCCCGAGAGCGCGAGCAACTGGGCGGTGACGTCGCGCGCCATCTGGCTCGTGATTTCTCCGTGGATCAAGACCGTGCGCATTTCGAACAGCCGCTTGGCGATCTTCGCATCGACCGGCGGGGTCTTCTCGCCTTCCTTGCTCATTTGATTCCTCCGGCCAGTCCGTTCGTAACGGGCGGCGTTTGTACAGACGGCGTTTGCAACCTACGGCGCCGCGATGCTCAGCCCGAGAAGACGCGCCGGATCCGCGCGATGGCCTCTTCGACATTTTCGCGGGAGTTGAAAGCCGAGATCCGAATGTAGCCCTCTCCGCAGGCGCCAAAACCGGACCCCGGGGTTCCGACCACATGGGCCCTGGAGAGCAGCTCGCCGAAGCAATCCCAGGACGAAATGCCGCCGGGGGTTTTCATCCACACGTAGGGGGCGTGCTCGCCGCCGAAGACCCCGAACCCAGCCGCCTGCAGGCCTTCCCGCAGCAGCGCCGCGTTGCGCATGTAGTAGGCGACCTGCTCGGCGGTCTGCTTGCGGCCTTCGGGTGAATACACGGCGGCCGCCGCGCGCTGCACGGGGTAGGGGACGCTGTTGAACTTGGTGGCCTGGCGCCGCGACCAGAGATCCGCGAGGCAGACGCGCTCGCCGTCGGACGTCGTTCCCTCCAACTGTCGCGGCACCACCGTGTACGCGCAGCGCACGCCCGTAAAGCCCGCCCGCTTCGAGTAGCTGCGCATCTCGATCGCGCACTCGCGTGCGCCTTCGATCTCGTAGATCGAGTGGGGCAGATCGTCGTCCTGGATGAAGGCGTCGTAGGCGGCGTCGAAGATCAACACCGAGTCGTTTTGGCGCGCCCAGCGAACCCAGGCCGTCAGGTTCTCCTGGGAGGCCACCGAGCCGGTGGGGTTGTTGGGCGAACAGAGATAGACCAGATCGACGGGCTCTTCCGGCGGCGGCGGCGCAAAGTCGTTCGCCTCCGTCGCGGGGAGGTAGAGGATCCCCTCGTAGGCGCCATCGGCGCGCGCGTTTCCGCTGCGGCCGGCCATCACGTTGGTGTCGACGTAGACGGGATAGGAGGGGTCGGTGACGGCAATCCTGGATTCGGTGCCGAAGATCTCCTGGATGTTTCCGCTGTCCTGTTTGCTGCCATCCGAGACGAACACCTCGTTCGTCGCGATCTCGACGCCCCTCGCCCGGTAGTCGTGCTCGCAGATCGCTTCGATCAGGAAGTCGTAGCCGCTTTCCGGGCCGTAGCCGTGCACGCCGGTCTCGCGCCCCATCTCTTCCGCCGCAGAGCGCAGCGCCTCGACGATCGCGGGTGCGAGCGGCAGCGTGACGTCGCCGATGCCCAGCCGGATGATCTTCGCGTCGGGGTTCGCGGCGCTGAACTCACCCACCCGGCGGGCAATCTCGGGGAAGAGATAGCCGGCCTGGAGCTTGCGGTAGTTTTCGTTGATCCGGGTCATCGCGGCCGAACATAGCGGCTCCTCGCCGCGTTACCGCGGCAAAATAGACCCGGATTGGAGTTGTGCCGTTGCGCTAGAGCCTCGAGAGTCGCGCCTTGGCCAGATCGAATTCCGGTGCCAGGGTGATCGATTCCCGATAGGCCTCCTTCGCCTCCTGGAGCCTCCCCAGCTGTTCGAGCGCGAGCCCGCGGTCGTAGTGGGCGGCGTGGAGCTTCTTCATCCCCGTTGCGATGCCGCGGTCGTATTCCGCGAGCGCTTCTTCGAAGCTGTTCTGGTAGAAGTAGACGTTGCCGCGGCTCGCGTAGATCTCGCCGAGGTCGGGCCTGAGCGACTCGGCGCGCTCGAGGTCCCGCAGCGCTGCCCTCAAGTTGCCCGCGTTCGTGTATACGACGGCGCGGTTGACATAGGTGGCCGCGCGGTCGCGTCCGACCAGCATCTCGACCTCGAGCGATTTGTCGCAGGAGTCGTAGCTTGCCCCATCGCTCGCAGCCTCGAAATAGCATTGGCGGGCGTAGTAGTTACCGGTGACGCTGATTTGGGCGAGTGCGGTGCCCGTGCAGAGCAGTAGCGTGGCGACCAGAGGGGGGAAGAAGGAGCGCATAGCGTTACCTCCCATCAGGGTTGTGCACGCCATTGCTGTAAGCGCCGCTCGGCCCTAGAGCCTCGGGGGCGTCGGGCGCTTGCCGCCTTGGCGGCAACGGTCCGCGTCTTTCCAGACGCGTTCTCCAAGCATAGGTCTCGCGATGGCTTTGGCAATTGAACCCGCAGACGGCTCACACGGGACGGCGCGAGGAGCTTTCCCGCAGCGGCACGGCCGAGGTGATATGTGATCTAAGCATCTGATTTTGTGCGGCTTTTATTAGTAACGTGGAAAATTTTGGATTCGAATCGAGCGGCTGTGCTCGGCCTCTCCGGCGACATCTTTCGCAGAAGTTTTCACCTCGCTGACCGATCCATCTTTCGGTGATATCCATTCGCGGGATCGATCGCTCCACGGGGATTTGTTCACGGATATGACCCAGGCGAGCCCCACAAACGCGGCATCCGGACCCGCATTGCGGGAGGTCGGGCGGCGCCGAATCGGGACGGTCGCTCTGATCGTCCTGGCGATCGCAGCGGGCGAGTTCCTGATGTGGCTCGGTTCGGATGCCGAGTCGACTCCCTGGTGGGTATCGGTCGTCTATCCGCTGTTCTTCCTGGTCGCGAGTTTTCGCTGTTTCCGCGCGGCCAGGAGACTGAAGGCCGCCGAGCGCAAGGCCTGGATGTACTTCGGCCTCGGAAGCCTGAGTTTCAGCTGCGCTGAATTGGCCTGGGGAACCTACAACTCGCTTCTCGGCATCTCCCTGCCGAGCCCATCCATCGCCGACATCGGTTACTTCGCGGCGCCGACCTTTTTCGGAATCGGTGTCTGGCACTGGCGCGCGCGCACTCCCACGGCGTGGTTGAGTCGCGTCCAACTCGGCAACCTGGGCATCATCTTCTCTTCGGTCCTGCTCGCCTATCTGTTCCTCTTCTACGGCTTCATGCAAGCCCCCGTTCCGACGTTCACGGCACTGATCGGTCTCTCCTACGGGGTTCTCGACACATCGGTGGCCTTCTTTGCTGTCGTCGTCGTCTACCTCCACCTGTGGAGCCGAAGGCGCCTCGCCACGATGCTGATCCTGTTTGCGCTGATCGCCAACGCCGGATCCGACGTCTACTACAGCTACAGCCTCGTGAACGACGGATATGACACCTCCGGGCCGATGAACATCCTCTACCTGCTCGTCGCATCCTTCGTCATCTGGGCGGCCTTCGAGCAGGACCAGCTCGGCGACGGTTCGCAATATCGCGAGCTGAGGCCCGACGTCGAAGATCGGGCAAAGCAGTGGGAGACATTGCTGCCCGCTTCTGCCGTCGCCGCGGTTCTCGTCGTCGCTTTCGTATTTCGCGCGGGGATGCGGGCCGAGATGCTGCCCTATATCGCGGCGGTTTCCGCCGTGTTCGTCATCTCGCTGGCGCTGCGCAACTGGTCGGGACACCGGATGGAGACGCAATTGCGCATGCAGGCGATGGCGAGCGAAGAAAATCTGCAGCGGACGAATCGCGAACTTCGAAGCGCAATGCAGATACGGGCGCAGATCGAGGAGGAATTGCGCCAATCCCAGAAGATGGAAGCCCTTGGTCACCTCACCGGTGGCGTGGCCCACGACTTCAACAACCTGCTGGCGGTGATACTCGGCAATCTCGAGCTGGCCGAGCGCTCCGAAGCGGCCACGCCCGCGCTTCGCGAACTCCTGGGCGACGCGATGGATGCCGCGAGCCGTGGCGCCACCTTGACCCAGCGGTTGCTGGCCCTGTCGCGCAAGCAGGAACTGCAACCGGAGTCGATCGATGTGTTCGCGCTTCTCGACGATATGCGCAGCTTGCTGGAGCGGAGTCTGGGGGAGCAGATCGAGGTGAAACTCGGCGAGAAGCACGCCGAGCTGTATTGCACGGCCGATCGCTCTCAACTCGAAGGCGCCATTCTGAATCTGGCGATCAACGCGCGAGATGCGATGTCCAGCGGAGGAACGCTCTCGATCGATGCCGTCCGGGTCCCGGTCGACGAGATTCAGGCCGCCGATTACGCCGAGCTGTCGGCCGATGGCTACGTCGCAATCTCGATTCGCGATACGGGAGTCGGGATTCCCCAAGCTGTTCTGGATCGGGTCTTCGAGCCGTTCTTTACCACCAAAGACCTCGGTGAAGGGACCGGGCTCGGGCTGAGCATGGTCTACGGCTTTGCGAAACAATCGGGCGGCCATGTCGAGATCGATAGCGCGGATGGTTCGGGCACCGAAGTCCGACTCTATCTCCCGAGTTCGGATGCTTCCCCTCGAAAGCGAGAGGGAGATGAAGACACGGATCCGCACCGCGGATGCGGAGAGTCGGTGCTCGTGCTCGAAGACGAGCCGGCGCTGCGCCGACTGATCGTGACGCATCTCGAGAATCTGGGATACTCGGTGGTTCCGGTCGCGAACGGTCGGGAGGCGTTGTCTGCAATCGAGTCGATGGAATCGATCGATCTCCTGTTGTCCGATGTGATGCTGCCCGGAGGAATTTCGGGTCTCGAAGTCGCTGCAGAGATGAAACGGCGTCGCCCCGAAGCAAAGATCTTGATGATGTCCGGTTACGCGAAAGAAATTCTGACAGGCGAAAACCCGTTGGAGCCGGGCGATGCTCTGCTCGGCAAGCCCTTTCAGCTGACTGAACTCGCGCGCAAGGTTCGAGTGCTGCTCGACGCGTAGGTTCTGCCGCTCTCAACCAATTTCGCGCAACCGGTAGGCACTCGAGCCGTACTGGTGCGCCTCTCCGACTTTGCGCCCGTCATTCCGGTGGGTGATAGTAGGAGGATCCAGAAAGATCAGGAGCCAGTTTGATCATGCCGATCGACCCGCGATTTTCGACCCGCGACCCGAGCCTTGCGAGCGACCAGCTGCGCGATTTGATTGCCTCGCAACCGAAGGGCCGTTCGCTCCATCAGGCATTCTATTCGGATCCCTCGATCTATGCGCTCGATGTGGAGAGGATCTTCATGCGCAGATGGCTCTGCGTGGGTCACGAGAGCCGCATACCGAACAGCGGTGATTTCTTCGTTCACGAGATCGCAGGCGAGTCGCTGATCATCGTCCGGGGTGCGGACCGGGAGGTGCGCGCCCTCGTAAACGTCTGTCGCCACCGGGGGTCGGAGGTCTGCTACGAGAAGGAGGGCAACGCGAAGGTTCTCGTCTGCCCGTATCACGCGTGGGCCTACGAACTCGACGGCAGTCTTCGCGCTGCGCGTCAGATGAACGAGCGCCTGGACAAGTCGGAATACGGGTTGACGCAAATCCACCTGCGCATCCTGGAGGGGCTGATCTTCGTCTGTTTCGCGGCGGATCCGCCGAAGCTCGACGACGTGGAACGGACGCTTCGCGCGTCGTTGGGTCGCTACGGTTGGGCGGACGCCAAAGTCGCGCACCGCGGCATCTACAGTGTAGATGCGAATTGGAAGCTCGCGATGGAGAACTATTTCGAGTGCTACCACTGCGGCCCCGCGCACCCCGAGTTCGCCCGCCACCACGCGACCGACAAATATCTGGCACCCGAGGCGAAAGCGCTGCGCGAAAAGGTGCACGCGCGCGCAAAGGAGATGGGGATCGAGATTCCCTACATCGCGAACTGGCCGTGGTCGGCAGCTCCGGGCGAAGAAATGGTCGACGCGTTTCACGACGCCGCCTACCCCGGTTCGGTCACCGGAAGCGAAGATGGTCAGCGCGTTGCGCCGTTGATGGGCGACTTCACCGACTACGACGGGGGATTCGCCTACGTGGATGCCGGACCGGCCAGTACATTCCTCGCCTACCCGGACTACGGGGTGATGTATCTCTTCATCCCGCGAGACATCCAGGCGACCGACATGGAGATCGTCTGGCTCGTCGCAAAGGACGCGAAGCAGGGCGTCGACTACGAACTCGATCGATTGATCTGGATGTGGGATGTGACCAGCATCGCCGACAAGAAGATCATCGATCACAACCAGAAGGGCGTGAACTCGCGCTACTACCGGCCCGGCCCGTACAGCCCGATGGAAGAGATGCCGCGCGCCATGACGGAGTGGTATCTGGAGACGATTGCAGCGGGATCGAACGACTAGGAGCCGAATCTTTTCAGCTCGATTCGATCGCCCGGCCCGCGATCAGGCGCGGCTTCCGCCGTCCATCACGAGCGGGTAGCCCGTGATGAAGCGTCCCGAACCACTGGCGGAATACAGCACCAGATCCGCGACCTCTTCGGGAGTGGCGACCCGATTGAGCGGCACTCCGTCGGCGGATCGCCGCAGGCCCTCTTCGATGCTGAGACCGCGATCGCGGAACTCGCCGCGCAACATCGGCGTATCGACGTCCCCGGGGCAGACCGCGACCACGCGAATCCCCTCTCGCGCGTGATCGAGCGCCATGGCGCGCGTCATCTGGAGCACGGCGCCCTTGCTCGCGCAGTAGGCGACCAGGTGTCGGCTGCCCGTCAGCGCGGCGTCGGATGCGACGTTCACGATGACGCCCCCGCGTTCGCGCATCGCGGGTATCGCCGCCCTGCAGACGTAGAACATGCCGTTGACGTTGACGGCGAAAGTGTTTCGCCACTGCTCATCGGTGGTTTCGTCCACCGCCGCGTGGTAGATCACACCCGCGCTGTTGACCGCGATATCCAGCTGTCCCAGGGCCGCGACCGTCTCGTCCACGAGAGAATCGCAGTAGGCGGGATCGGTGATGTCGCCCGGGATGAATTCGACTTTGCGTCCCAGTCCGCGCAGCCGCTCGCGAAGCCGGTTGCCGCGCGGTAGATCTCTTCCCGCGAGGGCGACATCGGCGCCGCTCGCCGCGAAAGCTTCGGCAATCGCGGCTCCCAAACCGGAGGTGGCTCCCGTTACCAGAACGGACTTGCCACTGAAATCGAACGAGGCTCGTTTGGTTTCGGTCATCTTCGTATTCCCGGGGACGATCTTCGGCGGCTCTCCCGATGCGCTCGCAATGGAAGTGGATCGGAAGGTTTCGCGCGATGGTCCGTTTCGGCGATCGAAGGCCGACGCGCGTGTGGCCTAGCGCTCCGCGTTGGCGGCCACCTGGTCGAGGCCCACCTGCCGGAGCACTTCGATGCGTTGCGTTCGCAGATTCGCGTCGTCCGGGTTGCCTTCGATCTGGTCGCTCAGGGCGGCGAACGAGTCGTACCAGATGCCCTCTTCAGCGTAGATTGAGGCGGCGCTCGCGTCGCTCGCGCTCTCGAGGCGCGCTGCCAATTTCCCGCTGTGTTCGATGCGATCGATCCAACCCGTCACGACCACGTCCTTCGAGCGCTTCTGGGGGTCGACGACGAGCGTTACCGACCACTCGTACTCCGCACCCGGCTTCAGCTCTACCCCGTAGTCCGACAGGCGGATGCGTTGGATACCGGCGCGCTCCGGCGCCGCCAACGCGGCCGCCACTTCGGGCTCGTCACTCGCCTGGTCGAACAGCACGAATTCGATCCCCATCGAGGCATCCGGAATCCGATCGAGGTACCAGAAGAGCGACGGCTGGGCCGAAACGGTTTGCCCCACGTGATCCGGGGTCAGCGCGAACATCAACGGAATCTTCTTGTCCGAACCGCGGGTTGCGCCACCCGTCGGCTTCACGGGCTTGCCCCGGTCGGGTGCGACGTAGAGCAGCTGGATCGGGCGTGCGGGAGGTGCTGCGCTGACCGGTTCCAGCTCTTTGGCGGGAGTCTCGCTCGCGCTCTCGGCCTTTTCGTCCGCCGGATCGGACTCCGCTGCGGCGATGCCCGGCGCCATCAGCGCCATCGCGATTCCGAAAACGATGAATCTCGACTTCACTGCACCGGTTTTCGCTTTCTTCATGATTGCGTCCTCCCAGTTCCTCGACTTCAGGCCCCGCGTCGAGACGGGCACGCGCGAGCAGTCGCGGAACCATAACAGGTGCCCACCGGGGTGAATGCTCGGAGGTTCAGAAGACATCCCCGACAGGCCGCGCCATTATACGCTTCCGGCGATCGGGGGTGGTGTGAATTGGTTCACATGGGACCGATCGAATCGACCCCGAGCTCTCCGCCGATTTCTTCAGCAACCGGCAACGAGCCTCCAAATCCCCAATTCTATTGACAGATTAGGCTCTGTTCTGCCGCCCGCCGATAGCCTTTTGCCGGCAGCTGCGCCGGTTTGGAGCGGACGTTTTGCTTGTAATTCGCGTGTAAAGCGCGTAGAAATGATCTGCACAAAACCGAGGGAGTTTGGGGCAAATGGGACGCGCAATCGCTCGCTGTATCGCCTGTCTGGTTCCCGTTGCAGTGTTGGTCGCCGCATCGGCTGCATCCGCCGCCTATTTCGTGGATTTCGAAAGCGACACGCCATTCATCAACCTGGCCAACGGCTTTACGAGCAGTGGCTCCACGCAGATTCACTTCAGCGACACGGATGGCGTGGATCTCATGGTCGTCCAGGCTTTCGGCAGCCAGGGTCTCGCCTTATTGGGCGACGACGACAGCGGTTTGCTGATGGAGTTCGACTTCGTCGCCTCGGCGCTCAGTCTGGATCTGGGCAACAGTTCCCTCGCCAATCTCGGAGACACCGCAGTGCTTACCCTCTTTCTGGGTGGGAGCGAAGTGGGCAGCACCTCGGTGGCTCTCAACCTGACCGATCCGATCGATCAGACGATTAGTTACGCCGGCGTTTCGTTCGACTCGGCCATTCTGAGGTATGACGTCGCCGGCGGTTTGACGGAGTTTGTAGACAACATTCAGGTCGTGCCCGCGATACCCGAGCCCAGCGCAGGCTTCGTGTTCGGAATCGGCGTGCTGCTGGTTGGAGCGGCGTGCAGACGCCGGTCTTCCGCGGAGCTCGAGCAAGATGAGATGCGCGACTGAATTGATTTCCAGAGCAGGTCGCGAAGATGGCCCGCTCGCAGTTCATCATCAACGCTCCAACAACCTGAACATCGGAATCCCCCGTTGCGCTTGGTTGGTGCGAGCAGCGCGAGGATTGTCGATATGGCTGGATGGCTCGCTGCCGTAGCTTCACTAGCAGGTGTATTGGTCTTCATGGCAAGCCCGGTGGCCGCGCAACCGGTAACGGGCCACTCCTCGAACGACGACTTCCTCGCGTCGGCCTTCATCGGATCCGTCGCCGAGGGACGCATCGGCGATCGCGGTCAAACCGGCGAATACGAGCTGTCGATCGGGCAGATGTTTCCGATCCAGACCGGCCAGTTCGACTGGGTGAGCGGCACCACCTACGACTGGAGGCTCACCTACGAGCCCGGTTCGATCGGTGGAACCCTCGTGTTCCGTTTCGACGGCACGGACTTCAGCATGGTGACCGCCACCGCGCTCAACAGTTTCTTCATTCGCGCTTTTGCGGAGCGGCCCGATACGCGGATCGTCGTCAGCAATCTCGTGCTCGGTCCGCCGCCGAGCGCGGGCGGCGGTGGTGCCACGATCTTCGAGACTTCGATGCCGAACACGCCAGCGAGCGCCAGGGCGAATGGCAGCGGCGCGAAATTGGACGTCCTGAAGATCAGCGGCGTCGATCTGCTCGTCGGCTTCACGCTGCGAGGCAAGGTCACCGCGAC
Source organism: Deltaproteobacteria bacterium (assembly GCA_019313245.1). Taxonomy (GTDB): domain Bacteria; phylum Myxococcota_A; class UBA9160; order UBA9160; family SMWR01; genus JACZVU01. Next base: position 32,421 of record JAFDBP010000274.1, read on the forward strand.
TTTCGCCAGCGCCAGCCCTCAGCCGACCGGCTCCGAACTCGCCTTCCAGGTCTACAGCGCCGAGGCGCCCAACTTTGCCGACGCCGATGGTGACGGTGTTCCGGATGGGGAGGACAACTGCCCGAACGTTTCGAATCCGGAGCAGCTCGATTCGGACTTCGACGGGCTCGGAGACGCCTGCGACAACTGCGATTTCGTCGCCAACGGACCGGGCGAGGCCGGAATCCCCGGCGTCGGCAACCAGACGGACAGCGACGGCGATCGCGCCGGCGACGCCTGCGACAACTGCAATCCCGGTTGCAACCTGATCGTCCCGCCAAACGGCACCTGCGCGAACAGCAACCAGAACGACACCGATGAGGACGGTGTGGGCGACCGCTGCGACAACTGCCGCGAGATCCCGAACCCGGGTCAGGAGGACACGGACGGCGATGGGATCGGCGACGCGTGCGTGCCCACGCTCGTGACCCTCGACGTCCAGTTGGCGAGCGGATTCGACGCCGCGCAGTCCGTACCCACCGAGAAGCTCTTCAGCGCGAACGCGGTCCAGGGCCCGGTGACGACGATCAACATCACGCTCGACTGCAACCAGGACGTCGGCTTCGCGAACATCGGCATCCTCCCGGGCGGCAGTGCGGCGTTCGTGGACTTTGCGGGTTGCGACGACCCGCCGGCCGTGCCGGGCGACAACCGTCGAGATTGCGCGACCGCTCCGGATCTCGGACCGACCGTCGATGCGGCCAGTTCGTTCACGATCGGGCCGATGATCTCGGCGGCGACGAACCCCGACGCCCCCGCCGGTCTCGTGGTGCTGCGGCTCGCGGGCAGCGGCGGGGCGAATGGCGACCTGCTCTGCGCGGCCGGAGACCAGGGCGTCTTCCTCGGTCCGCTGCGGATCGAAAACTTCGTGGCCGGCGACAACCCCCTCACCACCCAGTCGTTCGGAAGTTTCCTGCCGGATCCGCTCTCGCTGCTCGCGGGCCCCGCGGCCGGGCCGACTCCGCCGCCGGAGATCCCGCTCGCGCTCGTGGTGACGGAGCTGCTCCCGGCCGGCGATCCGCTCGTGACACTCGAGCTGAAGCGAGCCCCGACCGCTCCGGATCGGCGCTTCGCACTGCGCATGGGCGCGCCGCAGAACCAGATCGACAGACTCGTGGTGGGACTGACCACGGATGCGGCGCCGACGCAGGCCGACGTCAGCTTCGGCGGCTGTGAGGTTCCGGGCAGCTCCGTCGCAAACGCCCCGGCCGGGTTCGTCAACGATCTGCGCGGCTGTCCGGACGCCGCAAATCTCCCGGCGGGTGCCGTGGTCGGTACGAACGTCAATATCCCGACGGGCTTCAACATCTTCGGGACGCCGACTGTCGCGACCTACACCGTGGGGCCGGAAGCCGCTGGGGGCGTGCGCCCCCCGAACACCATCTGGATCGCGGTCGAGTCGCAGGCCGGCGCGCTCAACGCGGCCGGCGGCGGCACCACCGTGCTCGGTGTCGTGGAGTACGCCCAGCCCATCGACACGCCCCAGATCGTGCTCGCGGGTGGCGAGACGCTGCCGGGTTACGAGAGCGGCGTGATCGTGGTGACCTCGGGCCCGCCGGTCGCAAACGACAACGTCGCGATCGTCAGCACCTTCTCGGTGGACGACGACCTGGATCAGGACGGCGTCGGCGACGAGGACGACAACTGCCCGAGTACGCCAAACGGCGGCCCGGGCGGACAGGAGGACGGCGGCGGCGTCCACACTTTCAGCGACGACGGAATCGGCAGAGCCTGTCAGTGTTTCGACGTGACGGGCAATGGTGTCGTCGACGACGGGAACCTGTCGGAAGAAGACGATGTCGTGCCCTGTCAGCAGGTGCTCGCGCTGCTGCCCGGAGATCTGCCCGCGGATGAAGCCGCAGCCGCCAAGTGCGCCACCGTCGGCGACCAGGAATTCGGGATCGTCGATCTGATCGTGGGAGAACTCGAGTCTGCGGGTGAGGACACCGGGCTCGCGGAGACCGGAGTCGGGCTCAGCGCACTGGACGGAGGCATGCAGGTATGCGGGCCCGCCGTCGAGCTGCAGCCGTGAAATCGGCTCTGGCCGCACTCGGCTCTCCGAGCCGCGCTTCCGCTCGCGCGGCTCCGGAGCTCGCCCTGCTGCTCGGCCTGCTCTGGGCGGCGACGCCGGCTGCGGCGCAGCTCGGCATCGATCCGGCCAGTGTGGTCACGGACATCCGCACCGACGGCAGCTTCGGCGCTCCGACGCAGGTCGGGGGCGTCGGCGGCGTGTACGAGATCCCCGAATCCCTCGGCAACCGCCCGGGCGGAGCGAATGGCAGGAACCTCTTCCACAGCTTCGAGCGCTTCGACATCGCGACGTCCGACGTCGGCCGCTTCACCGCGGAAGCGCCGACGGCGAACGTGATCAGCCGCGTCACGGGGGGCGGCGTTTCGAAGATCTTCGGCACCCTCGAGGCGGGGAGCGGCCTCGAGGGCGCCGACTTCTACTTCCTGAACCCGCACGGCGTCGTCTTCGGCCCCGGCGCGAGGTTGGACGTGACGGGCTCGTTCCACGTCAGCACCGCGGACGAGCTGGGCTTCGACAGCGGAGAGGTCTTCGCGGCGCGACTCGGCGGCGCAGTGCCGACGATGGCGGTGGCCCATCCGGTCGACTTCGGCTTCTGGGTCGACGATGCGGCCCCGGCCGGAATCTGGTTCGACAAAACTCGAGCCAGTTCGCTCGATCCGAACTTTGCGGTGGGCGACGGCGACACGCTGTCGGTGGTCGCGGGGCAGATCGAGATGGCGGGCCCCGGTGGCGAGTCCCGAGCCAACGTCGCGGCGATCGGCGGTGTCGTCCAGCTCGCGGCGGCTCCCGCGGGCAGCCGGATCCCGGTCGACCTGAACGAACTCGAAGACGTCGAGGCGCTGCGTTCCGACGCCGCGCTGATCCGCTTCACGGGGGGCGGGGGCGCGCGCGTGGCGGGCAGCGGAAGCGAAGCGCCCGCGCGGATCGCAATTCGGGCGGGACGCTTCGAGATGGTGCGCGACCAGCTCGGCGGCGCGAGTGGGATCCTGCAAGCGCAGGCGACGGGCCGCGAGCCCGCGGGATCGCTCGCGATCGACGTCGAGGTGGCCGGGGCGATCGAACTCGCTCGCGGTCGCATCCTCTCGTCGACGACCGCGAGCAACAGCAGCGGTGACATTCGCCTCGCCGGCGAGCGGGTCGTGCTCGCGGACGGGACGATCGCGCGCGGGCAGATCCTCGATACCGGCAACGAGAATCCGGGCCCCGGCATCGTCGTCGACGCGGGAGACGGCGCAGTCGAGATTCTCGGCGGTTCCCAGCTGCGCGTCGAAGACGAAATCGAAAATGGCAACAGCAAGGGCAAGGTCGGCGACATCCGCGTGATCGCGTCGGAGTTGAACATCGCGGGCAGCCGGGTGGTCGAGATCGGCGGCGTCGACGTCGCGATCGGATCGGCGATTCTCGCGACGAGTCGCGGCGACGGCGACGCCGCGGTCGTGCGCGTCGACGCGGATCGGATCGACCTCTCCGACGCGGGCGAGATCAAAGCGGTCCGGCTCCAGAACCTGCTCTCCCTCGATGTGGTTCCGGAGGATGCCGGCCGGATCGAGGTGCACGCTGGCGAGCTTCAGATCACAGACGGCGCGATCGGCAGCGTCACCCAGGGTGCGGGTCGCGGCGCCGACGTCTCGGTGGTCGCCGACACCATCCGGGTGGCGAGTACCGGAACGCCGGGTGCGACCGGAGAAGTGGTCACGGGACAAATCAGCACGCTCACGCAGCGAAGCGACTTCATGGGTTTCGAGTTGAACGGCGGGCGCGGCGGCGATCTCAGCATCCACGCGGGATCCGAAGCGCAACCGGGGCTGGTCGAATTGACCGGCGGCGGCCAGATCCGCGCCGTCACCCGAAGCGATTCGGACGCGGGCAACCTCGAGTTGACGGTCGACGGGGGCCCGCTCGCGGCGCGCGGCGCGTTCGAGTTCGAGGACGCGTCGGGCGAAAATCGCAAGGTGCCTTCGGGCGTGTTTTCGCGCTCCGAGGGCGAAGCGATCGGGGACGGCGGGTCCCTCGAGATCCTGGCGGACTCGGTGCTGCTCGACGATCGCGCCGAGATTTCCGCGCGGACCGAGACCGACGGCGACGCGGGAGACTTGCTGATCGTCGCTCGCGATCTCGTCTCGGTCCGGGACGGCTCGACGATTTCCGCGCGTGGCGCGGGCGGCTCCTTCGCCCCTGGCGGCCCGCGACCGGGCAACGGCGGCAACCTCACGATCGATGCGGACGTGTTGGAGGTTCTCGAAGGTGGAAAGGTTTCGGCCAGCGCGTCCGGAACCGGCGATGCGAGGGACGTGAACATCCGCGCGCGAGAAGTCCTCGTTTCGGGCGAGGGCTCCGGCGTGTTCGCGCAGGCGCTCGGTCGCAGCGTGCAGGCGGGGCGCGCGGGCAACCTGAACTTCGCGCCGCGCGAGGGCGAGCGGATGACCCTTCGCGTACTCGACGGCGGCCAACTCTCCGTGGAGGGGAAGGAGTTCGGCCTACCCGGAGACATCGACATCCGCGGTGCGGATCTGGTGGAAGTCGCGAGTGGCGGCTCGATCAATGCGCGCGGCGAGCGCGCGGTCCTGCGCGAGGGCGAGACGCCCGAAGACCTGCCCGAACTCGCGAGCGACATTCGCATCGGCGACACCGGGAAACTGCTGCTCTCGGGCGGAACCATCACCGCGGAAACCGAGGGTTCCGCTTTCGGCGGCACGATCGAGGTCGCGGCGGACGAGATCGTGCTCCGATCGCGATCCAGCATCACCTCGCGAAGCACGGCGAACGACGGCGGCAATGCGGGCGACGTCGTGCTCGCGGCGAAGCGCAGGTTCGAAGCGCGCAACAGCTCGGTGACCACCACCGCCGCCGACGCTGGCGGCGGGCGAATCTCGATCCAGGCGGGCCACCTCGTCAATCTGCTCGACTCGCGCCTCGAGACGACGGTGCAGGGCGCGGATGCTGGCGAGGACGCGGGCGACATCGACATCCCGCTGCGCGGCGACGAGGGCATCGCGCCGGTGCGGCCGCGTTTCGTCGTGGCCAACGACAGCATCATCCGCGCCAACGCCAAGGCCACGAACGCGGGCAACATCACGATCGCCGCCAACGACGTCTTGATCTCGGCGGACAGCATCCTCGAGGCGACGTCGGAGACGGGACTCAGCGGCGCAGTTCGCGTTGCGGCTCCCGACAGCGTGCTCGTCAGCCGGTTGACGCCGCTGCCCGTCGACTTCGAAGATCCCGCCGATCGATTGCTTCCCCCGTGCGTGGCCCGCACGGAACGCACCGGGAGTTTCGTGGTGCAGAATCGCGAGGCGATCCCGCGCGCGCCCGACGAGGCGCTGCCCGCTTCGCTCGCCGACCCGCACCGCGGCGACAATGTCATACCCAGCATCGAATCCGATCCGTGTTCGGTATTCGAGGAGGCTCCATGATGTTCGAAATTCGCAGACCCTCGATCCGACGCCGCGGTGTCTCGATCGCCATTCCGCTCACTGCCTCGGCGCTCGCGTTCGCGGCATTCTGGAACGCGAGCCCGTCGAGCGCGCAGACGCCGGGGCCGTCGACCGCGCCGGTCGACATCTACCACAGCACCAACGACGACGGCGTGCACCCCGACCCGTCGCTCCCGCCCGGCTGTGTGGCCGGCTCGGGTTCGCCGGGGGCGAGCAATGTGCTGGTGTTGGAGCCGGTCGCGCAAGGTCGAGGCGCAGCGCTCGTGGCGGACCTCACCGCTTTGGGGCACACCGCGACGCTTCAGACCACCCTGCCGGCCGATCTGTCGGTGTACGCCTCGATCTGGTACGTGGCCGCGTTCGAGGCCATCACGACGGCCAACCAGGACCGCCTGCGCAGCTTCATTCAGAGTGGCGGCGGCGTTCACCTGACGGGTGAGCGCCCGTGTTGTGAGACCTTGAACGCCTCCGTGCAGGCGTTGGTCAATAGCGTCGTCGTGGGCGGCGGTATCACGGTCGGAGACCAGGGTGATCCCACCGGCCCTTATCCGATCAACGCCACGGCTGTCGGCGACGTGGCCACGAATCCCAACTCGCTCACGACCTGGATCCCCAATGCGCCTGGGGGAATGCTGGTTCCAGATCCCGAGAACGTCTTCGCCACCTCCGGGATTCCCGGCGTAGCGGTGGGCGCGGTCTGGGACTCCAATGAGTTGGTCGGTGGAAACGGCCGCTTGAGTGTGCTGATGGACTGGGACTGGTTTCAGGATGCGAACCCATCCGATCGGCTTCCGGTGATCGAAAACCTGCAGGCATTTCTCGGCGCCGGAGCGAGCGGCGGCGGAAACGTCTGCGTGCTCAACGGCGGTGCGAACGAGCGGCTCAATGTCTGGATCGACGGAGGGAACACCGCGAGCGGCCAGGGTGAGACGGTCTGCAAGTTTGGCCCGAATGGCGGCAGCGGCGACAACCTCTGCGGCGCCGACATGCTGATCGAGATGACGGGCGGCAGCATCACGGGGATCGAGCCGACGGTCGACACCCTGGTGTGCAGCCCGAGCTGTGCGAACTGCGAGGCCAACGAGACCGGGATCTGCCCGCTGCCGGCCGATACGACGAGCATCCGGATGAACTTCCGGCGCGGCGCCGCCTACGCGCCGCCCAACGCGCCCCCCGTCGGACCGCGCCGGGTGGCGACGCTCATCGTCGAAAGCAGCGGCAACAGCGCCCAGAATCCGAGCCGGGTCTTTGCGAGCGGTGTCGCGGCGGCCGGTGCGAATCTGCAGGTGCGCCGGATCGCCAACGCGGCGGATGTGTGTACGGGCTCCGGTCAGCCGTTCGCCTGTTGCACCGGTGCCGGCACGGGTGACGGCGAGTGGCCGTGCGGGCCCCGGGTGATCGCGACCGGCGACGTGCCCGAACCCGCCCAGATCCTGCAACTGCTCGGCGGGTTGCTCGGGATGAGTTACCTGTATCGGCGGCGCAGGCGGGCCTAGTGACGATGCGCGTCGTACGCGCAGCCGCACGGCGAGTTTTTCAGGCAACGTGTGTCATCGCGCTGCTCTGCGGCGCGTTCGCGCCCGCAGCGGTGTCGGCGAGCGCGCCTGCGTCGGCGCCGAGCTGCGGTGCGGCCGCTCGCGTACCCGATGACGGCGCGCAGACTGCGGCCACTTCGAAAAGCGCCGCCGCCCAGCAGCTCGAGCGGAGCAACGCGCTCGTTAGGCGCGGAGAGTATGCGGCGGCGCTC
>JAFDBP010000275.1 GCA_019313245.1 Deltaproteobacteria bacterium
CTGATCCACGCGCTCCGGGCGGGCGGACTCGCCTCGATGCCACTGCGCGAGGCTCTGTCGCGGGCGCCCTTCGTCCGCGCGGCCGCCGACACCCCACTGGAGGCGCTCAGGGAGCAGCTCGCAGCAGCGGAGCGGGAACGCGCCCGATTCGAGCATTCGATCGAAAATGTCGATTTTGGAGCCCGGACCTCGAATTCGATCAACGATCGACTCGTTTTGGGCTAATCTCAGGTATCCTTCGCGTCATATGGTTCAGTTTTTGACTATTTATGTCGATGTTTGACTCATTACCCCGTGGGGACAGGGAACTTTGCCGAATAAAACGCTATTTTGCCAAAGCCTGCTTCTCCCTGAGCTAGAGTGATGCTTCGAAATTGGACCAAGGGGTGACATTTTGGAAACCCAAGAAGACTCGAATCAAAAGCTTCCGACCGGTGGCGAAAAGATCATCCAATGCCTGGAGCGCGAAGGCGTGGAGTACGTCTTTGGGCTCTCGGGCGGCGCCATCATGCCCCTGTTCGACGCATTGGTGGACTCCAAGATCCAGCTGATCCTCACGCGCCACGAACAGGGCGCCACCCACATGGCGGATGGCTACGCGCGCGCGACGGGTCGCCCCGGCGTGGTGCTCGTGACTTCGGGCCCCGGCGCCACCAATACCGTGACCGGCCTGCTCACCGCGTTGATGGATTCGACGCCGGTCGTCGTGATCACGGGCCAGACCATCACGAGCATGCTCGGCAAGGACGCGTTCCAGGAAGCCGACGTCACGGGCATCACCTACCCGGTCGTCAAGCACTCGTATCTGATCAAGAACGCGGCGGACATCCCGCGCATCATCCGCGAGGCCTTTCACGTCGCCACAAGCGGACGCCCCGGCCCGGTTCTGGTCGACGTCCCCAAGGACATCGGACAAGGGCCGTGCGACGCGCCCTTCTGTGACGAAGTCGAGCTGCCGGGCTACGACGTCGCGACGCGCGGAGACCCCGAGGCCATCGCCGAAGCGGCGCGATTGCTGAGCGCCTCGAAGCGTCCGGTGCTCTACGTCGGCCACGGAGCCGTGATCTCGGAAGCCGGCAAGGCGATCACCACGCTCGCCGAAAAACTGCGCGCCCCCGTCGTCACCACCCTGCTCGGCAAGGGCGCAGTGGACGAAACCCACCCGCTTCACCTCGGCATGATGGGCATGCACGGCACCGCCTATGCGAACAAAGCGGTGGCGGGCTGCGACTTGATCATGTCGATCGGCGGCCGCTGGGACGACCGCATCACGGGGCGGCTTGCGGATTTCTGCACCGACGCGGTGAAGATCCACGTCGACATCGACCCCGCCGAATTCAACAAGATCATCCGGCCGGACGTGTCGATCCTCGGCGACGCGAGGCTCGTGGTCGAAGACCTGCTCCCCCAGGTCGAGATGGCGGATACCGCCGATTGGCTGGAGCAGTGCGAAAAGTGGCGCCGCCTCTACCCGCTCAAGTACTCGAAGCAGGGAGGCCTGCGGGCGCAACACGTGCTCGACCGGCTCGACGCGCTCACCGAGGGCAACGCGATCATCACCACGGACGTCGGCCAGCACCAGATGTGGGCCGCGCAGTTCTGCCGATCCCGCTCCAATCGACATTGGATCAGTAGCGGCGGCGCGGGCACGATGGGGTTCGGTTTCCCGGCCGCGATCGGCGCGCAATTCGGCAACCCCGACAAGAAGGTCTGGGCGGTGGTCGGCGACGGCGGTTTCCAGATGACGCTGTCGGAACTCGCGACGGCCTTCATCCACAACGTGCCCGTGAAGGTCCTGATCATCAACAACAACTTCCTGGGCATGATCCGGCAGTGGCAGGAGATGTTCTACGAAAACCGGCTCTCGGGTGCCGACCTCGAGGGAAATCCCGACTTCGTCAAGCTCGCCCAGGCCTACGGCGTCAAGGCGCTGCGCATCCGGCGGCCCGCCGACGCGGACCGCATCTTGCGCGAGGCGCACGAACACGACGGCCCCTGCGTGGTCGTGGCCGAGGTCGTCAAGGAGGACAACGTCTTCCCGATGATTCCGGCCGGCGCGGCGGTGAGCGAAATGCTGATCGAAAAGCCGAAACACGCACTCGAGAAACCCAGCGGGAGTACATGAGATGAGCGCAGCAGTCGAACTGGAGCCGGTTCCGCAGCAGATCCACACGATCTCGCTGTTCGTCAACAACGTGCCCGGCGTCCTGGTGCGGGTCGCACTCGTGTTTTCGCGGCGCGGATTCAACATCGAGAGCCTCGTGGTGAGCCCGGCCGCCGAGGGCCGATTCTCGCGCATGACGATCACCTGCTCGGGCGAGCCCGAGGTGCTGGAACAGATCATCAAGCAGCTCGCCAAGCTCGTGGATGTCGTGCGCGCGATCGACCACACCGGCGACTCCTCTTACGAGACGGAGATCGCGCTGATCAAGATCGAAGCGCCGCTCGCAGAGCGCACCGAGATCCTTCAGGTCGCAGAGCATTTCAAGGCGCGCGTGGTCGACTACGGGGCCGAATCGATGATCCTGCAGGCCTACGGTTCGAGCGAAAAACTCGACGCGCTGATCAGCCTGCTGCGCCCCTACACGATCTCCGAACTCGTCCGCTCGGGAAAACTCCTGATGGCGAGAGGCAAGAGCACGACCTAGCAAATTCGCTTCGCGAGCAACGAGCCCGCGCCTCGAGAAGACTCCTGTTGACACCAACCGCCTCACCATGCTCAGATGGTGTCGCCCGCATGTCATTGGGAGGATTCCGAAGTGCGCATACGAGCGACCGGTCCCGATTCGGCAGCACGAGCTTTTCTCACCGCAATACTGGCCTTTGGCCTGACACTCACCGCGGCATCTACCAGCGATGCCGGGATTGCCTGTGAAATCTATGTTTGCGACCTGGACAAGAAATGCTCCGTAGGAGGAAGTGAACCCCAGGACAGTTGCACCGCCGTTGCAGGAGAAGAAGTCACGTACAGCTATCACGTGAACGTAATGGGCGGCCGCTCGATCGGGGTGTGGGACGACAAGCTCGGCGTTATTGGCACCACGGACAGCGTGATCACCAAGACGACGACGCTCACCGAAACGACGACCAATCGGGCTGAAACCGACTATTACACCTCGGATAGCTGTTACTGCCTCGGCGGAATCGGAGCCGATACGGTGACAGTGACAGTTCTGACGCCGACACCGTCCGCGACGCCAACTGCAACGCCGACACCCAACCCGTCGCACACGCCGACGTACACGCCGACAGCCACGCCGACGTTCACGCCGGAGCCCTGTGAAATCTGGGGTTGCAGGCTGGACAAGAAATGCTCCGTGGGCGGAAGTGAGCCCCAGGACAGTTGCACCGCCTCCCCGGGAGAGGAAGTGACGTATATCTATCAAGTGTGGGCGGGTGGCTACTCGATTGGAGTGTGGGACGACAAACTCGGCGACCTTGGCACTACGGACAGCGTGATCACGAAGACGACGACGCTTACCGAAACGACAACCAATTGGGCGACACTCGATAGTGGCGTAAATGGGTGTCCCTGCATGGACGGGGTCTTGACAGACACGGTGACAGTAACCGTCCCGACTCCAACTCCGACAGCCACACCGAATCCATGCACTCTGACCTGGCCCACGACAATGATCGCCACGATCGCCAAGGGTCAGAGCCCGACGAACAATGCAAAGATCACACATCTGGTGACTGGGAATATCATCGACCCCGGCTCGCTCGGCAGCACGGCTCACCGCATCGAAGTCTGCTCGGGCACGCTGGTCACCACGAGCGTGACCGACACGACGGGAATACCGTCGAATACCGCGGGGGGAAGCCTCTCGTGCAATTCGGCCGGCTGCACGGGTGTCGTGACGGTCACCGAGAAATACCAATCGATCTCTGCGGATGGCCGGGACAAGGACTCGATCACCTTCATCCCGAAGTGACCGGATAAGCGAGAGTCGGCCCCCTCGGGCAAAGGCAGCGCCACCGGGGTTCGATGACGGGAGGCCATCGGGCGACATGGGGTTCGAGCCCGATGGCCTCCCGCCATCGAACCCAGGCATACCGCCGCAAACGAATCCGACGAGATTAGAAGACCGTACCCGCCGCGCGAAGCGATGTGATTTCCGCTTCGCCGATTCCGATTTCCGCGAGCACCTCGTCGGTGTGCTGGCCCAGCGTGGGCGCGAAGCCGCGAACCCTCGCAGCGGTGCGATCGAAGCGCGCGGCGGGGCGGACGTGGCGGATGCGTCCGGCTTGCGGGTGATCGATTTCTTCGATCAGCCCGTTGGCGGCGATCTGCGCGTCGGTGAGCAGTTCGTGGCATTCGAGGATCGGCGCACACGGCACCTGTTCGGCGTCGAGCCGTTCGAGCCAGTGCGCGGTCGACTCGCCGCGCAAGATCTCGCTCATCAATTCGAGGCGCTCATCCCAGTTTTCGACCCGCGCCGTGCCCGTCGCAAAGCGGGGATCGCCGATCAGATCCGGACGCTGCGCGGCGCGCGCGAAGCCGGCCCACTCGGCGTCGGAAACCGTACCGGCCGTGATGAAACCGTCCGAAGTCTCGAAAACCAGATCGCGTATCGGCGATTTGTGGTCTCGCCGACCGAATTCATCCCCATCTCTCGCGAACGTGTAATGCAACATCCCCTCGGGCCAGAGAAAGGAGACCATCGCGTCGAGCATCGCGAGGCGGACGTGCTGCCCTTCCCCGGTTCGCTCGCGTGACAACAGCGCCGCCGTCATCGCCTGGGCAGCCGTCAGCGCGGTCAATTTATCCGCCACGATCGTGCGCACCATCTGCGGGCGGCCCGTTTTGCGATCGCGCTGTACGGCGGCGAGCCCCGACGCCGCCTGGATGACCGGATCGTAGACCCGTTGCTGCGCGTAGGGCCCCTGCTCGCCGAATCCATTGATCGAGACGTAGATCAGATTGGGAGCGACGGCGCGCAATGCAGACTCGCCGATCCCCATCCGCTCCGCCGTTCCCGGGCGAAAGTTCTGCGCGAAGACATCCGCGGTCGCCACCAGGCGCTTCAGCAGCGCGACGCCTTCCGCCCGCTTCAGATCGATCGAAATCGACCGCTTGCCCCGGTTGCTCGTCGCGAACAGCGGCGTGATGCCGGATCGCGCCTCGCCGATCGCGCGCACGAGATCGCCCTGCCCCGGCGGCTCGACCTTGATGACGTCGGCGCCCTGATCGGCGAGCATCATCGTCGCGATCGGTCCCGAGACCATCGCGGTCAGATCGACGATCCGGGAGCCCTCGAGCGGTCCGTCCATGACCGGACCCTATCACTCCCGCAGGGCGCGAGCGATGCGGCCGACCTGAATTGAGGGCACCCCCGCACAACTGGCCCGGTCCGTGATAGGGTTAACCCGTGGGGTCATTTCGCGACCAGAAGATCTTGATTACCGGCGGCTCGAGCGGAATCGGCAAGCTGATGGCCGAAACGTTCGCGGGCGAAGGCGCCCGGGTGATCCTCTGGAGCAACGAGCGCATCCCGCTGGAGGCCGTCGCCAAGGAGTTCGGCGAGCGGGGCCTGCACTGCGCGACCTACCTCTGCGATGTCTCCCGGCCCTACTCGATCTACGACACCGCAAAGCGCGTGCTCGCCGAGCACGGCCCGATCGACATCCTGATCAACAACGCCGGCGTGGTCTCGGGCCGGCCCCTGCTCGAGATCGCGGACGCGGAGATCCGGCAGACTTTCGACGTCAACGCACTCGCCCCCATCTGGCTGACGCGCGCCTTCCTGCCGGCCATGATCGAGCGCAGGCGCGGTCACATCGTCACGATCGCGTCGGCGGCGGGGCTGATCGGCGCGCCGGGCATGACCGATTACGCGGCCAGCAAACACGCGGCGGTTGGATTCGATGACGCGCTGCGCGCAGAGCTTCGCCACCTGGGCCACCCCGAGATCCGAACGACCGTCGTCTGCCCCTACTTCATTTCGACGGGCATGTTCGAGGGCGCGAGCAGCGCGACACCGCTGCTGCCCATCCTCACGCCCGAATACGCGACCCGGCGCATTGTGCGGGCGATTCGGCGCAAGCGGCGCCGACTCCTGCTGCCGCGTTCGGTCATCCTGGTGTATCCGATGCGCCTGCTTCCGACGCCGATCTTCGACTGGATCGTGCGCGCACTCGGCATTACCCGAAGCATGGACCGCTTCACCGGGAGGCGCCCGGGCTGAGCGCGGCCTAGATCCCGTCTCCCGATTGCGGCGGCGGCTTCTGGTGCAGCTGCAGGCTCGGGGCGTCGATCGTGACGCGCGTGTAGGGCGGCACCGAGTGGGTCAACCAGACGTTTCCACCGACTACCGAACCCTCGCCAATCACCGTATCGCCGCCGAGGATCGAGGCATTCGGGTAGATGGTGACGTCGTTTTCCAGCGTCGGATGGCGCTTTCTGCCGACATCGTCGCGCCCCGCGCGATTCGAAAACGCGCCGAGCGTCACACCGTGGTAGAGCTTGACCCGATCGCCGATGTCGCAGGTCTCCCCGATCACGACACCGGTGCCATGATCGATGAAGAAATGCGCACCGATGACAGCTCCCGGGTGGATGTCGATTCCGGTCTGACTGTGCGCATCTCGCGACATGATGCGCGCGACGATCTTCTCCCCGATCTCGTGAAAGCTATGGGCCACGCGGTAGGCCGACACCGCGACGATGCTCGGGTACGCGGCGATGATCTCTCCGTAGCTCGATGCGGACGGATCCCCCTGATAGGCGGCTTCGAGATCCGTCGCCACGAGGTGGCGAATGACCGGGAGCTTCTGAACCAACTGGGTGGCGTGCTCGCTTCCGACCAGGGCGGCCACGAGGCCGTGGATCACGCGCAGGTCGCTGGTGAGCTGGGCGGAAGGCGTGTCGTCGGTGACGATCGCCCGCAGGGCCCCCAAGGCGTCGGCGACGCGGCGCTGGTAGGGAAGAATCTCCTTCCTGGCCTCGGTGAGGGGATCGCAGGTTTCGCGCTGTGCCATCAACTCGTCCGCGACGAGCCGGATTTCATCCACCATGGGGGGCCTCCGTCAGATTTCCGACGAACAGTCTAGGACGAGGTTGCGGAGTGCGCCCGTAGCCGCGCCATGCTTCGCGCAACTTCTCGATTCAAGAGCGCAACACCAGGTAGAATATCAAGCTTCAGCATGTCGATGAGGGGCCTCGACGCGCCGTCCCGAGGCCTGTGCTAGAACGGGCGCAATGGCGGCAGGAGTGTCGATGCGGGTAGCGACCTGGAACATCAACGGGCTTCGCGCCCGACTCGAATTTGCGCTGCACTGGCTGAAAGAGCGCCAACCCGACGTCGTCGGGCTGCAGGAACTCAAGCTCACGGACGACCAGTTTCCGCGCGAGCCGTTCGAGGCGCTCGGATACCACGTCGCAAGCCACGGCCAGAAGGCCTGGAATGGCGTCGCGATTCTGAGTCGAGAGCCGGCTCGCGTGATCCAGCGGGGTTTGCCCGGCCAGTCTGAAATGGGCGCCCGATTGCTCAGTGCCGAAATTGGCGACCTCCTCTTCACGACCGTCTACTGCCCCAACGGCAAGGACATCGACCACGAGGACTTCCCGAAGAAACTCGCCTGGTTCGACGATCTGGCGCGGCACTTCGAGCAGGTCGCGGACCGCGAACGACCGGCGATCCTGTGCGGCGATTTCAACGTCTGTCCGGCTGCGATCGACAGTCACGCTGGAGAACGGGCGGAGGGCCAGATCTTCCACACCGAAGAGGAGCGAAAGCGCTATCGAAGTCTCCTGGAATGTGGATTCACCGACGTCTTTCGCGCACTCCACCCGAACGAGGTCGCGTTCTCGTGGTGGGACTACCGGGGCGGCGCGTTTCACCGAAAACTCGGTCTCCGGATCGATTTTCTACTCGCCAACGCCACTGCCCTGCCCCGCGTCGCGGCGGTCGCGATCGATCGAGATTTTCGAAAGAAGAAAGACGGGCTGACGCCGTCGGATCACGCGCCCGTATTCGCCGATCTCGAATTCTCGTAGCGCAGCGTTCGCGCAGCCGGTGGCGCGGCCGGCCAGTCAAAAATCAAGGCAGTACGACCGGAGGCTCCCGCATCCCCTGGTGCGTCTCGGGCAACTCGGTGATCGAGGACGCCATCGCGAAAATCAGCAGTTGGCTGATGAGCAGCGGAATCGCACACACCCCGATCGCGCGCCACGAGCTCTTGTAGGCGAGCGCGTGACGGACCGCCGTGATCGTGGCGACGAGTACCCACACCATCGCCACGAAGAGAACCAGCACGCGCAACTCGGGAACGATCCCCAGCAGCTTCACGACCCCGGGCGCGTTCGCAAAGCCCATTGCCCGCAGCAGCGCGCCAAAATTCGCCTTGGTCGTGGGCTCTGGCAGCAGCTTCGCTCCGATCAGGTAGATCACGTAGGCGAACAGCACCCACCCGACGAGCGAAGCCAGCAGGCTACCGAATAGGAGCGCGAACGGCGCGCCCGGAACGTTGATGCCGCCCGCAAAAGCCGAGAGCAAGACCACACTGGCGGCCTGCCCGATACTGGTCTCGTCCGCTTCGACCTCCGCGTACAGGCGCGGGTCGAGGCGAGCTGCTCGGATCATTCGCCCGATCAGGGTCTGATCGGTCGCCGGCGGGCGCTCGAAGAAATCCGACATGAGCCGACTCTAGCCCGCATCCGCGAAACAAGCGCACAGGATCGGCCTTGGAACGGCTCCCCCGCCAGCCGCACGGGTCCAGCCCCGGGATCGCCCGGAGGCCGCGCTAAGCGCCAAAATCAACTCGAACTCGAAATGATCTTCAGGCGTTGATGCTGGATCTCGAGGGTCATTCGCGTCAAGCCGTTCTGAAGGCGTTTGCCCTCCGCGGTATCGAAGACTCCGAGCAACCCGTAACGATTCTTCCCATCGCCAACAGGGTGAACGCATTGGACTTCTACATGGCCGACATACTCTTCGTCCGCGTAGCAAATCGCGATTTCGAGGCATCGCCCGACGTGATGCTGCCGGGTGGACAGGGCGGCCAGCCCCGACAGGCTGACATCCTGAATGAGGCAATCGGGCTCGTCTTCGATCATTGCCGTCAAACCGGTTCCGAGGGTCGAGACCCGATCTTCTTCGCGCGTTCCGACGGAGACAGCGTCGCCGATCGGTTTCACGTGCAGCAGGAAGGGCGGCCCTTCGCCCGATTGTGCCTCGATCAGAATCTGCTGCTGCAGGAAAGCCCGCGATTGGTGGTAGTAGAGCAGCTTTTCTTCGCCGTCTTCGACCGCTTGATGGCGGGATTCGAACGCGATCGTCCAACCCCCGTCCCGGATTTCACTGGCGATGCCGGGTTGAAGCACTCGCCCGCGCGACGGAGAGTCGAAGCGCAGAAACACCCGGCTCCCGTCCTTCAGCGCCATTCCCTATTCGCCCCCCAGCTGCAACGGCCGCGCGTCTCCGCCCGCTCCACTCGGCGATAATTTCTAGCACCAATTTCGGCAAATAGAAGCTCTTGTACAGCCAAATAAATTCAAATTTCAATGGGTTATAGGAGTTAAACCCAATAGGCGGAACCGGCCCTCGTAGAGGGCGCTAAGCGTTCGGATCCCAACCGCGATCGATGATGCGCCGAATCTTCTCGAGAAAGACCGCGGGCTCGAAGGGTTTGTGCATGAAAGCATCGAGCCCCTTGTCGATGAAGTGCCAGGCCGCCCGCTCTTCCGAATAGCCGCTGATGAGCATGATTCGCGCATCGGGCCGGATCCGCCGAATTTCATCGAAGGCGTCTTCGCCGCCGATGTCCGGCATGGTCCGATCCAGCACCACGGCGCGGATCTCATCTGCGTGCAGCCTGAAGAGATCCACTCCTTCACGACCATCGCTCGCCAGCAGTACCGTGAGCCCGACTCGGCGCAGGGTCTCTGCCAGCAGGTTTCGAACCCCCTCGTCGTCATCCACGACCAGCACCGTGCTGCTGGCATGCCATTGTTCCACCGGCAGCGTCTCCTCCGGCGTGGGAAACACGGCAATCTGCTGCGCGGCGGGAAACAGCACGCGAAACCGCGTTCCGCGCCCCACCTCGCTGTCGATCTCGATCATCCCACCGTGGCTGCGCACGATTCCGACCACAGCCGCCAGCCCCAGACCGCGCCCGGTGAACTTGGTCGTGAAGAACGGATCGAAGATCTTCGACTGTGTCTCCGCATCCATGCCACAGCCGTCGTCGACGACCTCGAAAAAGACATACCTCCCCGGGATTGGTTCGCAGTCGCCGATGACGCGGCTGCGATCGATCTTTTCAGCCTCAACGGTGCCCGCCCGAAGCGTAATCCGCCCCGCCCCCTCGCGAATCGCCTCGGTCGCATTGGTAATCAAGTTCATCAGCACCTGCGAAAGCTGCGCGATATCGCCCTCCACTGCGGGCAGGTCGTCCGGCAAGTCGTAGATCAGTGCAGCCTTTCCAGAGATGGTCCCCTCCAGCAACTGACCCATCTCCTCTACGAGCCGGGAAACGGAAACGGGTTCGATCGATACCGGACTCTGCCCCGAATAGGCGAGCATCTGCCGGGTGAGTGCTGCGGCCCGCTTTGCCGCGTGATGGATCTGCGCGACATGTGGCCGGACCGGCGAATCGGGGGGAAGATCCAGTAGTGCGAGCTGCGCGTCACCGAGGATTGGTGTCAGCAGATTGTTGAAGTCGTGCGTGATCCCCCCCGCCATCACCCCCAGGCTCTCGAGCTTCTGCCTCTCCAGCATCTGCCGTGCGGTCTCGATTCGCTCCGCTTCTCTTTCGATCTCCCGAGAAATGTCGCGCGACACCTCGAGCATCCTGATCTCGCCACTCGCCTTCTCGTACCAGGTGCCGATCGTCGAAAACCAGATCCACGACCCGTCTTTGTGTCGAAAGCGATAGGGGGGGTAGTGAACCGTATCGCCGGGCTCGCCGCTTTGTTCTTCGTATTGCCGAACGATGCGTTCGCGATCATTCGGATGAACCAGATCAAAAAATGAGATGTACTCCTTTCCGATCAGATCGGATTTTCCATAGCCGGTTATTTCTTCGACCGACCTGTTTGCAAACGCCAGCCTGCCCGCGGTATCGATCTCGATGATCATGTCTCG
Organism: Deltaproteobacteria bacterium; assembly: GCA_019313245.1. Lineage (GTDB taxonomy): Bacteria > Myxococcota_A > UBA9160 > UBA9160 > SMWR01 > JACZVU01. The sequence goes on from JAFDBP010000275.1 coordinate 11,088, forward strand.
ACTGACATCGGTTACGATTCGATACAGCTCTTCACTCTCCTGGTGATCCTGGCGCGCCTGCACGACTTCCGTCACATCGCGGCAGATCGAAAGGACACGTCGAGAACCCTCGACCTGCCTACAGAACGTCGACACGCCTTCGAAGCAACGCCATGACCCATCGAGACCGCACAGCCGAAAGCGATTCCTCGCCTCCTCCTCCGTTTTGATTACATGGCGAAAGGCCTCGAATAGCGGTTCTCGATCCTCTGGATGCAGGGACTCCAGAATCCCGCTCTCCTCAACGGTCTTTCCAAGAACCTCATCGAGGGGACGAGATACGAGCGAGGAACAGTTCGGACTCAAGAAGACCAGGCGACCGTTGCTGTCGAATTCGAAAATCAGGTCCGAAGAATTCCCGATCAGCGCGCCGTAACGGACTTCCGCATCGCGCAACTCGGCGGCTTGCTCGCTGAGCTCGCATCGAAGCTTGCGAAGCTCTGCGATGAGTTCAGATCGGTCCTTTCCTGCATCTTCGCGCAGCGGGCGACCTCCCGGCGGAAGGCCAATCAGAGCGCCCCCACCTGACGTCTCTCACTTCCTGGTATAAACCCCTGGAGCATCTGAATACAAGAGGCAATTTGCACCCACGGCCAATTTCAATCGGTTCGCATACTCACTCCCACATCGAGCCCGAAGAGCCGGATCCAAAAAACAGGTAGGCCGCACCCGAGTCGCTCGAGTTCGACGCGGATCGAGATCTCGGTGCGGCTTGATTGCACTCATTAAACAAATTTTTGAAATAAATAAATTAAGAAATAATGTGATGTATTTATAAAATTATTTTTTGTTATTAAATTGATCGCCGATTCAAGGCCCCGGATTCGCGGTGTAACCGCTAGATTCGCAGTCCCCTCTTCACCGCCCAGCGCCGCCCCCGGCCCTCGCTCTCTGGGTCTTCCACCGCGGGATTTCGCCCGGAACGACCGAAGCGGTCGCACCGAGCCGCTCCAGCGTTCGGAGGCAATCCGCCCAGAACGGCGCTCCCTACTGCGGCGGCGATTGCGCACGCAGCGGCGGCTGCGGAACGCGAGAGCCCCGCGGGGAAACGACGATCTTCCAGTGGGCGCTCGCTTGTGAGAAGATAGAGGCGGGGCTTTTTCGACCCACTAGGGATTTCGAGTGAGTGGCGACGAGCGCGCTGCAGCCGGATTCTCGAAAGCGAAATTCGCGGGGCGCTGTGCCCCGGTGAAGCGATCGTGGTCAGCGAAAAACCGCGTGGGGATTTCACGTTATATCGAATTGCGGTCACAACTCTGGCGGCGAACGTATACTGACACCGAGCCGCCGTCGGCCAACCGCCAACTGATCGTTTCCTTATCGGAGTCTGATTTGCCGGAACCTCTCCAAGCCACCGGAGTTCAATCTATGATCAAACCGTGGCGAGCGACCCTTGAGGTGATCGCGCTCCGGAGCTCCGTGTGACCGAAAACCGAAATTCCGAACTCGCGGGAACTGTATACCGGTTCGGCCCTTTCGAACTCGATCCCGGGCTCTACGTGCTGCGCAGGGACGGATCCGATGTCGAAATCCAACCCAAGGTGCTCGATCTGCTGCTCTATCTGGTCGCACGGCGCGATCGCGTCGTACCGAAAGAGGAGGTACTGGAAGCGCTTTGGGCGGGAGTTGCGGCGACCGACGACGTCTTGAGTCGCGCGATCCACGCCGCGCGTCACGCCGTGGGCGACGACGGCGGGCAACAGAGTGTCATCCAGACCGTTCGGCGTCGCGGCTTTCGCTTCGTGGCCGACGTCGACGCGAGCGACTCGCGGCCGCGCGCTCCGGCAAGCTCGACCGAGCACGTCCGACGATCTCCTCGGCAGGGACCCGCGTTCGTAGGCCGCGAGCGGGAGCTGCAACGCCTGGAAGAAGCCCTCGATGACGCCAATCGAAACCACGGGCGCATCTTGTTCGTTTCCAGCGAAGCCGGTGGAGGCAAGACCCGCCTGCTCGAAGAGTTCCGTCAGCGGAAGGCGACGTCGGACCTCCCGGTCTTCTCGGGATGGTGCTGGGAAGGTGAAGGGGCGCAGCCGTACTGGCCGTGGGTACAGATCCTGCGCGCGCTGGTCTCGAGCCGAAGTCCCGAAAGACTTCGCGAAGAAATGGGCGCCAGCGCACTCGATATCGCGCGGATCATTCCGAATTTGCGCGAAGTGCTTCCTGAACTTCCGGTATCCCCGGCGATCCAGTCGGACCAGGAGCGGTTTCGCCTCTTCGACAGCATCACCCACTTCCTTCGCAATGTCGCCCGCAACGATGGCACCCAGGTTCTGGTTCTGGACGATCTTCAGTGGGCCGATACTCCATCCCTCCGCCTGATCGAATTTCTCGCACACGAAATTGCCGATACCCCAATTTTGTTGCTGGGCGCCTACCGGGAGGAGGAGGTCGAACACCCGCTCGCGGAGACGCTGGGCGTACTGGCGCGCCGCTCCTTATTCGAGCAGGTGAACCTCAAAGGGCTGACCTCGTCGGAAATCGCCCAGATACTCCGGGTGAACAGTGACGATGAGCCATCCGAAGAACTCGTTTCAGCCGTAGGCGAAAAGACGGATGGCAACCCCTTCCTGGTCCTCGAAATCGCCCAGCTCGTCAAGAGTCAACCCGGCGCATTCAAGGCCGGCGTGCAGGGTGCCAGCACGTTCTCCCTGCCCCAGGGAGTGACGGCCGTCGTTCAGCGCCGTCTGGCAATGTTGCCGCCCAAGGCCCATCGAGTGCTCGCCATCGCGGCTGTGATCGGCCCGGAGTTTTCGCGAGAAGTCCTCGTTCAGGTACTCGGGCCAGAATTGAGAGCAGCTCCCCTGAGCGAAGCGCTCGGCTCCAACATCGTAACCGAGGTGCCCAATGCACTGGGGCGTTACCGCTTCGTGCACGCGCTCGTCAGCGAAGCGCTGTACGAAGAAATCGAAACCTCCGATCGAGCCCGGATCCATCGCCGTGTCGCCAAGGTCCTGGAAGAGATGCAGGGCATGAGCCCCAGCGCAAACGTCGCCGAAATCGCGTTCCATTACACCGAAGGTGCGGGCTCAGATGAGTTCGAGAAGGCGATCGTCTTCGCGAAACGGGCCGGAGAGCATGCGGTCGAGCAATTCGCATGGGAAGAGGCCTCGACCCATTTTCGGGATGCGCTGAAGATGCTCGAGCAACGCGAAGCGCGGACCGCGCACGAACGCTGTCAACTTCTGCTGGCGACGGCTGAATCCGAGCGCCGAGCGGGAAATCTGACTCGCGCCCGCGAGGCCTGTACGAGCGCAGCAGGGCTCGCGCGCAGATTCGAGTTACCCGAAATCCTCGGACGCGCCGCGCTCGGCGTGCAGACGCCCTTCGACATCCTGTCTGGCAGCGTCGACACGGTCGAAGTCTCGCTGCTCGAGGATGCTCTTCGCTTCCACACGGAGCCCCAGAGTCTGACTCGCGCGAGGTTGCTCAGCAGGCTCGCGATCGCAAAATATTGGAGTGAAGAATCAGAACTCGAGCTCGCGTTGCACGAAGAGGCGGTCGACATTGCTCGCCATAGCGGCGACCCCATGGCACTCGCAGAAGCGCTCTACGCGCAAACGTATGCCTATACTCGCCCGCGCTACGTGGGTCGAAAACTCGACCTCGAGAACGAGATTGCTCGCCTCGCGTACGAATCGGGCGACCGCAACCTCATCTTCCTGGCTCTGCTCTACCGCAGCGAAGAATTGCTGATGCGCGGAGACGCTCAGGGAGTAAAGCGCGACCTGTCCGAGCTGGAGCGGGTCGCAGAGGAGCTGCGTCAGCCACCCGAGCGAGCGTTCGTGAGAATCATTCGCGCCACCCGCCTGCTGATGCGGGGCCGGGTGACTGAATCGGCCGAAATCGGCGGAGAAGCGCTGGATCTCGGTGCGCTCGGCGGTGATCTCTCCTACCAGCTCACGCGCACGCTTCACCGCTATGGCGTGTTATACGAACAGTTGAAGCTCGAGAAACTGGAAGATGAAGTCAGGCACCTCGCTGAAACCCTTCGCCCCGGAAGTTTGTGGTTCTGTGCCCTCGCCAATCTCTGCAGCCAGATCGGTAAAGAAGACGAATCCCGCAATCTGTTCGACTCGCTGGCCGCCCAGGATTTTTCGGCGGTGGGTCCGGACTTCGGCTGGTCGGCGAGCCTCCATCACCTCGCCGAGACCTGCGCGCGCTTGCAAGACGCCAAGAGCGCAGAGGTACTCTACAGTCAGTTGATATCCCACGCGGGCCGCTTTGCCGCGTTCAGTTGGGTCGCCTTCCACGGCCCGATTGCTCGGCACCTCGCCCTCCTCGCAGCGACAGCGGGCCACGATCTCGAGGCGATGAATCACTTCGAGTCGGCGATTCGCTCTTGCCAGGCGATGGATGCGGGGCTGTGGACGGCTCGCGTTCAGTGCGATTACGCGAGATTCCTGATCGAGCGCGATCGTCCGCAGGATCGCGAAAAGGCGCGCGAGTTGAGGAATCGCGTCACGCGTGAAGCTGAACAAATGGACTCGATCCGATTGATGTCGGAAGTCGATTCACTCAAACCGCTCTGACCTGAAATAAGGTCCAGCAGGAGGATCCATGGATTCGACAGTCGAACAAGCCGTAGGAAACATCATCACATTGGTGTCAACATGGGGACTGCAGCTTGCCGGTGCGATCGCAGTCCTCATCATCGGTCGATTCCTGTGCGGCGCTGCCCGCAAGTCCGTTCGACGGGCCATGGAAAGCCGAAAGGTCGATCCATCCCTGGTTCCCTTCGTCTCCAACCTCGTCTATTTCATCCTCCTCGCCGCAGTCCTGATCGCGGTGCTCGGCCTGTTCGGGATCGAGACCACGTCTCTGGTAGCGGTGCTCGGTACGGCCGGATTGGCGATTGGCCTCGCGCTTCAGGGAACGCTTGGGAATTTTTCTTCCGGCGTGATGCTCCTGCTATTCAGGCCGTTCCAGGTCGGCGACTATATCGACGCGGCCGGAGTCGCGGGAACCGTCACCGCGATCGGAGTGTTCTCGACGACCCTGAACACGCCCGACAACGTCAAGATCATCATCCCGAACTCCGGCATCTACGGAGCGACGATCAAGAATTTTTCCGCGAATGACACACGTCGAAACGACATCGTTCTCGGCATCTCATATGACGACGACATTTCGAATGCGATCGCGGTGGTCAACGCAGTGCTCAGCAAGGATTCTCGCGTCCTATCCGATCCGGAGCCCGTCATCGCCGTCTCAGAACTAGCCGACTCATCGGTGAACCTGGTGGTTCGACCGTGGTGCCGGAAGGAAGATTACTGGGGCCTGCGATTCGATTTGATCCGAAAATTCAAGGAAGAGCTCGAGCAGGGCGGCTGCTCGATCCCCTACCCGCAGCGCGATGTCCACCTCCATCAATCCAACGGGTCTGCTTGAAGCAATCGAGGCACGGGAGATCAGGGCCTGGCAAACGAAATCTCGAACCGGCTGCCGCCTTTCTGCAGGCGGCAGCCAGTCCGAACCCGTCAATCTCGCGGAGCGTCGATGATGCTTCGAATGAACTGCCTGTAACGAGAGAGGTCGGCGATGATCGTGCGGTTCCCATAGGCCGCTGATCGAGCGGGCTGGCCCGGGTGAGCATCCACGGCCATGATGGTTCCGACGAGCTGCCAGCGATCGTCGAGCCGGGCAAACGCGGCACCGCCCGAATCGCCGTGCGCTGCGTGGGCTTCGTGTGCAGTTCTCGCAATGGAGAAGCGCGTCGCAAATGCGTCGGTGAACCCGACCGATTGATCGTGTAGATACTCGTGCACCAGGCTCGTACCCCAGCGCTTGATTGAAGGCGCCGCCCAGGCAAAGCCGACACGGCCTCGTCCAGCGGTCTTTTCGCCGCGACCCAGTCCGCTTCCGATCATCACGATCTGGGTGCCGATGGGCGGCGATTCGACGGCGATCTCCAACGAAGGCAAATCCGGCTCTGGTTGGATCCGAAATAGCAGCAGATCCGCTGCGGTCCCATCGGAGTTGAACACTCTCTCGCGCGAACCGAAATCCGCCGCGTACATCGTCCCGCCGAGATCGATGTTCGAAACACCGACGTGGGCGGCGGTAAGTACCCACCCGCTTCCCAGATAGACTGCCGTCCAGGCATTGCAACTGCCGACATTGGCCCAACCCGGATCATCCGGGGGCACCTCTAGATTGAGTGCGTCGGCCTCCCGCTCGATGACGAGAGCGACCGCCCGGTCGACCGCAAGAGCCACCACCGCGAGGATCGAGGCGAGAACAGCGCAAAATCCGAATTTGATCGTCACCGAGATGTCACAACCCCACCTGCGACGCCATGAAAAACATCTCGGGTCAGCTTACGATCCCGCGCCCATGGAACCCGCTAGAACCGGCCACTCCTCAGGAGTCACGCGGCCCAGATAGATGGCGTTTCCAAATTCCGCAGGTCGGAAAACGTGCGCGATGCCCTCGGGTTGCGTTTGTAGTCCGAAGCTGTAGAGGAGCGTTCCCGTGTGCGTGATCATGATCGTGTTGAGCCCATTGCTCGGGGCCGTATTCAGCAACTTCCGAATCAACTTTCCTCTCGCTTCCTTCTCCGGGGCGGGAAGTTCATCGAAGACCGCGAGATCGGGCGACGGCGTCCCTTTGCCGAAAGCAAGCCTCCCGGTGTCGACGCATCGGCAATAGGGGCTGGTCATCACCACGCCAACCGGAATGTTCAGGCTCTTGAAGGCAGCACCGACATCCTTCGCCGCTTGGCGCCCATTCTCGTCGAGATTTCGCTGGCTCGCGCAATCCCGATCGTCGTGGGTGCCCGCATCCGGGACAAAGTCGTCCGTCGACATGTGGCGCATCAAGATGACCAATCCGCCTTGCCGGAGCGCCTCGACGAGTTCAGGCCCCTCCAACCGCGGCTGGAGAGCCTGACCCTGAGCGTGCGCCTGGCCCGGTAAGAGCAGGAAAACGGCAACTGCCATTCCAGCCAGAACGCCGGGGCAATTTCGGATCTTCGATCCCTTCACGGCACTGATATTAACCAAAACCGATGAGGCCCAACAGCACGAGGCGCCAACCCCGCCGATTCACCGCTCTCTCTGCATTTCGTCGCATTGGCGCGATCGTGCGCCCAATGTCTGGACACCAGAAGCGATCATCAGCCGCTCAAACCCGCAAACGAGTCAGTCGCACAGGAGTTGCCGGATGCTGCAGTGATCGGCCTTTTCTTTTGCAAAGAAGGTTCATCGCGACACTCAAGCGCAAACCCCGCGAATTCCGAAAAGGTCGACAAAGCGTCTCGCGCTCATTCCTGCACGGTTCATATTCCTGGTTGGGGCCGGTCTCACCGGGATCGGCTACAACGATGAGGCGGATTTTACCGGCGCCTTCTACGACGCCAACACGCGATTCGATCCGTTCTTCGATACGACCGGCTTGATCCTCGTTCCCAAGCCTTCGACGGCGGCCCTGCTGAGTTCCGGGCTCACACTATTGAGACTTCGCCGCATTTCGCAGCGCACGTTCGAGAGGTTGCTCACTCCATCGCATCACGGGATATAGCGGGCCGAGCGTTTCTCCACCGCTTCGACGATCCGATCGCCGACCTCTCGATCGCAATCCAGAAACACCACGCCCACGCCCGTGGGCTGTGCCGAACCGTTGTCTTCGCCCCCCTTGAGATAGACCACGCGTGCGCGAAGCGAAACCGGCCATTCAGACAGCGAAAATTCGAGTTGGAAAGCGGTTCCGACAGGGAGCGGTTCGTCCATTTCGATGAATGCGCCCCGCGGTGAGAGCGAGGAGATCACACCGTGGCCCGTCACATCTCCGACGCGCGTCCAGGCCATCAGATGCATGGGAACCCGGTGTCGATCGAGGAAGCCCGCGCCGCTCGAATTCGAGAGCGCCGCTTCAGCCACGAATGCGAGCTCTGCGTCGTCGAAGGGCATGCGGAGTGACCAGACCGGACTCTTTTCGCGGAGCTCCGCGACCACATCCGAATCGAACTTCTCGCCGACGATCACGATCGAAGGTCGATCTCCCTGCAGTTGGTCCGCAACCTGCTGCGCGACTCGTTCGATGTCGCCGGACCTTGCCTCCGTAGAAACAAAGAGCGCCCTGATGCGGCCGGGTTCTTGCAGTGTGAAGAGCACGCCCTCGTCGAAGTCGCGCGCGTAATACGAGGGGATTCCCATCTGGTTCATCCTCATCGCGGTGCGGCCGATCTGCATGCGGTCGTCGTCGATGATCAGCGCATGGCGATCAGTAGCAACCTCATGCGTTTCGGTCGCATCGAGTGGAGCCACTTCGCTCGCGATTTGAACTTCCACCTCCGCCGAATCTGCCGTGGGGTGTCCCTGCGGTTCGACCGACTCAAGAGGAACTCGCCGGCCCTCGGGGGTGAGATAGTTGGAAAATTCCTCCGCGTCGACTGCAGCGCTGAAGATGAAACCCTGGATCAAGTCACAGCCCATCCGGCGCAACGGTTCGATCTGCTCGGCGCAGTCGACGCCCTCTGCTACCACGCGCAAATTCAGACTGTGAGCCATAGCGACCACTGCCGACGCGACTCCCAGTGCAGAGGGGTCGGAATGCACATCGCGGATGAATGCTCGATCCATTTTCAGCACGTCGAGCGGAACGCGGCTCAGATAACTGAGTGCCGAGTAACCCGTCCCGAAGTCGTCGAGCGAGATCTTCACACCCATCGCGCGGAATTCTCGCAGACAGGAAGCGGTCTCGTCATTGTCGTCCAGCAGTGCACTTTCAGTCAGCTCGAGCTCCAACAAACCGGGATCGATATCGAACTTGTTGAGTGCATTGACGACGACCGCCCGCAAATCCATCCGGGTAAATTGGAAGCACGAGACATTGACGGAAATCGGAATCTGCTCGAGGCCCGCATCCCGCCATTCCTTCATTTGAGCGCAGGCCCTCTCGATCACGAAGGCGCCAATCGACGCGATGAGCCCGCAGTCTTCGGCGACGGGTATGAACTCCTTCGGGGGGATGCTTCCCAGCTCGGAGTTGTCCCAGCGCAGAATCGCCTCCGCTCCACCCACTTCTTCTTTCTTGAGATCGATCTTCGGCTGATAGTGAAGCGACAGTTCATCGGCCTCGATCGCACCGCGCAGTTGTTTCTCGAGCGACGCCTTGCGCACGACCTTTGATCTGAGTTCCGATCGATAGAATTCGTATTGGCCGCGGCTTTCGTTCTTGGCGTAATAGAGCGCGGCATCGGCGTTCTTGACCAGGGTCGAAATCTCGTCTCCGTCATCCGGATAGATCGCGATACCGATGCTGCACGCATTCCATACGCACTGGCCTCCAATCGTCACGGGATCGGAAACCAGGCCGAGAATACGCGTTGCCACTTCCTCGACGTCTGCGATCGATTCAAATCTGGACATCAGGATCGCGAACTCGTCTCCACCCAGGCGCGATACCTCGGGCGGCGATTGCGCTGCGGTCCTCGAAAGCGTGTCGCTGCTGCGCAGGTGCTGGCGAAGGCGATGGGCCATGATGCGAAGCAGCTCGTCACCAGCCGAATGCCCCAGGGAGTCGTTGATCTCCTTGAATCTGTCGAAGTCCAGATACATCAACGCGACTTGATGGCCCTCCTGCTTCGCTTCATTGATCATCGAGGAGATCTTGTCGAGAAACAGCCGCCGGTTGGGAAGGCCTGTGAGGCTGTCGAAGTGGGCTTGATAGAAGAGTTTGTCTTCTGCGACGCGGTTGCTCGTAATGTCGCGAATCGCGACGACTCGCGAGCCTTCCGACTCGCTGTTTTCGAGACTGTGCAGGCGCGCTTCGTGGCAACGCCTCGTCCCCGCCGTCTTGCCGGTGAAGAATTCGACACAGATCTTCGACGGGTCTGCCAACATCCCGACCAACTCGGGAATCGGGGAAAGGGCCTCATCCGCCGAGCGTCCGCGAAGGTCCCCGGTTGCGGGTTTGAGCAAATCGAGTGCCAGGCCATTGGCATCGACGATCTTGTTGGTGCTGTCGATGATCACGACCGCTTCACCGAGCGCATCGATCGCGGCCATCCGAGCGGTGAGATGCGCGATACGTCCCGGATACAGAATCCAACCGAACACCACGGACGGAACCAGGTACGCTAGAGAAGCCGGTTCGAGCCCATAGCGTTTGCCCGCGATCGCGCAAACGATGATCGCCAGGCTCGGAACCGCACAGGCGCCCCCCGCAAACGATGCGTGACGTAGATTCGATTTGGGCGGGCGAAGATACTCATCGAAGAAAAAGACCAGCGAAGCCAACAGGCAGGGCAGACCGAGGGTCAGCGGCAACTTCAGCGCCCAACCGAGCAAGACTCCCAATCCGGCATTTTCGCCGCCCCATTGATGCGCCAACGCGGTCGATTGAGAGGCTCCCCAGGGAGACATTGCCAGAGCGAGGAGTGCGACGGCGGGCACTGCACACCCCGGCAGAACGACCGCTGGTTTCAGGCGTCCCCGGCGACTCGATGCGTTCATGGCGAGAAGAAGAATGCTGGCCGACGCGACCGTCGACCCAAACGCCCAGAGCAGGTCCGCCCATACGACCATGCCATCGGTGAGCAGCAACGGCAGGGCCAGGCTCGCGATCGAAATCGACATCGCGATCTGCAAGACCACGACCGGGCGACTCCACTCGGCCCCCGAGCGCCTCAACGCGCGGATGGCACCCACCGCGGGCACGATCGAGGCGAGCGCCCACAACCAGTACAGGTGATCGGAGCCGGTGAATACAGAGTCGGACACCTAGCGCGCATCGGCCTTCTAGGACGCGTTCTGAAGCCCGCTTTCGGCGCGTCAGCGTCGGAAATTCGCCCGATCAGAGACCGGGCCGGCGCCGCCGTTCTTCGGCTGGATTCCGCTGGATGTCGAATTTTCGAGTCGTGTCGAATCGCTTTACTCATCAACGCAACTACTTGAATTCAAAAGGGTATTTTGAATACAACCGGCGGGGCGACGAAATCGTGGAATTGGGGCAATCCCCAGCGCACCCCACCCGCGCCGACTCGCGTCTGGGCGCTCGCAGCGGTCTCGGAACGACGAGGCGCCCCGGCGATCCGGTCGCAGCGCGGCAAGCGATCGCCCAGCGCCGCAAGCGCATGCGGTAAGGTATGCGCCGTTCACGAAACCCCAAGTGGTGACGGATTGATCGACAAACGCTGCCCTCTTCGCGCCGACCCGATCGACACCTCGGTCGGCAACCGCCCCACCCCGCGACCGATCCCCCGTTCGGCGGGATCGCCGAACCCCCGCGAGCGCACCCGAGTTCGACGCATGGCTGACAGCCCATGACGGGCAGACAGCGCGTTCTCGTCACCGCTGGGGCGAGTGGCATCGGCGAGTGCGTTGCAAGGGCGTTCGCCCGCGACGGAGCGAGGGTGCACATTTGTGACAGCGACGAACGAGCCATCGAGCAGATGCTGGCTGCGAATCAGGGGGTGATCACCGGAACGCTTGCGGATGTATCGGATCCCGACGCGGTCGACCGGCTGTTCGACCACGTCGAATCGGTGCTTGGCGGCCTCGACGTGCTCGTCAACAACGCGGGAATCGCGGGCCCCATTGGGCCCGTGGAAGACATTGCTCCGGAAGCGTGGCGCAGGACGATCGAAGTCAATCTGGACGGTCAGTTTCTCTGCGCGCGCAAAGCAGTGCCACTTCTCAAGTCAGCGGGCGGAGGTTGCATCATCAACATGTCCTCGACGGCGGGACTCGGCGGCTGCCCGAATCGCTCGCCCTACGTGGCTTCGAAGTGGGCGATCATCGGGTTGACCAAGACGCTCGCGATGGAGCTGGGAATCTTTGGCATCCGCGTGAACGCGATCTGCCCGGGGTCGGTCGAGGGCGAGCGGATCCGCCGCGTGATGGAAGCCGACGCCGCAGTGCTCGGAAAAAGTGTGGAGGAAGTGCGCGCAACTTACGTCGCGGGCAACTCCATGCGAACCCTGATTCAACCCGAAGAGATCGCCAGCCTCGCGCGTTTTCTCTGCGCTGAATCCAGCAGTCACATTACGGGGCAGGCGTTGGGCATCGACGGACACACAGAGACGCTTCGGGCCTGAAAGCACGGATGGTTGCGCCATATGCGGGAAATCGAGCCGTCAGAACCAGACCACAATATCGACTGGTTCATCTTCATCAGCACGGCGGTCATCGTCGCAGGTATCTGTGTTCCGCTGATCCTGTTTCCCGAAGCGGGCGCGCGATCCGTAAGTGCGGCGTACGATTTCGTTACCGAGAAGTTTGGCGTCTTCTATATCTGGGCCGGGATTGCTGCGCTCACCTTCCTGCTCTGGCTGGCGCTCGGACGCCACGGACGGGTTCGCCTCGGCCCCGAAGGCTGCCGCCCCGAATACTCGACCTTCAGTTGGGCCGCGATGCTCTTCTGCGGCGGAATCGGTTCGACGATTCTCTATTGGGGCACCATCGAATGGGCCTACTACTACCAGTCGCCGCCATTCGGTGAGGTGCCGGGCTCTCCAGCGGCCATCCAGTGGGCGATGAGCTACCCGCTGTTTCACTGGGGGATGACCGCGTGGTCTTTCTACTGTCTGCCGGCGGTCGCGATGGGACACGCCTATCACGTTCAAAACCAGGCGAGCTTGAGGGTCAGCACGGCGTGCCGCGCCGCAATCGGCGCTCATGCGGACGGCGTCCTCGGTCGCACCCTCGACCTGGTCTTCATGGTGGGCCTCGTGGGTGCAGCCGCTACCGGTGTCGGGCTCAGCGCACCGCTGATCACCACTTCGATCACCCGGTTCGCAGATGTCCCCGAGGCCTCCTACATGTCTCTCGTCGCGGTTCTGCTCGGCACCGTCATTTTTGCGGCGAGCGTCTACGTTGGCCTCGATCGCGGAATCCGGCGCCTCAGCAACCTCAACGTGATCCTCGCGCTGATCTTTCTCGCGTTCGTTCTCATCGCGGGCCCCACGCTGTTCCTACTCAAAGCCAGCACCGACTCCGTCGGCTTTACGATCCAGAACTTCATTCGAATGAATACCTGGACCGATCCGTTGAGCGATTCGGGTTTCGTAGAGAGCTGGACGATCTTCTATTGGGCGTGGTGGCTCGCGCTGGGTCCCTTCATGGGCATCTTCGTCAGCAAGATCTCACGCGGCCGGACGATCCGCGAGATGATCTTCGGAATGCTCGGATACGGTTCCGTCGGCTGCGTGTTGTTCATTGCCGTGTTGGGCAATTTCGCGTTGCACGCCCAACTCGGCGATCTCGTCCCGGTCGTGGACATCCTGAACGAACGTGGCGCACCGGCCGCCATCGCAGAAATCCTCGCCTCGCTTCCGTCGGGGCGCTGGCTGTTGCCGTTCTTCGCCGCAATCTGCCTGATCTTCATGGCGACGACCTACGATTCGGCGTCCTACACTCTCGCGTCCTGCGCGACGCGACGGCTCCCGACCGACCGGCATCCCGCGCGTTGGAATCGCGTGTTCTGGGCGCTTAGCCTGGGGCTCGTCCCCATCACCTTGCTGATATTGGGCGGGCTGCGCTCGCTCCAAACCGCCGCCGTCGTCGTATCCCTGCCCCTGATCCTCGTCGGGATCCTGATGTGCGTTTCGCTCGTGAAGGGCCTCCGAAGCGCCGAAGCAGCTGCTCTTCCTCCTCCGCCCGACGGCGCGCCCCCCTGACGAATCCAGCTCGCCGCTCCATTTCGGAGAAAGGCTCGCAGTTGTGGAAGCACGCGCGAAGCCGGCCGAGATCCAATATGATCTCCCGGCCCACGGTGCCACGTGGCGCGGAAACGGAATGCACGATAGGTGGCCATGATTTCGCAGCTTCGAGTGACAACGGCGTGCGATCCGGCGAACGCGCGACCGCGGTCGTGAGTTCTTCGAACAACCAACCGCTCGGTGGCAACGAGATGCCCCGCTTCGCGGGTCCCTCGACGATGATGCGGCTTCGGAGCGCCGCAAACGCAGAGGGCCTCGACGCCTGCTTCGTGGGTGTTCCGCTCGATATCGGCACCTCGAACCGGCCCGGCGCGCGCTTTGGCCCGCGCCAGATCCGCGCGGAGTCGTGCCTGCTACGCCCCTACAACATGGCGACGCGCGCTGCGCCCTTCGATTCGCTGCAGGTCGCGGATATCGGAGATGTCGCGATCAACACCTTCGATCTGAAAGCGAGCGTGGCGATCATCGAACGCGCCTACGATGAGATTCTCGCCTGCGAATGCATCCCGCTCACGTTGGGCGGAGACCACACCATCGCGCTGCCGATCCTCCGAGCGCTCGCGCGCAAATACGGCCCCATGGGCATGATCCACGTCGACGCCCACGCCGACGTCAACGACCAGATGTTCGGCGAAAAAATTGCGCACGGGACGCCCTTCCGCCGCGCGGTGGAAGAGGGCCTGATCGAAGGAGCGCGCGTCGCCCAGATCGGTCTGCGCGGAAGCGGGTACACGGCCGAGGACTTCGACTGGTGCCGGGATCGCGGATTTCGGGTCGTGCAGGCCGAGGAATGCTGGCACCGCTCACTCGCGCCGCTGATGGAAGAGATCCGGGGGCAACTCGGCGAGGGCCCCGTCTATCTCAGCATCGATATCGACGGTCTCGATCCGAGCTTTGCACCGGGAACCGGCACCCCGGAGATCGGGGGCTTGAGCAGCGCGCAGGCGCTCGAGATCATCCGCGGCTGCCGCGGCCTCGACGTTCGCGGCGGCGACCTGGTGGAAGTCGCTCCCGCCTACGACGCTTCGGGCAACACAGCACTGCTCGGCGCGAACCTGCTGTTCGAGATGCTTTGCATCCTGCCGGGCGTCAATTACCGCTGAAGCGGGCCCGATCGACGCTCAAGGCTTGACGAACTTCAGCGTCATCCTGTCGCTTTCGCCGATCTCGATGTATTTGGCGCTCTCTTTCTCGCCGAGAGCCAGGCCCGGAGGCAGCGTCCAGACGCCTTCGGGGTGATCCGTGGTGTCCTTCGGGTTGCTGTTCAGTTCAGACGTCGCCTCGAGTTTGAAGCCGTGCTTGACCATCAAATCCACGATTCGCTTTTGATGGATGTATCCGCTTTCCGGGTCGGGCTTCAGGTCCGCACGCCTTCGGTGCTCGATGATTCCCAGCACGCCGCCCTTCTTGAGCGACTTGAACCAGCCGGCCGCGACCTGGTCGCCTCCCGCTTCGATCCAGTTGTGGGCGTTTCGAAAGTCGAGAATCATGTCGACGCTTCCCGCGGGCGCCAGTTCGACCCGGTCCGGCGGCACCATGCTGACGACCTCGATATCCCCATAGACGTCGGACTTACCGACGAACTGATCCGTGAACTGCTTGTTGTATCCGACCATCCATTTTTTCTGGGTCTTGGGGTCCTGATCGTAGATGGCCGCAATCAGCTTTCCCTTGTCCTTCAGATAGGGGGCCAGTATCTGCGTGTACCAGCCACCGCCCGGATAGATTTCCAGCACCGTCATGTCGTCCCGGATCCCGAAGAAGCGAAGCGACTCGTAGGGGTGGCGATAGCGGTCGCGGGCCTTCTGTTCGGCTGTGCGCTGATCGCCCGCGATCACCGCCTTCAGGTGCTCGTCCTCCTCGGCGATCGCCGGACTCCCGAGACCGAGCAACAAAATGGACAACAGTCCCAACGCGATTTTCTTCACCTGAATTCCTCCCCAAAATAGACGCGATACAGGCGCTCCACCGAGACCGAATCCTCGGCGCAAATCCTCCTCATCCGGGCACCTGAAGCCGCTAGTCCGGGATCCTAGCGGTTTTTGGCGAGCCCGAACCAGCGCGCCAGGCCGCCGCTGGAGCGGGTCCGCCGCGGAATTCGCCGCGCGCCGGTCGGCGCCGGGTCGCTCCCAAGAAGTCCAAGACGCAGCGCCGCCGAGCCGGGATGTGAGGTAGAATCCCTCCCTCAGAAACCGAATGGAGCCGACTTCCGGATTCGCAGGCGCCCTCACCGCGGCTGACTTGCAGCTCGCGTCCCGTTGGGCCGCGACATCGGTCCAACGGCCCACTACCCCCGAGCTAGGGGAGAGAGGAACATTTTCAAATGGCAGAAATCGTCGACCGAAAGCTCGTCCAGGAACTCCAGAGCCGGGAAGAGAAACGCCTGGTTGAGCAGACCCCAAAATCCGCAAAGCTCTACGAGCGCGCCAAGAAGTCGCTCGTGAGGGGTGTCGCCTCTTCCTACCAGATGCGCGATCCGTATCCGATCTATTTCACCCACGGCAAGGGTTCCCGCGTCTGGGATGTCGATGGGCGCGAAATCAGTGACTTCCACAACGCCTTTGGTTGCATGGTTCAGGGTCACGCCCACCCCGCCATCGTCGAGGCCGTGCAGAAGCGAATCGAACTCGGCTCGCAGTTCGCGCTTCCGTCCGAAGATTCGGTCATCGTCGCGGAGCACCTCCAGAAGAACTTCAAGATGGACCAGTGGCGATTCGTCAACTCTGGCTCGGAAGCCACGATGGACGCGATTCGGATTGCGCGCGCCTACACGGGTCGTGACACCATCATGAAGATCTTCGGCTCGTACCACGGACATCACGATTACGTGATGGTCTCGATCGGAACCGCGGAGTTCAAGGAGCGCGGCCCCCGAGACAACTACAATTCGATCCCCTATGGAGCCGGCATCCCGCAGAGCTCCGCAGACATGACCATCGCGGTGCCGTTCAACGACGCTGACATCATGGAAAAGCGCATCGAGCGGCTCGACGCGGAAGGCCGAAAGCCGGCATGCGTGATCATGGAAGCCGCGATGATGAACCTCGGAGTCGTGCTTCCGGAGCCGGGCTACCTCGAAAGAGTCCGCGAGATCACGAAGAAGCACGGCGTCGTGCTGATCTTCGACGAAGTGAAGACCGGAATCTGCACGGCGGCCGGTGGCGCGGTCGAGCGCTTCGGCGTCATTCCGGACATGGTCACGCTCGCCAAGGCCCTCGCGGCCGGTCTGCCCGCGGCGGCCATCGGAATGAGCCAGGACATTTCGGGAGTCGTTTCCAGCGGCAAGGTCTTCCAGGTCGGAACCTACAACGGCAATCCCCTCTGCATGGCCGCCGCGCGCGCCAGTATGGAGGAGGTGATGACCCCGGAGGCCTACAAGCATCTGGATCACATCAACGATCAACTCATCGCCAAGTGCGATGCGGTCTGCGAGAAGTACGGCTTCCCGGGTTATACGGTCGGAATTTCATCCAAGGGTTGCGTCAATTTCGCCACCGGAAAGATCAACGATTACGAGTCCTTCATCGAGCACCAGGATGTCGGGCTCTGCATTCTGGCGTGGCTCTACAACATCAACCGCGGAATCGTCATGGCCGCTGGGCGCGAAGAAGAGTGGACGCTCTCCGTCTCCCACAACGACGAGGATGTCGAGCGCTGGGTGAATTCCTTCGAAGACCTCGTGCGTGACGTGACGAGCTAGAGGAGATCGGAGGGGTTTGAGCGCGCGCAATCGAACTCTCCGCACCGTCATCGCGGCCCTCGTCGCTCTTCCGGTTCTCTCCGGTTGCGCGACGAGGGTGCGCTCCGACTTCGATCGCGACGCCGTCTTCTCGCAATACGATTCGTTCGACTGGCTCGCGCCCCCCGTGCGCGCGAGCGAGGAGGAATTGAGAGCCGATCCCGAGGGCCCCTTCGCGCGCAATTCGCTGCTCGACAAACGCATTCGCGCGGCCGTCACCAGCAACCTCCGGGCTCGCGGATTTCAGTACGCGGAAGATGGCAGTTCGGACATCCGCCTGAACTACCACGTCACGTTCAGCGACAAACTCGTCGGGTCGGGCTCGGACTTCGGCTATTCCAGCTACTATCGCCGAGGCTCTTTCAGCTCGGGGTTCAACTGGTCGGTCCGCCAATACAAGGAAGGCACGATCATCATCGACGTCGTCGATCGCGCCAAAGACCAGCTGGTGTGGCGCGGCTGGATGGTGAGCCGAAATCGAGACGGGAATTACGACGAAGCCGAAATCAATCGCGCCGTCAACCAGATCTTGGCGAAGTTCCCGCCGGGTAGATGAATGGGAGACCACGGATGAGAAGCGCAGCGCTCGCATGGGGAATCGCGCTCGCCTGCGTCGCGTGGGTCGCGTGCGCGACGAAGACGGAGCTCTCGGGAGTTTGGAAGGCCGACTTGCCGAAGGCGGGGTCGATCCAGCAGATCCTCGTAATCGGCGTCGCGGAAAACGACATCAGCCGGCGCAGCTTCGAGGACCACTTCGCCGCGGCGCTCGAAGA
>JAFDBP010000276.1 GCA_019313245.1 Deltaproteobacteria bacterium
GAGGCGAGTCGCAAGCGATCGATCGGCCGAACGATGAAATAGGTCAGCAGCACGTAGGTGAGCAGAAGCACCGTCGCAGCGGTGAGCCCGAGATAGAAGAGGAACAAGCTGCGTCGGGCGGCGTTACCCGCGGTCTGGCGGGAAGGCGAGCTTGTTCCAGGCGTGGTGCTGGGCTCGGCGCCTTGGGCCGGGCCGGTCCATGCTTGGTCCGTTGCGGCACCGGCGTCGACCGTATCGAGCGCGTCGAGCCGTGCGGTCACCAGGCTCAGCAAGACGAACGCAGCGCCAAACGCGACGACCAGCGCGAGCATGAGCTGGCTTCGAAGGCCCAAGCCGAATGGACGCCCCATGCCCATAGTCTACAGCCTCAATCTCTTGACCCGCCACGCCCACCAGTGCATGGGGAAATCATGACACGGGGCGCGCGTCTAGGGGTGATGGTCGGTGCCGCCCTCATCCTCTCGACCTTTTGTGCGCCTGCGCGCGCGCAGCGCACCGGTGACGGCTTGTATGGCAGATGGGATCGCGGACTGACGCTCGCCCTCGGTGCAGGAGCGGGTGCGACCTGGCTCGACGGCAACGCCGACCCGAACGTCGTCGGCGAGGCGCGCTTTCTCGTGGCCGACGCAGCCGGCGTCGCGCTCTCGGGTCGCTGGGGTCCGGATTCGGGCCAGCACCTCTTCGTCGGCGTCGACCTGCGTCCACTGTTTCCCGCCTTGTTCTTTCTCTACAAGCAGACCTGGAACGAGTTTGCCGACCTGTTGCTGCAGTCGATCTTCTTCGAAATCGGGCCTGCTTTTCTCCTCGACGGTGATCGAAGCGTGGGCCTCGGCGTAGGATTCGGTTTCGGGCTGCCCCTCTATCGGCCGCTGACGACCGTCCGCGGCTTGTGGCTTCGAATCGCGACTCGATACGTGAACGCCGACCCAGCTTATCGGAACACGCAGCCGACCACGGATCGCACGCGCTGGACGCTCTATGCAACATTCGTCGTTCGCTTGGGCTTCCACTCGAAGCTCAGCCGCTGGGAACCACCTCGATATCGACACCGCTAGTTTGGCGCGGCTCGCGAAGGCGGCTACAACCGGCTCGTGAGGCGCACGAAGATCGTTTGCACGCTTGGACCCGCTAGCAATACGACGGAGCAGGTCCGCGCGCTCGTCGAGGCAGGCATGAATTGCGCGCGCCTGAACTTCTCGCATGGCGATCACGAATCTCATGCGGCCACGGCAAAGCTGGTGCGAGACGCGGCGAGGGCGGCCGGCCGGCCGATGGCCATCCTCGCGGACATGCAAGGGCCCAAGATGCGAATCGGCCGGTTCGCAAACGGCCCGGTCGAGCTCGTACCCGGGGCTCGCTTCGCGCTCACGACAGACGAAGTAGAGGGCACGCAGGAGATCGTTTCCGTCAGCCACGACTCGCTTGCCGCCGATCTTCAGCCCGGCAACATCATCGCGCTCGATGACGGCATGATTCGCCTTCGCGTCGATCGGGTCGCCGGCGCGACGGTCCATACGATCGTCGAGGATGGCGGCCCTCTTTCCGACCACAAGGGGCTCAATCTGCCCGGCGTGTCGATCCGGGGTGCCGCCCTCACGGACAAAGACCGGCGGGACCTACCCTTTGCCGTATCCGAGCTCGGCGCGGACTACATCGCGTTGTCGTTCGTGCGGTCAGCCGATGACGTGAGGGAAGCCAAGACTCTCGCGGGCGACGTGCCCGTGATCGCGAAGATCGAGCGACCCGAGGCGGTCGCGGCACTCTCCGAGATCCTGGACGCGGCGGATGGAATCATGATCGCCCGGGGCGACCTCGGAGTCGAGCTCGGCGCCGAGAAAGTCCCTCTCGTACAGAAGCGGATCATTCGAGAGACCAATGCGCGGGGCAAAGTCGTCATCACCGCGACTCAGATGCTCGACTCGATGATCCGCAACCCCCGCCCCACGCGCGCCGAGGCGGCGGACGTGGCCAACGCCGTCATGGATGGCACCGACGCGGTCATGCTGAGCGGCGAGACGGCGGCGGGCCGGTATCCCATCCAGGCGCTCTCGATGATGGACGCGATCATTCGCGAAGTGGAGTCGGAGTACCTCGAAGATCTCGCGCGCGAGTTCGGCGAGCTGCAAAACGTCGCCGACGAGGATTGGCCGTTCTCCAACGCGGCAGCGCGCGCGGCAGCCGTGTTGACCACCCACCTTCCACTGAAGGCGGTGGTCGTGTTCACGCAGGATGGGCGATCGGCGGGCTTGCTGGCGGAGCACCGACCGAAGGCACCGATCCTGGCGGTCACCAGCGACGTACGAGTGGCGCGGCGTCTCGCGCTCGAATGGGGGGTGATTCCACGCCTGGAAGTGCCCCCCGAGTCCTTGGACGAAACGCTGCGCATCGCGACGTCGCTGCTGGTGCGCGAGCAGCTCTGCAAGACTGGAGAGGCGTTCGCCATGGTCGTCGGATGGCCGACCTCGGGCCGTACCAACACCCTCAAGCTGCACCGTCTCTAGCCCCGCGCTCCGCGA
>JAFDBP010000277.1 GCA_019313245.1 Deltaproteobacteria bacterium
ATGGCGGCGGTGGCGCTCCACCTGCCATCCAGGTGGTCGACATTTCGAACCCAGCGGCGCCAGTTGGGCTTGGCGTGGTGGGTATACCCGATGACCCGTGGGAAATCGTGATCAAGGACGGGCGAGTTTACGTCGCCGATCGATACGGTGGTGTGCGGGTGATCGACGCTTCGAATCCGGCGGCGCCTGTTGAGCTCGGTGCGTTCGACAATCGACGCTCCGTAAATGGCGTCGCAGTGGCAGACGGCTTGGTCTACGCAATAGATTCTGTGAACCTGCAAGTGATCGACTTTGGGCCCGAATACGCCGTTGCTGGCGGTCCCGAAACAGAAGTCCAGATCGACATCAAACCCCACAGCGACACCAACCCAATCAACCTGTCCTCTAATGGGAACGTCGCGGTGGCGTTGCTCAGCTCGGACAGCTTCGATGTCCGAGACGTGGACGTGACGACGCTGGCCTTCGGGCCGGCCGGAGCCGCTCCGAGGCACGACCTGACCGACTCGAAGATTTTCGAGGAGCACCTCGTGTCCTCACATGGGAGCCCCCTCAAGAGTCTGATCTCGCACTACGCGACCCCAGAAACGGGGATTGCGATCGGTGACACGAATGCGTGTCTGTCCGGCGAAATGCTCGCTGGGGCGCTCTTTGAGGGCTGCGATTCGATCCTGACCACCACCCCTGGACGTGGTCGAAGACAGCGATGAGGACGGATCGAGAGTGAGGCGCTCGTGTACTTACGGCGCGGGCTTTCTCCATCCTCTGCGAGGTTCGCGCCTCCGGTGATCGAGAACGCCGCTCCGCACGTTCCGCCGCTGCATCTTTGCGATCTGCAGGCTCTCCAGGTCGTGGTAGCCGCGGTTCGCTTTGGCGGATAGGAGATATTGGCTGGGTTTTCGCGATGCCCGATAACCCGGGCCCGGTGCAATTGGATGGCGGGGACGGCCGTTGGGCCGCCCCCGCCGTAGCTTCGTGGCCTGGAGCGCCAGGGGCGTGGCTTGCGCTTCTTCCCCCGGTGTTTGGGTGCGCGTGCGCGCCCAAAGTGGACTGTAAGCCGGGTCCTGTTCCGACTGCCGGTCACCCGGCAGCCGGCGAGGATCATTCATCTAGGCGGCGCATTGCTGCGCCGCTCGAGCACTCTGACCCGGACGCTGGTCGCCGCACCTCGCGGTGCAGCGGCTTCGGGCGGGTCGCCCTCGACAGCCTCCCTATTCGAGCTTGCTCCGGGAGGGGCTTGCCCCGCCGCCGGTCACCCGGCTGACGCGCGTGGGCTCTTACCCCACGATTTCAACCTTGCCTGTGCCTCCCCGGGCGCCTCGCGGCGCCTGGATCTGCGGCCATCGGCGGTGTGGTTTCTGTTGCGCTTTCCCTCGGGTCGCCCCGGGTCGCCGTTAGCGACCTCCCTACCCTGTGGAGCCCGGACTTTCCTCCCGCGGACGGTGGTGGTCGGCCGGCGATCCTCCATCCACCTCCGGCCCCGATAGCGTACCGGTCTACACGCGGGCGGGGCAAGCGGGCGGGCGGGCGCGGATTTCGGGCCGAGACCGGCGATCCGGGCCGCGCGTGATACGCTGCGCGTGATGAGGGCCATTCTGATCGAAGAACCCGGCGATCCGTCGGTCATGCAACTCGGCGAGGCGCCCGCGCCCGCGCTCGAGCCCGGCTCGATCCGGATTCGCGTGGCGGCCACTTCGGTCAACCGCGCCGATCTGCTGCAGCGCCAGGGCCTGTATCCGCCGCCGCCCGGCGCGTCCGAGATCCTGGGCCTCGAGTGCGCGGGGGAGGTGGTCGAAGTCGCCGACGACGTCGCGGGCTGGCGGGTCGGAGATCGCGCGATGGCGCTGCTCAGCGGCGGCGGCTACGCGGAAGAAGTCGTCGTGCCCGCGGGTTGCGCGATGGTGGTGCCCGAGGCGCTCTCGCTCGAAGAGGCCGCGGGGGTTCCGGAAGTCTTCCTGACCGTGTTCCTGAACGTCTTCGAACTGGCCGCGTTTCGCGACGGCGGATCGGCGCTGGTCCACGGCGGCGGCAGCGGCATCGGCACGGCCGCGATCCAACTCGTCAAGCGCGCCGGCGGCGCGATCGTCGTCACGGCGGGATCGCCCGAGAAGTGCGCGCGCTGCGTCGAGCTCGGCGCGGACCGGGCGGTCAACTACCGCGAGGAGGATTTCGTCAGCGCGGTGCGCGAGCAGACCGGCGGCCGCGGGGTCGACGTGGTGCTCGATTCGATCGGTGCCAAGTACCTGGCGCAAAACCTCAAGGCGCTCGCCGTCGACGGCCGGCTCGTGATCATCGGGCTGATGGGCGGTGCCAAATCCGAGATCGCGCTCGGTCCGCTGCTCGCGCGGCGGCTCTCGCTGATCGGCTCGACGATGCGCTCGCGCTCCGCCGAGGCCAAGGCGGCCACCATCGCGGCCTTCGAGTCCAGATTCGGCGCCGCGCTCGAAGCTGGCGAGATCCGCCCGGTGATCGACCGGATCCTGCCGCTCGCAGAGGCGCCCGAGGCGCATCGCGCGGTCGCCGCGAGCGAGCACTTCGGCAAGGTGATCCTGCGCGTCGCCTGATCGGCGGCGCGGCGCTTCCCGAATCCGCCGGCCGCGGCTAAGCTCATCCGCCCGGATTCACGCGAACGATTCGCGAGTGGCATTTACGAGATACACGAGGAGACGAAACGATGGCCTAGTTGGAGCGCACCCTTTCGATCGTAAAACCCGACGCCGTCGCGGCCGGCGCCACGGGCGACATCCTGAGTCGCTTCGAGAAGGCGGGTCTGACGATCGTCGCGCTGAAGAAGATGCGCCTCACCGAGGCCCAGGCCCAGGGTTTCTACGCGGTCCACAAAGAGCGCCCGTTCTTCCACGACCTCGTGAAATTCATGACCGAGGGACCGATCGTGGTGAGCGTGCTCGAAGGGGAGGGCGCCATCGCCAAGAACCGCGACCTGATGGGCCCGACCGATTCCACCAAAGCCGAGCCCGGCACGATCCGCGGCGACCACGGCACCGACATCGAGCGCAACGCCTGCCACGGCTCCGACGCACCCGAGACGGCGCGCGTCGAGATCGCGTACTTCTTCAACGCGATGGAGATCCAGGCGCCCGTCGAGGCGCTGCCCGCCTAACAAAGCGGTCGCGTTGCTCCCGATCAGAAACCGCCGTACGACCCCCAGCCCGGGACGCGGCCCGGGTTGTAGTCGGGCGGGAACGAGTCGGCGTGGATCGAGCCGCCGCGGCTGTAGTAGTCGGGGCTCTCGAGTCCGCGCGAGGTCGTCACGCAGCCGCTGGCGAGCGCGAGCACGGCGAGCAGCAGAAGGAATGCGCACAGCGTCCTCATGGCGCCTCCTTCCTGATGCGATCGGTCTCGAGCGCCCAGGTGCCGACGGCGAATTCAGCGCGGTTCGGGTCGACCAGGATGGCGGCGCGCTCGCTCTGCTCGACGAGGCGAGCGCCGAGCGCCACGGCCCGCTCGACGCTCGCCGCTTTGTCGGCCACGCGGAAATACGGCAGCCAGGTCGGGCGAACCTCGGGCGGCGCCTGGACGATGCCCATGCGTCGCATCTTTGCGTCGCCGAGCACGCGGTAGGGTGCGCCGCGAAGCTCGACGGCCTCGGGCCGATAGCCCGCGATCTCCACCAACAGGGCTGCTGCGCGGTCTACATCGCGGGCCCAGAGTTCCCACCAGAGCCAGCCGCCGATTGCGGGGTGGGCGTCGGGCGGATCGCCGCCGGACGCGCGCACGAGCAGCACGGCGGCGTTGCCCTCGTAGCTGACGAGCGCGATGCGGCCGCGGTCCGGGGCGTCGATCGGGCCGCTCTCGATCTGTCCGCCGTGCTGGGCGATCGTCGCGGCGGCGCGATCCACGTCGGCCACGGAGAGGTTGCCGATCCACTCGGTGCCGCGGTTGGGATCGCGGGCCTTCACCATGCCCGCGATCGGCACGCCCCGATTGAACACGGTCGTGTAGCGGCCGGCGTCCGAAAACGTCCAGCCGAAGAGCGCGCCGTAGAAGGCCTTCGAGGCTTCGACGTCCTGCGTGACGAGATCACCCCAGACGAACTTTCCGGGCCGGATCTCTGCCGTCGGGTCGGGCGAAACGGGAGGCAGCCGCGGCAGGTCGGGCTGTTTGGCCGCGCAGGCCACCCCGAAGAGCAGGGCCGCAGCCGCGCACGCGAGCCTGCCGGGGCGGTTGGGCCTGGCCAAAGAACGATCCATTTCATCTCCTCTCGCTATACCGGCGGCTCTGGATCGGGCCGGTTCGACGCTCGGCGCCGGGCGATATAAGCGCATTCGCCCGGGCGGCGCTCGCTGGCGTCTTGAGCTACCCATCCGGGTCCAAAAGAACCGTCATCGTCTCGAATCGCTGCTTTCGGATCCGCCCGTCTCGATTGGGTTCGCCCTTCGCAGACGCCGCAGCCCAGGCAGAAAATTTCTGAGGGAGTGTCATGGCTGATCGTTCTCTGCCCACCCATACCCAGGTCGCAATCATCGGCGGCGGCGTGATCGGCGCCTCGATCGCCTATCACCTGACCCAGCTCGGCTGGAAGGACGTCGTCGTGCTCGAGCGCAAGAAGCTCACGAGTGGCACGACCTGGCACGCCGCCGGTCTGCTGACGACGCTGCGCGACAGCGACAGCCAGACCAAGCTCGCGAAATACACGCAGGAACTCTACGGGAAGCTCGAAGCGGAGACGGGCCAGGCGACGGGGCTGATCCAGTGCGGTTCGATCCAGATCGCGGAAAGCGAAGCAAAGGCCTGCGAGATGCGCCGCGGCTGCGCGATGGCGCGCGTGTTCGACGTGGAGAGCCACGAGATCACCACTGCCGAACTCGCCGAGTTCTGGCCGCTGGCCAACATCGACGACGTCAACGCCGCCTTCTATTTCCCGCACGACGGGCGCGTGAATCCGACGGACGTCACCCAGGCGATGATGAAGGGCGCCAAGACGCGCGGCGCACAGCTCTTCGAGGACACGAAGGTCACGGGGATTCTGATCGAGCAGGGCCGCGCGTGCGGGGTCGAGACCGAGCGCGGCACGGTCCGCGCCGACTACGTGGTCAACTGCGCGGGAATCTGGGCGCGCGAAGTCGGCTTGATGGCGGGTGTCGACGTGCCGATCCAGGCCGCCGAGCACTACTACCTGATCTCGGAGCCGGTCGAGGGCGTTCACCAGAAGCTTCCGATCCTGCGCAATCCCGAGAGCAGCGCCTACATCCGCGAGGAAGCCGGCGGCAAGTTGATGGTGGGATTCTTCGAGCCGGTCGCGGCGCCCTGGGGCCTCGACGGGATCGCCGAGTCGTTCTGCTTCGACGAAATCGCACCCGACTGGGAGCGCATGGAGCCCTACGTCGAACGCGCCATGAAGCGCGTGCCCGCGCTGCTCGAAACCGGCATCCACCAGTTCTTCTGCGGGCCCGAAGCGTTTACGCCCGACCACCAATATCTGATGGGCGAGGCGCCCAATCTGAAGAACTACTTCGTCGCGGCCGGCTTCAATTCGCTCGGCATCCTCTCGGGTGCGGGCGTCGGGCTCGTGATCTCGCACTGGATCGTCGACGGGCATCCGCCCGACGATGTCTGGGACGTCAACATTCGCCGCATCCACCCGTTCCGCAACCGCGCCCCCTACCTGCGCGATCGCACCGTCGAATCGCTGGGCATCGGTTATCAGCACCACTGGCCGGCCCGTCAGTGGACCAGCGCGCGCGGGGTGAAGAAGTCGATCCTGCACGATCGCGTCGCGCTCGCGGGAGCCTGCTTCGGAGAATCCGTCGGTTGGGAGCGGCCCAACTGGTACGGTGCGCCCGGCCAGCCCGCCGAGTACGAGTACGGTTGGGGGCGCACCAACTGGTTCCACGCGCACGCCGAAGAGCACCGCGCCGTGCGCGAGGCGGTCGGCGTCTTCGAGCAGACCTCGTTTTCGAAGCTGCTCGTTCAGGGGCGCGACGCGCAGCGCGTGCTCAATCGGATCGCCACGGCCGACATGTCGATGCCGGTGGGCCGCGCCGCCTATTGCCACTTCTTGAACGAGAGGGGAGGGGTCGAAGCCGACCTCACGATCTCGCGCCTCGGCGAGGCCGAATACCTCATCGTGACGCCGGCCTTCACCCACACGCACGTCGAAGCCTGGATTCGCGAGCACATTCCCAGCGACGCCGCGTGCACGCTGGCCGACGTAAGCAGTGCGTACGTCATGCTGAACGTCCAGGGGCCGAAGTCGCGCGCGTTGCTCAGCCAGATCAGTAACGCCGATTTCTCCAACGAGGCGTTCCCGTTTGCCAGCGTTCGCGACATCGAAGTCGGTTATCAGGCCGCGAAGGCGCTGCGCATCTCGTACTCCGGCGAACTCGGCTGGGAGCTCTACATCCGCACCGAGTACGCGCTGCCCGTCTACGACGCGCTGATCGAAGCGGGTGCGGAGTTCGGTCTGCGCCACTGTGGCTACCACGCGCTCAACTCGTTGCGCATCGAGAAGGCCTACCGCGAGTGGTCGCACGACATGGGCCCCGAGGATTCGCTGCTCGACGCGGGCCTCGGCTTCACCTGCGCGTGGGACAAGCCCGGCGGCTTCATCGGCCGCGAGGCGCTGCTCGCGCAGAAGCAGGCGGGGCCGCTCAGCCGGCGCATGGTGTCGTTCCTGCTCGAGGATTCGGAGCCGCTGCTCTACCACAACGAGCCGATCTACCGGGACGGCGTGCTCGCGAG
The DNA here is from genome assembly GCA_019313245.1 of Deltaproteobacteria bacterium. GTDB lineage: Bacteria > Myxococcota_A > UBA9160 > UBA9160 > SMWR01 > JACZVU01. Next base: position 6,700 of record JAFDBP010000277.1, read on the forward strand.
TCATACGAGTTCCGCGGGCTACGGCCACACGCTGGGCGGCGCGATGGCGATGGCCTACCTGAAGCGCGACGAGGGCGTCGACGCCGACTACGTCTCGAACGGACGCTACGAGATCGAAGTCAACGGCAAGCGCTACGCGGCGAAGGCCTCGCTCACGCCGATGTACGACCCGAAGAACGAGCGGATTCGCATCTGACGTCGACTCGCTGAACGAGCTTTTGAATTCGAATCACGTCGAGATGGCGTCCGGTCGCGGAGTCGATCGCGCCAGCGGCGGCTCAGTGCGGATTCATTTCGTCCGGGCGAATCACCGCGAACTCTCCGTTTGATTCCATCTCTCGCACGTGGGCTAACTGCTCCGCCATGTCGGCTTCGATCTCCGCGACCATGGCCTGGTACTCGGGGTCGTCGTGCAGCGATTCCAGGTTCGGATCGTGTTTCAGGTAATACCACCACAGACCTCGCCAGCCCTCGTCGATGGCTTGCCGAAGCACGGCCAGCGCCTTCTGGCGGTCTCCTCGCAGTGCGTGAATCTGCACGTCGGCGATCCCATAGCCGGCCTGCTCACCAAGGCGCGGAAGGGTCTGGATGATCTGGAAGCTGCGATTCAGCAGTAGATCCGCCCGCGCCCGCTCACCGATCTTGATCAAGACCAGCGCAAGATCGA
>JAFDBP010000278.1 GCA_019313245.1 Deltaproteobacteria bacterium
GACCGGCGACGAGCAACTCGGCTACGAGCACGACCGCCGCACCATGAAGAGGTACCTGGTAGCGCGGATGCTGATAGAGGTGAAAACTCGTGAGCCCCCAATAGACCAAGACGTAGATCCACAACAAATCGGGTGATCCGAACCCACGCTCAGTCCGCGACGCGCGCGTGGCTCGTCTCGCGAGTCCAGCCGCGAGGCCAACCAGCAGGGCGGGCGTGACCCAGCGCCCCGTGTGTGTACTCCACATGCGGAAGGCATCCGCTAGTGAACTGCTGTGGAATCCAGGGTTCAGGGCTTTGCCGATGATCGAATGTTCGACGAAGCTCAGGAGAGGCACCCCGGTGACCGTGCAGTAGAGCGCCCAGGTGGCAGTGAAGAGGGCAGTGCCGAGCAGCGCCACCGGAGCGACGACGCGCAGCGCACGCACCACGCCGCGCTCGAAACACAGGTAGACCCCCAGCGCGAAAAGAGCGATGTAAGGCGGGAACTCCTTGGCCCAGAGTCCGAGCGCGAGCAGAAGCCCCAGCCACAACAGCGCACGGGCGTCGTAACGACCGCGGCACCTGATGACCCCTATGAGGAATGCGAGCTGCGTCGCCGGGACGAGCGTAGTTTCCTGATCCACGAGCAGTGAGTGTTGGACGACGAAGGGGTTGGCGGCATACAGGAGCATGGCCGTGCAGCCCACCCTCCGACCGTGGGCGCCGGAATAGAGGCTCTGGGCCAGCCAGTTCACGAGTATCAGGGTAAGCAGGAAGCAGGGGATCCCCAGGCCGCGCGCGCTGCGCGTGCTTTCACCGAAGAGGTCGTAAGTCACCGCGAGCAAATGTTGGTGGAGCAGCGTGTGTGAGATCTCGTAGCGCCCCTGACCGAGGGCTGCGAACCCCCGCTGGTGGATCTCGCTCGCGTTCCACGCGGTTGGTATCGCCTGGTCCATCGTGAGTGGCTTGTCGATCGAGAACGCCACGGCGCCGAGATACAACGCCGTGGCCAGACAGAACGCGAAAAGTACACGGTGTTTAGCGGCGTTTGCTTGCGGAGGTCCGGTCACTGCGGCGGCAGGCTCCGAACCATCAGTGGATCAACGACGAAGGCGTCCCACAGAGCGGCGATCTGATCACCGACCTGGTGGGGATTGACGAACTCCCAGGCGACCTCGCCTGCAGGCGTCACCTCGAGTACGCGTCCGGACTGGCTAACCGTGATCAGGGTGTTCCCATTGGCAAGTCGCTGAGCCGCGCCGCAGCACTCGGTCAACAGGTTCGAGCTGCGTTCGCCGGGATAGGACCAGACGATCTGCTGCGTGGTGGGCTCGATCTCGAGCACCTGTGAGCGACCACTCCGGCCGAGATTGTCGAAGATCAGCAAATTCCCGTTGTCGAGGAGAGTCGGATCATGCGGTTTGCGCCACATTCCCGAAATCGCCCATACGGCGCGCTTCGCCTCGAAGTCGATGACCGCGGCGAGGTCGAAGTAGCGCAGTGAGATCAGAACATTGCCCGCACGGAAGGCCGGGATGGCCGCCGCGTGACGCCCGTCGAGGAGCTTGATGGCGTTCGTGTGCAGGATATCTCCGTCGGCCCGCAGCCAGCCCTCGGTTACCCGGGCGAAGTGCGAAGCATAGGGCGAATCGAGGAGCGCCTCGGCCACCGAAACCGAGTGCAACCGCGTGCCGTCGGGTCCCAGTACGTCGATCCAGTCATCCAGGAAGGAGAGCTCCTCGTGGATGCGCGGATCGCGCCGCCGCTCGCGGCGCAACGCGTAGATATTTCCCTCCGCGTCGATGGAGACCTCGTGGTGGTATTGATCACAGCGCGCCCACAGCAGACCTGAGTGGGCATCGAGTCTCAACAGTGCTTGATAGTCGAAGACAGCCAGCAGCTCGCCGTCGGGCAGCAGTCGGGCTCGACGCCAGAATCCCACGCGCCACGCCTCGTCCGAGTCCAATTCGACCTCGGGGCAGGCGCTACTGAAGTCGTGAGCCCACGTGTGTACTGGTTCGCCATCGAAGCCGACGAGCCAAGCCTCAGGCGCGTGCGAGGAAACGTACAGGACCTGTCCTCCGGCGCTGAGCTCGGGTCGATGCAAGACGACTCCGCTTTGCTTCGGCGCTGGGGCGTAACTCGGGAGGTAGCCGAGAGCCTCGAGCTGTTGCTGCTCTTCCTCCGTAAGCTGCTCGAGGGGCAGTTGCGGCCCAACGCGTTCGGGCCGCGCAACCGCTTGCCGAAGCGCGTGAAACACGGCTCGGGACTGGTTGAATGGGAACAGCTCGAAGCGGCCCGCGACGATCCCATAGCCGAGGCACGCGACGCCGAACAGGCTGATGGCCGCAATCCGTAACCAGCGCATGCCCCATCTTACAGACAACACCGCAATTAACCACAGAGAGTAGGCTTGGGCAGCACGTTGGAGAAGTTCACCGTCGTCTGGCTCGGCATATCTTGCGTGGATCGACAGAGGCGGTTTATTGGGGAGGGGGCGAGTGGGAAACGATCTGCGCTCAGATGGAATGCGTGCCGATCGGTTGAGCCGAAGCAGGTTATCGAGTCTCTTGGAAATCCCAGCTTCTCTTACCTATCCGCGAATCCCTGTCACATTTCCGGTGCCGATGCGCCGCTGGCTAGTCCTGGCGAGGCATTTCGTTAATGGGTGATGCGCCCGTCGGTGAGTCGGGCTGTGGCTCTGCGAATCGGTACACCGAAAAATGCTGATTCCGGAATTGCAGATGGAAGGCTTCGGGGTTTCGCCGAATGGCTGCGTGAAATGCTCGGTTGGCACCGCGTATGCCAATGCCACCCAGCACGACGTGCGTAATTCGGTTGCGGCGGAGCTCTGCCAGAATGGCCTCGGGGTCCGCGGGAAAGGTGCCCATTGCAGGGATCCGGGTCTCCCAGCTGAGGACACGCGGCTTTGCAAAAGCCACTCGCATTTCGTCGTCCGTGGAAGCTGCGGTTCGAAGGTGATCGAATACTTCTTGCGTGGTCGCCCAAGCAACCAGGCTTTCTTTGGGCGGGTCGTTTAGCCGAAACAGCGTTGAGCTGAGGGCGATTACACAGGCTGCAACCAATATGCCGCGACGCTGCGATGTACCAGATGCACCCCGCTGCACTCGCTCCAACAATATTCGCCCGCCGTTGAGGAGACCAAATACGAGTACGGGAAAAAGCGGCCACAGATATCGGCCGTCCTTGACTGGCACGACCATGAGCATGGCACCGTATGAAACGGAGAATGTGACGACGTAGCTGCGCCACCTTTTCTTCAGCCATGCCCCGAGTCCTACGGCTACGATGAGTAGCGCGACGACGTGGTAGGCATCGTTGGCTACTTCGGTTGGAAACGGATAGAGCAAACCTTCGGATATTTCGAAACGGTAGAAAAGAAGTCGGCTGAGGAATTCGCCCCCGATACGGAAATAACCAGAGGGGATTCGACCTTCGACGCCTAGGAAAAGGCCACCTACAACGGCCGCTGCTGCACCTAGCGCGGCGCATACGAGGATCGGAACAGCCGGACGCCAGCGGTGCTGTCGAAATTGCAGAACCGTGAATAGAAGAGTCGCAGGGATGATCGCGATTCCCGCGGTCCGAAACGACATCGCCGCCGCCACGAGCAATGTGGCGGCCACGATTCGTCTCGCGTCCCAATGCCCGTCGCGATCGTATACCGAGATGAGACACCACACCAAAGCGGCAAATGGCAGGTCACTCAGAATCTGGACGGATACCTGCGAGATGGGCACGGACGCGCCAACGAGCAGAGAGACTCCCAATCCCAGGATGGGATCTTCGCGCCTCGCGAAATAACGGCCTGCGCCAAGAACAAACGCGGTTGCAAAGGCCAACATTACGAGGCGGAATACAAAGAAATTTTCACCCGTCAGCATGAGGAACGGAGCGAGCGTTACGGGTAGTCCCGGAGGTTGTGCGCGCGGGCCGATTACCCAGGCGCGTTCCAAAAAGATGTATCCGGTATCCGTGTAGGAGCGACCCTCTGCCAGGGCGCGCGCGTGAAGGAGGTAATGCGCGTAATCTCCAGCGTCGATGCCCAGCCCGTCGTCCCAGCGGAGTATGGCCATCGCGAAGAACGGAATCAGGACCGCCGTCCACGCGAGGATCTGGATGCGTGGTTTGCGCAGCTGGCCGCCGCGGGGCTGCGGAACGTCAGTCACCGTACTCTCCGGTTCATAGGAAAAACAAGCGGGATTTTCGCAAAGGTCCGATAAGCCACATTCGGTTAAGTTGGCTTGATTGGGGGCAAAACTGCCCCATGGTCGGAGCGATTTCAAGGAGGAGGCGCGAACTGGTAGCAGTGGTGGTGGGCGGTTGTGCGCCTTTGTGCCGAAGGCGGGCGCACGGGGGCGCGAGGGCCGGGGATGCGCATGGGGGGCGCGGCTCTAGGGCTCTCGCCCTATCCAGTGTCGTCTGCGTCGGGTGGTGTCTGATCGAAATCCCAACTCTGTTGTTCCTGGTCCGCGAAGTCGATCTCGGGCCCGAGCGAGATGCTGATTGGCGCGGGTTCGAGCGGAGGTGCGCGCGCGGGTAGATCGAGGCACTCGAGGATCTTCCGGGCCACGTCGGGGTCTTCGATGGCCGCGAGCAGGCGCATGCGGGCGCCGCAGCCGGGGCAGCGGAGGGCATCCACTTCGAAGACCCGCTGTAGCAGCGCGGCCCAGGCGAGCTGGCGCGCGGGCGTGGCCGCTGCATCGGTGCTAGCTGGCTTTTGAAAAGTGCGATCGGCCGAAGTCTCGGACGGGTGATCGCAACGGGCGCCCCCGTTCGCATCGGCTCGCCGTTCTGCGCGTCGCGCACCCTCTCCTTCGCTTTCTAGTTTACCTGTCTCGCCATCAGCGGGAGTACGCTCGACTGCGTGCGATTCCGGCGAATGACATCGAGGTACGCCGAAGTCTGTCGCCGGTCCCGGCACGATCCAATCGCGCTGGCGCGCGCACGGCGCCAAGATCCCGTGATACCGCACCTGGTGGGCGCGCGGAGGTGGAATCAGCGGGACGAGCCGTTCGATCAGCTCGCTTTGCTCCATCAGGATGTGCGTGGTTCCGTCGCGCCAGCGGTTTTTAGGCGGAGCGCGAGTCGGCCATCCAGCAGCTGCTCGAGGCGGTCGTGGGCGACCGGGGGACGCGCCACATATTGAATCAGGCGCTCCAGGCGTAGGCGATCTCGCGCGGGGACGCCGACGCCGGCGTGGAGACTCATGCCTCCGTAGGCGGGGGCGCGGGGCGAGGCTTCGAGGTCTTCGCTGAGCCCGTCAGGATCGATCCGCTGCCCGGCGCGCTGCTACCGCTCGCCGATGTGACTGCCCGTTGCGATGCGCGTGCGCAAAGACGCCGCCGTGAGGTGCGCAAGGAGTGGCTCGTCTTGGCTGAGCGCGTCCTCGTCATCGACGTCTGCTCGAACTTCGAGGATTCTATGGATTCGGCGGGCGGCGCCTGAGAGAACACGCGCAATCTCGTCTTCGCTGGGCGGCGGCAGGGGCAGGAAACGCGAGTTTCCCGACAGATCGGTGACATAGGTATACACGCCATCGAGTGCCAGGTTGTGGAAGTGGACGTTCAGATTCAGCGCAGATCCACGAGCGCGCAGAGCGCGCGATGTGCATCCGAGCGCAGCTCGGTCGCGAACCGCTGAATGAAGGTCACCGCGCCGCATTGGCCGCGAGCCACGTCCCATCGATTTCTGGCGCGGCGGCGCAGCTCGGCGAAGAATGCGCGAAGGAAGGCGCGCAGCGCCTGACTGGTGAGCCTCGCGTTGTACGCGCACCTGTAGCGGAGCGGATAGGGCAGCGTCAGGACCCATTGGCGGATGGGCACTTCGGGTAGGATGCAATCCACCAGATGCGCCGCTGTGTCCGCCATGCGCGGGCCGCCACACGAGGGACAGAAACCGCGCCGCTTACACGAGAACGGAACCAGCCGATCGAGCTTGCAGGCATCGCAGTGCAAGCGCAGGAAACCATGTGCCAGCACACCGCAGCGCAGGTAGGCGCGCAGCTCCTGCTCGACGAATCGGGGTGCGGGCCGGCCCGTTTCCCGCGCGCGTGCGAGAAACGGCTCGAGCTGTTCGCGGACGATGCGATGGAGAAGGCTCTGCTCGGGGCATCGCGGCGTGTAGCCGCCGGGTGCGCTGTCCGCCGTCGGCCCAACAGCGGCATGTGTTCGATTCCGCCCTTCGCGTTCGGGTTCGCAAGAGCGCCCCTGGGAGCGATCGCGCATCGTTCCCGACGAGGAGTGCGAGATTCATGCCGGTGCCTGGGCGCCTCTCAGGGCTTTCGGCGGCTCGCCGGGTTCCCGCGTTCACGCCGAGCGCACCAATGCGCGTACTCGCGATCGTCACTTGACATCATCTCGTATCGCACCGCAGAAGCTTCGCGGCTCTTATCGCCTATCCTCGCCCTGCCCAATCCGGCTGATGGTCCGAGCGGGAAGGTTGGGCAGCAGTTTCAATTCGCCACTCCTCGAGAGGTGGGGATCACCATGGGGTCAGCTGGGCGCGAAATGCCTCGAACGAATCGCCTCTACGGACTGCTCTCGCGCAGCATCCCGCCGCTTCAGCGCCTTGCCGAAACCCGCGGCATTTCGGTACCCCGCGAATCGTGACGCCCACCGATCCCACACGGCTGGTTCTCGCGAGCGCCTCGCCGCGCCGCAGCGATCTGCTGCGCCGGGCCGGCGTTCGCTTCGAAGTGCGGCCGGCGCACATTCCGGAGGTGATGGAAAGCGGCGAACGCCCCGTCGCATTTGCGCAACGGCTCGCCCAGAGCAAGGCTCTCTGCGTCGCCAAACAAATCGGCGCGCCCCCTGCCCGGCTCGTGCTCGGGGCGGATACCATCGTCGTGCTGGGCGGCGACGTGCTCGGCAAGCCGAGCGATTCGGATCACGCGCTGGAGCTGCTCGAGCGGCTCGTGGGTCGCGAGCACACGGTGGTGACCGCCGTGGCATTGGTGGCGAGTGACACGCTTCGGGTCTGGGAGGCTGCGGTGACGAGCCGCGTCGAAATGCGCGCCGCAACGCGAGACGAGCTGATCGCCTATGTGGCGACCGGCGAGTCGCTCGACAAGGCGGGAGCCTACGCGGTGCAGGGAGGCGCGCGATCCTTCGTGACCCGAGTCCACGGCAGCGAAACGAATGTGATCGGCCTGCCCGTCGACGAAACCCTCGAACTGCTCGACGCAGCCGGCTGGAGGCGCTCTGCGTGACGTCCAATTGTGACATCGAAAGCCGGCTGGCGGCGGTGCGCGAGCGCATCGCGGCGGCGGCGGCGCGCGCCGGCCGCAAGGCCGAAGAGATCACCCTCGTCGGTGTCGCCAAGCGCAAGCCGCCGGAGCTGATCGTGGCGGCCGTGCGCGCGGGCCTGCGCGATCTGGCCGAGAACTACGTGCAGGAGGCCTCGGCGAAGATCCCGGCCGTAACCGCCGAACTCGAGGGCGCGGGGCTCGCGGTGCCGCGCTGGCACTTCGTCGGTCAACTCCAGCGCAACAAGGCCCGCTATGTCGCGCGCCTCTTCGACGTGGTCGCGTGCGTCGACCGCGAATCGCTCGGTGCGGAACTCGAGCGCCGCGCCGAGCTCGAAGACCGCCAGCTCGACGCGCTGCTCCAGGTCAACCTGAGCGGCGAAGCCCAGAAGGGCGGCGTCGAGCCGGGCGCGCTTGCGGCGCTGCTCGAAGCCAGCGCGCGCTGGTCGCGGCTGCGCGTGGTGGGCTTGATGTCGGTGCCCGCCGCCACGGCCGATCCCGAAGACAGCCGGCCGGCCTTCGCGCAGCTTCGCGAACTGCGAGACGGGCTGCGTGGCAAACCGGGCGCAGAACACCTATCTGAACTCTCGATGGGAATGACCGGCGACTTCGAAATCGCCATCGAAGAGGGAGCCACGATCGTGCGGGTCGGAACGGCGATCTTCGGGCCCCGGAGTGATGCATGAGTTTGGCCAAGCGACGAATCGCGTTCATCGGAGGCGGCGCGATGGCGGAGGCGCTCGCGGGTGGGCTCATCGCGGGCGGGATCTCCGCAGCCCAGATCCGGATCGCCGAGCCGCGGCCCGAGCGCTGCGCACAGTTGCGCGAGCGGCTCGGCGTGGCGGCCGGTGCCGACTACGCGGATGCGGTTCGCGATAGCGACCTGATCGTGCTCGCCGTCAAGCCCAACGTCGTCCCGACGGCGCTGGCCGCGCTGCGCGCGGAAGACCTCGACCTGACCCGCCCGCTCTGGATCTCGATCGCGGCCGGGGTTCGGCTGGCATCCCTCGAGGCGGGGCTCTGCGCCGAGGCGCGGATCATTCGGGCGATGCCCAACACCCCTGCGCTCGTCGGTGCGGGCGCCACCGCGATCTGCGGCAACGCGCGGGTCGCGGCTGCGGACCGCAGCGACGCGCTCGCGCTGTTCGAAAGCGTCGGAATCGCGCTCGAGGCCGAAGCGGAAGAACTGCTGGATGCGGTGACGGGCCTTTCGGGCAGCGGTCCGGCCTACGTCTTCCTCTTGCTCGAAGCCCTGATCGACGCGGGCGAACGGGCCGGCCTGCCGCGCGAAAGCGCCGAGCAACTCGCCAGCCAGACCGTCTACGGAGCCGCGAAGCTCGCGCGCGAAAGCGACAGCGGCCCCGCAAAGCTGCGCGAGCAGGTGTCGTCGCCGGGCGGAACCACGCTCGCGGGCCTCGCCGCGCTCGACGCGGGCGGATTTCGAGAGCTCCTCGCGCGGGCCGTCGAGGCCGCCACCCGCCGCTCCGCAGAGCTCGGAGAGGTCTCCTGAGCCCCGATCTCCCGATCGCGCAGGGGGCTAAAGATTCCGGGCAGTTCGGTCGATCCCCTGCCGCAGTACGAAAGGAATCGCCCGCCGCACCGAACAGCGGGGGTTTGGAGGCAGGATTGAGGATCACACCGCTCGACATCCGGAACCACGTCTTCCCGCGCATGATCGGGGGCTACGCGCGCGACGAAGTCGACGCCTTCCTGGAGATGGTCTCCGAAGACTACGAAGCACTCGTCCGCGAGGCGCAGGCCCTTCGAGAGCAGGTAATCCGCCTTGAAGTGCAAGTTGAGAAATTGTCGTCCAATGAGGCGATTTTGCAGGAAACGCTGATCACCGCCCAACAGCTCAGCGAAGACCTCAAGCGCACCGCGGTCAAAGAGGCGGAGACCGTGATCGGCGAGGCCGAGGTGAAGGCCGAGAAGGTCCTCGACGCCGCCCATCGCCGCGCCACGCGTCTGGCGGGCGACCTCCGAGAGATGAAGCAACTTCGCACCCGGCTCGCGGCGTCGGTGCGCGCGACCATCGACACCCACCTCGGACTGCTCGACGCGCTCGCCAAAGATCCGCCCGACGAGCCCGCACTCGGCGGCAGCGCCGCATTTCTCGCAACCGACAGCTCGGACCCGACCGGCCCCGGACCGAAAGCGTGAAAGAGGGCCGCGCAGGCCTAGCGCTCGCGCGAACCGACAGCGGCCTCGCCTTCTGGATCCAC
>JAFDBP010000279.1 GCA_019313245.1 Deltaproteobacteria bacterium
ATGGGCCGAGTACAGTCGACCCCAGATATCCCTCACCGTGCAGAACATGCACTGGTAGTGACAGCTCCGCGAGGAATTGAACAGAAAGATGGGCTCCCGATCCGAACTAAAGGGTGTGGTCCAGAGATAGCTCCGCGGGCGATCGAGAAACAGGTCATAATCCGCCTGCGGCAGAGCGTCCAGGTTCGCGATGCGTTGAGTGCGGATGATCGTGTCTTTCGGGAACTTACCTTCGACTAGATCGTTGATCAGGTATTCGGCCTCTCCCTGTACGACGTAGTCCACTCGCGGCGGAATGGTGAGCGGGAAGGTCGATGTGTGCGGGCCTCCAAATGCAATGGGGCCCTCGTAATCCTCGAGTAGCTCGAGGATGTGCAGCGCGTCTTCATAGCATGGCGTACTGGTATAGACCCCGACGAAATCGAACTGCGAGATGTCTTCAACCCACGCATCGTGATCGCAGAAGCGGTCGACCAGTTCTGTCGAGTGTCCTTTCTGCTTCAACATCGCCGAGAGGTAGCCGAGGCCAATCGGGAAACGGGCTTCTGTCATGGAAAACTCGCTCGAACCCGAGCCTCCGTTGTTGATCAGCAGCACACGCATTGACGGCTCTCTCCTTCGGCAATGTGCGGAAGAGCGCGTAGGATTCCTCGCGGATGGCGCTTACAACGAATCCAACCCGCGTAGATCTAGATCGGAAGAAGTTCGATAAAACTGAACGGGGGCGCGTAACTTATTGAATTCTTTCAGGGAAAGTAACTTCGCCAAATAACGGCAGCAATCGCCCCAAAGCCCGACTGCGGGCCGCTACAAAATCGACCCCAACCCACGAGTTGGCGGCAGTGGCTGCCTCAAGCAGAAGCGCTCATCGACCGATTTTGAGGCGTGCGCGTGTCACTTCCCGTTCAAGGCTGCGAGAGCGCGATTCGGTGATTGCGAAAGTCGACCTCAGCGCGATCCGTCGGATTCACATCCTCGTCGACACCATCCTCGTGGCGATCGGCTGGATCGGCGCCTACTGGCTGCGCTACGCGTTGAACGAGCCGCTCGGCTCCCAGATCAATCCGTTCGGCGGCTATTTCCGCGCGCTTCCGCTGGTCGTCGGCCCGTGGATGTTCTGCTGTTGGGCGTTCGGCATCTACCGCAGCAGCCGCGCGTCTACCCTGGTGGAAGAGTTCCAGACCCTGTTCCGCGGCGTGGCGTTGGGGCTGCTGGTCGTGGCGTCGATCAGTTTCTTCTTCAGGGAATTGTATTTCGGGCGCTTCGTGGTGCTGGCGTGTGTCGGCCTCAATCTCATCCTGCAGGGGATGAGCCGGGTTGCCTTTCACAAACTCGAAGAGCGGATGCGTCGCTCCGGGGAGCACGATGTGCCCGTGCTGATTGCGGGCACGGGGGTCTCGGCGATTCGCCTGCTGCAGAAACTTCAGGATCACCCCGAGATCGGATACCAGGTGGTCGGATTCGTCGACGATTCCGACGACGAAGAGCGGAAGGACGTCGCCAACCGCCCGGTGCTCGGGCATATCGACGACGTTCGCGAAATCGCCATCGAGCACGGTGTGCGGGAGGTCTTCGTCGCGATGCCTTCCCTGAGCCACACCCGCATGCTCTCGATCGTGCTCGATTGCGAGGATCTGGGGATGACCTTTCGCGTCGTGACCAATCTATTCGAGGTGCTCACGGCGGGTACGCCGATCGATCTCGTCGACGACCTCCCGCTGGTCCGCCTGGGTCGCCACCGGGCTCACCCGTTCTACGAGCCCGTCAAGCGCGCGCTCGACCTGGTCGGCGCCAGCCTCGGCTTGATCCTGCTCGCCCCGGTGATGTTGTGGTGCGCGCGCAGAATCGTTCGCGAGAGCCCGGGGCCGGCGATCTTCCGGCAGGAGCGCGTGGGTCGCGACGGAAAGATCTTCCAGATCCAGAAATTCCGCACCATGTACTCCGATGTCGAGTGTTACGCGGTCGCGCCGAAGGACGGCGCCGACCCGCGGATCACGCCTTTCGGGCGGTTCTTGAGGATCACGAGCCTCGACGAACTCCCGCAACTGTTCAACGTGCTCAAGGGCGAGATGTCGCTCGTCGGTCCACGGCCCGAGATGCCGTTCATCGTCGAGACCTACGACGAGTGGCAGCGCCGGCGGCTGTCCGTCAAGCCCGGCATTACCGGCCTCTGGCAGATCCTCGGCCGCAAGGATCTGCCGATGCACGAGAACCTGCAATACGATTTCTACTACATCCGCAATCGATCGCTGGCCCAGGACCTGTCGATTCTGCTGCGCACCGTCGGCGCGGTCTTGTCTCGGCGCGGCGCATTTTGAGATGGGCGTCGACGTCTCCATCTGCATCGCCACCTTCCGGCGTCCCGAGGGCCTGTCGCGGCTGCTCGACAGCCTCGATCGGGTGAAGCTTCCGGTCGGAGTCGAGGCCGAAGTCATCGTCGTCGACAACGATCGCGAGGAGAGCGCCGCATCCGTCGCAAAGACGCGATCCGGTTCGCTCGGGTCGATTCGCTACTGCGTCGAGCCGCAGCAGAACATCGCGCTCGCCCGCAATCGGGCGCTGTCGGAAGCGTCCGGCGAGTGGCTGCTGTTCATCGACGACGACGAAGTGGCGGATGAAAACTGGATCGCTGAATACCTGGAGCTGGTCGAACGCGATCCCTGCGACGGCGCCTTCGGTCCCGTGCTGATTCGACTCGAAGAGATCGCGACGCCCTGGCTCGACGTGGAGACCTTCTACAGCCGGCGCCGGCACCCGACCGGGCATCTGTTGGGTGCGGGGGATCTCTACACGAGCAACGCGTTGGTGCGCCGGCGGCTGTTCGACGCACGCGGCTTCGATCCCGCCTACGGCCTCAGTGGCGGATCGGACTCGGAACTCTTCGGGCACATGTTGCGTTCGGGGGCGCGCTTCGTCTCTTGTGACGAAGCCCTGGTCGTCGAGTGCATCCCCCCGGAGCGGCACCGCTTCGGTTGGCTCGCGCAACGCGCGTTTCGGGGAGGTTGCGTCCACACCCGCATCGCGCAATCGCGCGCATCCGGCGGCGCCGCCAAACGCGCGCTTCGAGCGGCCGTTCGGCTCTGCGGCCTCGCGGTGTTGATGCCGCTGGCGGCATTCGGCGGTCGGCGCGCGATGGCCCGCGTCGCGCTGCGGATCTGCACCCAGGCGGGGCACCTGTGGGCATTGATGGGGCGTTCCTACGAGGAATACGGAGCCGGATTCTCTACGGCTCGATGAATCCCGTCAGATGGCGAGGGCCCTGCAGCGTCGCCAGCAGCGGCTTCGCGATTCTCGTCGCGATTCGTCTGAAGGGCCCGCCGCGCCCCGCACCCGCGCCGCGCGGGTAGAGGGCCTCGATGTACTCGCAGGCGATGCCGCGGTAGCCCGCGTTTTCGACGGCGGTCTGCAGCGATCTCTCGGTGAAGAACTGGATGTGCTCGGGCGTGTCGTAGGCGTTGGTGGTGCGGCTTCCGTTGCGCAATTCTCCGCAGGGCGTCGTCAGGAAGATCCGCCCGTCGGGTTCGAGATGTCCCTTCAGGCGAGCCAGGAAGTCGACCGGATCGTCGACGTGTTCGATCACTTCGATCAGCAATACGGCGTGAAAGGAGTGACCCGGCGGCATCGAATCCAGGCTCTTCGAAACCGCAAAACCGTCGCGCTCGAGCCGCTCTCGCAGCAGGTCGCTCTCTTCGACACAGTGGATGTCGATTGCCGGAAGCCGCGTTCTCAGGCTGCGCGCGAGGTGGCCGGTTCCCGCTCCGACGTCGAGCAGCTTCGAATTCCCGCTCACGAAGCGTCGGTCTTGCCAGAACGCGACGAGGCGCTCGTTCCGCTCGGCGTACGCCGATTCTTCGAAATCGGCGCCCAGCGCGTGCATGACGCCGTGCTGTGCACCGACGCCGATCGCAAACAGGTGGGCGCATTGTGCGTTTTCGCACTGATGGACTTCGACGAAGCAGCTTTCGAAGGACCGATGTCCGGGAGCTGCGCAGATCGGGCAGGGGATCGATTCCTCGCATTGCGCGCGCACCGCAGCGCGAGGTATCGCGGCCGTTCCACTCACGATCGCGCTCGCATGCCGCAATCGGCGACGGCACTTCTCGCAGCTCGCAGAATCGCCTCGGCGGCGTCCTCGCAGCTGTAACCCTTGAGCGCGGCGCGCAGGCGGGTTGGCGACGGGTTCGCCCAACGCTCGTCGAGCACCGCGGCCTCGAGCGCTTCGTCGAGCGAGGCGGGAACGAGCGGGTCGATCAGGCAGCCGACAGCATCGGCGCCGAGCAACTCCCGCGCGGCGCCCGCGTAGCGCGAGCCCAGCACGGGAACGCCGGCCGCCAGGGCCTCGTTGACCACCATCCCCCAACAGTCGCGAAGCGTCGGAAATACCAGCAGGTCGCTCGCGGCGAACAAGCGGGGGATCTCGCTCGGCGAGACCTTCCCGAGGTTGCGGATCGCGCGCGGAAAATCCTCCGAGGCCCGCGCGATGGTTTCGGCTTCGGGGCCTTCACCCGCGAACAGCGCAGTGAAGGCGCCCTCCGGAACGGCCTCCGCGAGCCGGCGCAGTGCGCTCGTGTACTGCGGGATCCCCTTGTGCGGAAGTTGTCGGCTCAGGCAGAGCAGCGTGACGCCGCGCGCGCCGAGTTGTTCGCGCACACTGTCGCGTCGCGCGCGCCAGCGATCCGTCGCTTCGGCGATCTGCAGATTGTGGACGGCCTGCGGCACGAAGTGAACGGGCTTCCGCGCGCCGACCGCATCGTGCAGGTATTCGACGCTGCCCTTGCCGAACCCCAACAGCCCCGCCGACGCGCTCGAGAGCCCTCGCCGCGCGCAGTGCCGGATCGCGCCGAGCTTGCGCTCGGTGAATCGGGTTCCCTCCCACCAGACGAGCAGCGGGATCCCCGCCGCGCGGGCGAAGACAGCCGCGTTCAAGCTGCGCCAGCCGAACTCGCCCGACACGATCACGTTGGGCCGAAACGCCGCCAGCCGCGGCAGGTAATCGAGCGCGAACCCCATCGAGACCCGCTCCGCCCAGCCTGCGTCGTCCTGGTAGTTCCGATGCCGCAGGTGGAATGCTGGCCGCAGGAATTCGTGCGGATAATCGGGTCGCGCGTCCACCGCCGAAGCCCCGGATGCGGAGTCGAAGAAGACGCGCGCCTCGACGCCAGCCGTCGCCGCGATCCGCGCGAATACCGGCGCGCGGTAGGGGGTCGGCGCATTGGTGAGGATGGCGATTCGCATCTCAGTAGGCCTTGTAGAAAGACAGGGGTGCGAGCCCCGGCGGTTCTTCGAGTGCCAATACCAGGAGCCCACCCGGCACGTCTTGCGGGAATGCGGCCGTGTGTTCGCCCGCCGCGAGCTGGATGACTTCTCCCGCGCCGATGGTCTGGCCGTCGAGTTCGATCGGTTGGGGGCCGGAGATCGGCAGCCAGCGATACTCCCCCGGTGCGACGAGTTCGAATGCGCTGTTGGAGCCGCCGCTGCCCTCGAGCCGCCTGCCCGCGACGAAGACCGATGCGCGATAGGGCTGGTAGTTGTCGGCCCAGAAGCGCCGAACTTCGACGGGAAACTGGTTGAGGCGAAAGGATTCGACGATGAAGAGAATCGATTCGTCGCGAAACTGCTGGATCAGCCGCGCGCGATTCGGTTCGGAGCCCGGTGTTCCGAATCTGCGGTAGATGTCGGCGGAGAAGTAATGCAGCAGCGGTTGGCTTTCCCCGCGGCAGAAGAGGGCGCTCTCGGGCTGGAATCCCGCGTCGCTGGGTTGAAAATTTGTCTGTATGAAGTCGAAACTGTCGCGCTGAACCTTCTGTGTGTCGTTCGTCAGGGCAACCATCTCGAGCAGGCCCGGGCCCGCGAGCGCCAACCAGAACCCCGCGATGGCCAGCCGCCGGATGCGCCCGACGTCCGGCACGAGATCGCAGATGGGTTGGCGCGCCAGCGCGAAGGCGAGGGCGGGAAACAGGCCCAACGTCATCCAGAAATAGGAGAAGGCCGCCGCGTGGAATGCGCCCACCGCGCCGCCGAGGATCAGGATCAGCCAGGCGAGCGTCAGCGTCGGCCGCGCGGGCGTCCGCCTGCGCCAGGCGACCAGCGTCGCGGCCGCGAGCGCACCGAGCAGCATGAAATGCGGAACCAGCGTGGGCAGCATCGCGCGGTATTGGGACCAGCCGATGGTCTTGCGGTAGAAGTCGAAGGAAGACAATCCGTTGCGCACCACATGCGCCGAGAGCACGGTGTGATCCGACTTGACTTCGATCTGTTCCGGGGCTGCCTGGTAGAGCGCCAGCAGACAGATCGCGAAGCCGAGCGCGCATAGGCCCGCGCGCAGCGCCTCGCGCCGCAACCGCATGCGCCCGCCGAAGCCGATCTGGGCGAGTGTGAGCAACCCCATCAGCGCGGCGACATAGATCAGTTTCTGTGTCGCGAGGAAGCCGATGCCGAACAGCAGCCCCGCCGCGAGCGCGAGCAGCGGCCGGCGCTTCGATGTCAGCAGCGCGACGCCGCCCCAGACGCCGCCCGCGAGCGCGATCTGATCCGTTCGCACCTGGATCGACCAATCGAGAAACGCCGGCACCAACGCCAACAGGCCGACCGCGAGCAGCGCATCCGCGAGGCGTCGTTCCGGCTCGGGCTTCAGCTGCCAGGCGAGCACGCCCACGCCAATCAGGTATGCGAGCGTGATGAAGACCCAGATCAGTCGGGCTCGTTGCAGGACTTCGATTTCGTCGTCGCAATTCGCGACGAGCGGGAGCACTGCGAGCTGTGCGAGGCCGGGTCGGCCGCCCGCGACGAGGACTCCGGTTTCGTGCGTGATCGAGGCGTTTTCGAACAGCCCGAACTCGTCCCAATTGCCCGCCACGCTGTAGACCGCGGCGATGCGAAGTGCGGCGAAAGCCGCCACGGCGAGCCCCAGCGCCCACAGGCCGAGGCCGTGTCGGCGGTTCTTCCCCCCCGATTCCATGGGGTTCAGATCGGGCTCCGAAAGCCGGGGCTTGAGCGCTGAAAACCCACGAATCGATGCCGTTTGGCTCGCGATCTTGCGCATTCCCGCCGTTCGGCCGCCCAGGTGGGGGCCATGGGCGGATTGCGCGCCGGATCGAAGGGCGATTTCCGCGCGGGAAGAGGACTGGCTACGCGCAACTGAGTGCCGCAACGACGTGGGTTGGAACCGGGTTCTCGTTATATTGCCAATCGATGTTGACGGCGATTCTCTGCGTGCTTGCCCTGGGGTACGTGATTACGCGCGTGGCGATCGGCTATCCGGACCCCCGCCGTCATTACCGGCGGCTCGGACGCGGGGAGGTGGCGCTGATCTCGAGCGCGGCCGAGGCCATGTACCCGGCGGGCGGCCCGATCCCGGCCTCGGGTCTCGACGCCGACCTGCCCGACTACATCGAGCGCCTGATGACGGCTTCGGGCCTGCAGACCCGGATGCTGTTGCACCTGCTGTTCTTTCTCGTCGAGCACGGGACGCTCGTGTTCCCCACCTCCGGGCGGGGCGGAATGCGCCGCTTCTCGGCCCAGGACATCGAGCATCGGGTCGCCGCGCTCGACGGTTGGGCGGAGAGCACGCTCTTCACGCGCCGCCTCGTGTTCACGAGCCTGCGCGCCGTGTTGACGATGGGTTATTTCGCGCATCCCCCCGTGGTTCGCAGGCTCGGCCTCGCGCCGTTGGCGATCGAAGCTCCGATCTGCGAGGCCGATCTGCTCTACCCGCGAATCGGCGAGAAGCCCGAGTCGATTCGTTGGACTGCCGAGGACCTGACGCCGCCGAGTGCGGGGATCCCCCTCCCGCAGGACGGTACGCTTCACCCGGGATTTGCCGAGGCGGAATCGTGAGCTCGGTGGAAGCCGGGCAGGTTCGCGTCTACGCCCAGTACGACGCGGATCTCACGCTGGAGACCGACGTGGTCGTGGTGGGCTCGGGCCCGACCGGCTCGGTGGTCGCCAAGGAACTCACCGATGCCGGCAAGAGCGTCGTGCTGGTCGAGGAGGGGCCCCCCTTCGTCCCCGACGAGTACGAATTCGACGGCGGGCTCTCGATGGCGCGCACCATGCGCGAGGGGGGCCTGCGCACGACGAGCGGCACCATCATGCCCACCATGCAGGCGATCGCGCTCGGCGGCGGCTCGCTGGTGAACTCGGCGATCTGCACGCGCGCACCCGCATTCGTTCTCGATCGCTGGTGCGGCGACTTCGAACTCGAGCGCACCACGCGCGCCGACCTCGACCCCCACTACGAAGCGGTCGCCAAATTCCTGGGCATCGCGGTAACACCCGAAAATGTACTCGGTCGGCGCAACCTGTTGTTTCGCGAGGGCTGCGACGCGCTCGGATTTCACAGCGAGCCGATCTACCGAAATGTTCGCGGCTGCCGGGGCAGCGGCGAGTGCTTTACGGGATGCCGCAGTCGAGCCAAGCAATCGATGGACATCAGTTACATCCCCGCCGCCCTGCGCGGGGGCGCTCGGCTGCTCACATCGGTGCGGATCGAGCGCGTGCTGTCCGAGGGCTGGCGCGCGACCGGTGTCGCCGGGCGGGTCGTCAAGCCGTTCACCGGAAATCCCAGTCACCACGTTCGGATTCACGCGAAGTTGGTCGTGCTGGCGGCCGGCTGTACGGCGACGCCGGTATTGCTCCAGAAGAGCGGCAATCTCGCGAATCGATCCGGCCAGGTCGGAGAGAACCTGCAGTTCCATCCCGGCGTCGCGATCATGGGCATCTTTCCGGATCTGGTGAACCCGCGCTTCGGCGCGACGCAGGGCTACCAGTCGCGCCATTTCCTGCGCGAGGGATTCAAGTTGGAGACGCTCTGGGCGCCGCCTGCGATCACCGCGGTTCGCCTGCCGGGCTCGGGGATGGCGCTGAAGAACCGGCTCTCCGACATCCCGTATTCGGCGATCTGGGACGGCATTGCGAGCTGCAATCGCTCGCTCGGACGCGTGCGCGTCAGGCGGCGCTCGATGGATCCGATCCTCAGCTGGAAATTGCATCCGGCGGATGTGCCGGTCCTCGCCCAGGCGCTGTGGGTTCTCGCCCAGATCTTCTTCGCGGCGGGCGCGCGCACCATCGTGCCCGGGGTCCACGGCATCGCCCCCGAGCTGCACTCACTCGAGGAGGCGGAAGTCCTGCGGGACCGGCCGATTCGCGCCACGGATCTCGTGCTCGCGGGCAATCACGTCTTCTGCACCACGCGAATGCACGGCGACGCGCGGCTCGGGGTGGTCGACGAGATGGGCCGCTGCCACGACTTCGAGAATCTCTACATCGCCGACACCGGCATCTTCCCCCAGTGCCCGGCCGTGAACCCGATGTGGACGGCAATGGCGCTCGCCCACCGCTCCGCCCAGCAGATCGCCCAGCAGATCTGATTTTCCCCGCGGGGGATGCTTCACCTCCGGCGCCGGAACGCCGATACGCCACAAGGCATCGCGCTTCGCGTTGGAGGGGTCGGCAATGAAGTCAGCAATCGCACTCGTCTTCGCAATCGGGCTTCTGGTTCCGGGGATTGCGGCTTCCGATCCCTCGGACTGCGGCCGGCTGATGTACCAGATCACCCACTACGAGGGCATGGTGGAGCGAGCCGAGGTTCTCGGCAGACCGGACTGGGCGGAGAAGACCCAGCGCCACGTCGACCTGCTTGAAGACCGCCTCGCCGATCGCTGTCCGTCCTTCTCGGCGCGCGACGAAGAACAAGAGGCGGCCCGACAGATGGCGTTGCTGTTGAAGATGGCTGCGACCGCGGCGGCGAAGTTCTTCACCATGGGTATGTACTAGCGCGAGTCCATCATCGGATGCGGGATTGTCACTCTATCTGGTACTCCCACTATTAGCCTCCATCTCCACTGCGATCCTCGCGACGATCGTCTGCTGCCGGGGTCCGAGGGATCGCTCCAGCCGTGATGCCGCCCTGTTGTTGGGCGGCGTTTCTTTTTGGGCTGCCTGCGAAGTGCTCTCGAGCAGCCGCACCGATCCGCAACTCGCGCTCGTCTACGCCAAAGCGTCCACGCTCGGCTGGGCGTTCATCGGGCCGCTCGGCGTTGGGCTCGCACTCGCGGCCACCGGTGAATCCGTGCCTCGGATACGCCGCGCCATCCCGGCGCTGTTCGCCGCCGGCGGACTGTTCTTGCTGCTCGACTGGTTCACTCCTTGGTTCCATAGGGGTGTCACGCCCACTCGTTGGGGATGGGGCTACGAACTCGGTCCCGCGTTCGCGCTGTTCGTCATCTACGCATTGGCCTGTATGTATCTCGCGTTCGAAATCGGCAAGAGCGCCTGCCGCAAGATGAATACGCAAAGAGAGCGGCGTCGCGCCTACTGGATCGGAGCCGGAATACTGGGTTGCTTCACGCTCGCGGGATTGACCGACGGCGTGCTGCCCCTGTTCGGAATCCACGTGCTTCATGTCGGAACAATCATTCACGCGTCACTGGGCGGCGCGATCGCCTGGACGTTCTATCGCTCGGGTTATCCCCTTCTCGCGCCCGGATTGTTCGCGGCAGAGATTCTCGAGGCGCTCCCCGACGGGGTCGCGATGTTGAGACTCGACGGCCGAATTCGATACGGCAACAGCGCGATGGCAAGGCTGCTAGGGCATGCGACGTCCGAGCTGGACGGACTGGATGTCCGGGAATTGATTCACGGCCTACGAGATCTCCCGATCGATGAGCTCAGGGAGCTGGAGTGTGATCTGAGCCGCGACGGGGACGACGCAGTTCCCGTTTCGCTCTCGTCGGTGACGCTGAGCGATCGCCAGGGCTCGCCGATCGGAATCGTGCTCATCGCCCGAGACCTTCGAGAACTCGAGGCGCTTCGAGGCCGCCTGGTGGTGTCGGGCCGGCTCGCCGCCGTCGGTGAACTCGCCGCGGGAATCGCCCACGAAATCAACAATCCCCTCGCCTACGTGCGCGCCAACCTGAGCCTCCTGCGGCAACACTGGGAGTCTCTGGGAACGGAAGTGGAAAAGAGCGGTGTCTCGGGGTCGTTCGATGAACTGATCGCCGAAGGCGCCGAGATGATCGACGAATCACTCGAGGGCGTCGACCGCGCAACGGCGATCGTGCGCGACGTCAAGGGCCTCGCACACGCGGGCCGCGGCGAGCGAACCATGGCAGACCTGAACGAGCTTCTCGACGGCGTCTTGCGCATGGCCTCGCCACAATTGAGAGTCACGGCCAACGTCGAAAAGAATTACGGCTTGCTGCCGATGATTGCCTGCGCGCCCCAGGAACTGCAGCAGGTGTTCCTCAATCTGGTCCTCAACGCCAGCCAGTCGATTGCCGACCGCGGCACGATCAGGATCCGGACCGAAGCGCAGAATCGGAGCGTCATGGCGTGGATCGAAGACGACGGTTGCGGCGTCGATGCAGAGCTGATCGATCGGATCTTCGACCCGTTCTTCACCACCAAGCCCGTCGGCGAGGGAACTGGGCTCGGTCTGGGGATCGCCCACGAGATCGTGCGCAAGCACGGCGGCGAGATTGCGATCGACTCGAAGCCCGGCCGCGGGACAGTGGTCGGTGTGCGCCTGCCGATCCGCATCGATACACTCGAATCGAGCTGAAAGAACTCAGCGTTCGAGGTCCCCCGTGAAACTCTACGACAGCGCCCTCGCTCCCAACCCGCGCCGCGTCAGGATCTTTCTGGCCGAAAAAGGCATCGAAGTCCCGATCGTGCCCGTCGACATCGTCAAAGCCGAGAATCGCCAGCCCGCGTTCCTGGCCAAGAACCCACTGGGGGCCGTTCCGGTGCTCGAACTCGACGACGGGACGTTCCTCTCCGAGTCGACCGCGATCTGTCGCTACTTCGAGGAGGTTCGACCCGACCCACCGCTGATGGGAACCGATGCTAGCGATCGCGCCCTCGTCGAAATGTGGCTGCGCCGCATCGAATTCGAAGTGGCGTTCCCGATCATGCAGACGTTCCGCAACACGCACGATTTCTTCAAGGGGCGAATTCCCCAGGTGCCCGAGTGGGGCGAAGTCTGCAAACAGAAGGCGCTCGAACAGCTCGCCTGGCTCGACGGAGAAATGGCGGATCGGCCGTTCGTGGCGGGTGATCGCTACACGATTGCAGACATCACCCTGTTGATCGGAGTCGACTTCGGCCGGGTGTCGGACATCCGCATCGATCCGAAGCACAAGAATCTGACGCGCTGGTACGGAGAAGCGTCCTCCAGACCCAGCGCCAAGGCTTGAAGACGTGAAGCGGCGCGCGCTCGGTCGCAGCGGGATCTCGGTCTCGGAGATCGGGCTCGGAACGATGACTTTCGGCAGCACGCTCGACGAGCCCGCGGCCCAGAAGACGCTCGACAAGGCCTTCGATGCGGGCGTGGATTTCATCGATGTCGCCGAGATCTACCCGGTTCCCCCCGAACCCAAATGGGCGGGTGTGAGCGAGGAGATCTGCGGTCGCTGGATGTCGGGCCGGCCGCGAGACTCCGTCGTGGTCGCGACGAAGGTCGCGGGTCCGAGCGACGGTTGGTTTCGGGCTCCCGTGCGCTCGGGCAAGACCGCGCTGGATCGCCACAGCATCGGTCGGGCCGTCGAGGGCAGCCTGCGCCGGCTCGACACCGACTACATCGACCTCTACCAGGTCCACTGGCCCGATCCCGCGACGCCCATCGAGGATACGCTCGAGGCGCTCGACCGGTTGATCGACGAGGGCAAGGTTCGCGCGGTCGGTTGCAGCAACGAGAACACCTACGGGCTGATGAAGAACCTGTGGACTGCGGACCGCCTGGGGACCGCGCGCTACCAGACGATTCAGAACAATTTCAGCCTGCTTTCGCGGCGTTTCGAGGACGAACTGGCCGACGCCTGCCGTCGGGAGCAGGTCAGCCTGTTGCCCTACAGTCCGCTTGCGGGCGGCGTGCTGTCGGGCAAATACCAGGGCGGCGCCTGGCCGCCCAACGCCCGATTTTCCTACTACCGCGAATACGACCGGCGCACCCAGCGGATGACGCAGCGCTTCGTCAATGAACGGACCCTCGCATCCACTGAACGGCTTTCGGCGTTGGCGGCCGACTGCGGGATGTCGCCCGTGACGTTCAGCATCGCCTGGACGCTCACGCGGGATTTCGTGGGATCGACCCTGATCGGAGTGAGCCGGATCGAGCAGCTCGACGAGCACCTGGCCGCGGCCGACGCCGCAATTCCGGATGATATACTGGCGGCCTGTGACGAGATCTGGAAGGAGATCCGCTATCCGATGGAATGAATACAGTGTATGGGTGTGCATCGGCTTGCTGCTGAGTGCGCCCGCGGGAGCGCTCGATCGCGGCGCGGACGGGGAATTCGACCAGCGCTCGTCGGCGCATTTCGAACTCTACCAGGATGTGGCGATCGATCGCACGGGCGGCATCTACGGCACCCGACACTTCGAACAGCAGGTTCTCGCCGAACTCGAGAGCGCCTACGACAAACTGGACGACTACCTGGGCCTTCGACCCGAACGCAAGATCGAAGTCGTGATCTACGACCCGGCCGTCTTCGACCAGCAGTTTGCGGGCGCCTTTCGATTCGCAGCTGCGGGTTTCTACCACGGCGTCATTCGCATTCGCGGGGCGACGGCGTTGGATGTCAGCCTTTCACGCGTACTCCACCACGAGCTGGTTCACGCGGCGCTCGATGCGGCAGCACCTTCGTACACCCTGCCGGCCTGGTTGAATGAGGGGCTGTCCGAATGGTTCGAAGCGCGCACCCAGGGCAAGCGGCATCTGAATGCTCGCGAACAGGCGATTCTCTCCGGCGCCAAGGCGAACGGCGTGTTGTTTTCGCTCGCCAGTTTGAGCACACCGAGCTTCGGACACCTGCAACCGAACGCTGCGCATCTCGCGTATCTGCAGTCGTATGGGATGGTCGAATTTCTCGCCAATCAACGCGGTGAGCGCTCGCTGCGCGAATTTTGCGATCGGCTCATGCGCACGCGAAATCTCAATCGATCGATCAAGCAAGTCTATCGGGCCGACCTCCAAACGTTGGAGGCCCGTTTCGTGGCCGAACTGAGCTGAAAACGCTTTTCGCATCGATGGTTATTAGGCCCTGCGGGGGCGACTGTCGAAGCGCATTGGGATCGACAACTACCCGCGGGACTACCCTTTCACCACCCTCCTGCTACCCGGTGCTATTTCACACACAAGCAAATTGCATCGCCGTTCAATCCATACGTGCACGGGCGTTCTGCGAATAGTTGTGTCATAATTTTTGCCCTTCAACGGTGCTGTTCTCACACCGTGAAGCCGCGTGTCGAGTATCAATCGGTAGAAAAACAACCAACGAAGTAACAATGCGGAGCGGCGTCGAGTTGGCTCCGATTTACTGGTGCCCCGTGTGGCGCCTTTCTAGGAGAAGCAATGCCGAGGCAGACTCCCTTTCATTCGCGCACCAACGCGCTGTGCGAGAGCCAGAGCTGGGTAGAGTGGTCAGGATATTTTTCCGCCCAGACGTACGAGATGGATCACATCCACGAGTACAACGCGATTCGTCTCGGTGTCGGCCTGTTCGACATTTCCCCCCTCTTCAAATATGTCATTCGCGGACGAGATGCCGTTGCGCTGATGAATCGCGTGATTACCCGCGATGCCTCCAAGTGTGGCGTCGGTCAGATCATCTATACCGCGTGGTGTGATGACGATGGAAAGATCATCGACGATGGGACTGTCGCACGCCTGACTGAAGACTCCTTCCGCATGACCGCAGCCACCCCGACGCTCTGCTGGCTGGAGGACAATGCGTTCGGGATGGATGTCGAGATCGAAGAAGTCACCGATGCCTACGGCGCGCTCGCGCTCCAGGGCCCGACGTCCCGCGATCTCCTGCAGAAGCTCACCGACGCCGACTTGAGCGACCTCAAGTACTTCCGGATGCTCGAAGCCAAGTTGGCGGGCGCTCCGGTCAATATTTCGCGCACCGGCTACACGGGTGATCTCGGTTACGAGATCTTCGCCGAGCCCGATCAATGCGAGAAGATCTGGGATGCGCTGATGGATGCGGGGAACGCCTACAAGTTGTTGCCCGCCGGAATGGTCGCGCTCGACATGGTGCGCATCGAGGCGGGCATGCTGCTGCTCGATGCGGATTTCCACTCTGCATCGACGGCCATGTTCGAAGTGGAGAAAACCTCTCCCTACGAACTCGGGCTCGGCTGGATGGTCAACCTGAAGAAGGACCACTTCGTCGGACAGGGGGCGTTGCGCCGCGAGAACGCGCGCGGGCCCGCAACCTGCACCGTCGGTCTCGAAATCGACGTGCTGGCGCTCGAGAAGGTGTTCGTTCAGAATTCGATGCCCCTCCAGCTCCCCTATCAGTCGTGGATCGATGCGCTTCCCGTCTACTCCGATTCGGATCAACGCGACCACATC
>JAFDBP010000280.1 GCA_019313245.1 Deltaproteobacteria bacterium
AATTCGGTCTCGGGGCCCCAGTAGACCAGGTCGGGCTCCCAATCGTCCTCGCGCCCGCCCGCAAAACCGAACGTCTTGAAGCCCATGGATTCGAGCGCGACGTTGCCGGTCAGCACCATCAGGTCGGCCCATGAAATCTTCTCGCCGTATTTCTGCTTGATCGGCCAGAGCAAGCGCCGAGCCTTGTCGAGATTTGCGTTGTCGGGCCAGCTGTTGAGCGGCTCGAATCGCTGTTGACCGCCGCCGGCACCGCCGCGTCCGTCCGCCACGCGGTACGTGCCCGCGCTGTGCCAGGCCATGCGAATGAAGAAAGGGCCGTAGTGGCCGTAGTCTGCCGGCCACCAGTCCTGTGACGTCGTCATCAACTTCTCGATGTCCTTTTTCAGCGCAGCGAGATCGAGGCTCTCGAACGCCTCGGCATAATCGAACGCTTCGCCCATCGGATTGGACTCCGCGGCTTGCTGCCGAAGAGGCTGGAGGTTCAGCGTTTCGGGCCACCAGAATTGCGTCGACTTCGCCTCAGCCTGGGCTGTCGCCGGGCTCGACTGCGCGATTAGGGACATGGCTACTGCAAAAGTGGAAAGCAAAGGGATCGTCTGTCTAAACATTGGAGGGGCCTCCATTGGGGAAGAAAGACAGCGCATCACTGAAGAGGGCAAGGATAGCCATTTCCAATCGCGCCATCTGCCATTGCGTTCATGCGGGCGAAGCCCTCAGAGGCTGCAGCCCCCTGGGTTTGGCGGAGCGATCGCACGAATCCGCATTCAAATGCCGATGGAAGGTTGCTAGGATATCGCCGGTCTTTGCGAGGACAGACGAGTCCGCCACTGAAAGGAGAATCTAGATGGCAACCGCACGTCACGTTGCGACAATCGCCACGGGGATCGCGTTTCTCGCGCTCCCGGCGCCCTCGGCGTGGGCTCAGGCCCTCGACATTCCCATGATCGTCACCGGGGCGCACGGCACCAACACTTGGGCGAGCCTCAACTACGCGCACCAATTCGAAACGGACATCGACGACACCGCGACCGAGATGGAGCGCGACTCCGTGCAGTTGATCGCGGGTCACCGCTTCCAGATGACCGACGACCTCTTCCTGGTCGGCAACATCGCCTACCAGGGCAGCTACTACGACTTCTCGAAGAACAACGACCCGGCGCAGCTGGTCTGGAACGACATCCATCAGGCGACACTGATGACGGGTTTCGGCTGGAGGGCCAGCGAGAACTGGACCCTCGTGGGGCTGCTGCTGGGCCGGACCTCCGGTGAAAGCGGCGCCGACTTCGGCGATACGCTCACGGGCGGCGGTGGACTCGCCATCGACTACACGTGGAGCGAGAACCTTTCGACGGGTGTGGTCCTCGGCGTCATGTCACAGCTCGAGGACAGCGCTGCGATCCTGCCGATCCCGACGGTCGATTGGCGCTTTGCGGAAGACTGGCGCTTCCAGTTTGGCATCGTCGAAATGGCCTACCCGGGGGTCGGACCGATGATCTCCTACAACCCGGGCTCGTGGAGCTTCGCGCTCGGCGGGAGCTACCAGAAGCGCCGCTACCGGCTGGACGACCGCCTGGGTCCGATCAATGAGGGCATCGGTCAGGAGCAGAGTTTCCCGGTCTTCTTCCGCGCGGGTTTCATGCCGACCCCGAAGGTGAATCTCGCATTCATGGTCGGCACGGCGCTCGGCGGCAAGATCCGGTCGGAACAGAACGGCGGAGCCAGGATCTTCGAAAGGAGTTACGACCCGGCCCTGATCCTCGGCCTGCAGGCCGGCATCCGGTTCTGAGCGGCACGGAGCGCCGCAAACCGGGCATCGGCGAGGGGGGGGCAGCCCGAGACCAGCGCGAATAGGAGCGCGGACGCAAACCAGCCCGAATCTGCGCGGCTGGCGGATGGGGGTGCTGGCTGCGCTTTCGGCCAGGCCCAGGGTCGTCTACCCGGGTTCTGTCAGGCCGCGGGTCAGGTGTGGACTGCGCCCGGAGCAGGCGTCGATATTGCTGCAGCCGTGAAATCAGGCGGCCACCCCGAAGAGCGCCCCCACCCCAGCCGTCAACGCCATTGCCAAGGCGCCCCAGAAGGTGACGCGCGAGGCGGCCGAGATCACGGGCGCACCGCCCGCGCGCGCGGACACGGAGCCCAACAGCGCCAGAAACAAGAGTGAGCCGCCCGAGACGGCCCACATCAGATTGGCGATC
The DNA here is from genome assembly GCA_019313245.1 of Deltaproteobacteria bacterium. Lineage (GTDB taxonomy): Bacteria > Myxococcota_A > UBA9160 > UBA9160 > SMWR01 > JACZVU01. The sequence continues at coordinate 2,196 of JAFDBP010000280.1, forward strand.
GGAAACAAGACGACGACCAGAAGCGGAAGCATCGCGCCGATTGCGAATGTGGCGGCGGAAGCCAGGGCGGCTTGAACGGGCCTGGCCGACAGGGAATCGGAGATGCCCAGCTCGTCGCGCGCATGTGCGCCGAGCGCATCGTGCTGCATCAACTGGGTCGCAACGTTAAAGGCGAGCGTCGCATCCAATCCGCGCTCGACGTAGATCGCCGTCAGCTCTGCGTGTTCGCGCTGCGGGTCGGCGGCGAGTTCCCCGCTCTCCCGGGCGAGATCGGCGCGCTCCGTATCGGCCTGCGAACTGACCGAGACATATTCGCCCGCGGCCATCGACATGGCGCCGGCGACGAGACCGGCAACGCCGGCAACCAGGATGCCCTGAGAGTCGGCTCCCGCCGCAGCGACGCCCAGGACGAGGCTCGCTGTGGAGACGATTCCGTCATTTGCGCCGAGAACCGCCGCTCGCAGCCAGCCGATCCGGTGTGTTCGGTGAATTTCGGGATGTCCCATGTGCGTTCCTCATCAGTCGGCGGCACGTGTTGGAGTCAATCGCGTCGAACGCGCAAAGGCTCCTCGCGGCGCTGCGCTTCTCTGTAGCGCCGCGTGTCGAAGTATCCCGCCCCCAACAGGGCGAGAAAACACAGCGCGAATGCGATGATCGCGATCATGGGAGGTTCTGGCGCGCGAATGACGATCAGCGCGATCGAGAAGAACGTCGCCGCGCAGCACGCGTAACTGCCGCGGGACAGCGGAACGCAGCCACCGCTACGCCCCCAGGACCAACTCTGCTTGGCTCCGGGCCGGATCGCTTTCTGTAGGAAGAAGGCCCCCACCAGAGCCAACAGGCAGATCGGAATCCAGCTAGCTTCGGGAGTCACTGCCGCTCCGTTTTGCGTTGTCGCCGCCGCGATTTGCTGTCGCATCGCCATGCCGCCCGCCCAGGTTGAATGTCCGCCGGCGAGCCACTACGGTTTGCCGCCCCCGCGGTAACGTAGTGGCAATCTGCGAGGGCTCGCAGTTCGAAACGAAATCCAGCTGGAGAACGCCTTGTCGAATACCCACATCTCGAGCCTTCTGATTGGCTTGGTTGCCCTGCTTCTCGCTGCAACGGCCAACGCGCAAATCCCGCCGCCCGAAGAAGTCGGCGCAGTGTTGTCGAAATCCTACACCGGCAAGTCCTACTCGCCCTACGCTGAGCGCCAGACGCCGCTGGCGCCGCTCTGGGGCGACACACATCTGCACACCGATATTTCGATGGATGCCGGCGCTTTCGGCAACCGGCTCGGTCTGGACGAAGCGTATCGGTTCGCCCGCGGCGACCAGGTGACGTCCACCACCGGCATTCCCGTGCGCCTGTCGAGGCCGCTCGACTGGCTCGTGATCGCCGATCACTCGGACAACATGGGTTTCTTCCCGGACCTGAACGCCGGTGCGGCGCACATTCTCGCAGACCCCAAAGGGCGCGAGTGGTACCAGCGCATCCAGGCCGGCGATGGGGTGTCCGTGGCGCTCGAACTCATCGGCTTGTTCTCGCAGGGCAAGTTCCCGTCGGATCTGATGTACGCGCCGGATTCGGCGCCCTACAAGAGCGCCTGGGCCAAGACCGTGGAAGCGGCGGAACGCTACAACGACCCCGGCAAGTTCACGGCATTCATCGGCTACGAGTGGACCTCGCTCGTCGAGGGCAACAACATGCACCGCGTCGTCGTCTATCGCGACGGCGGCGACAAGGGCGGGCAGGTGGTTCCGTTTACGACGATCGAACCGCTCGGCAGCATCAATCCCCGCGACTTGTGGAAATGGCTGGCGGATTACGAAGCCAAGACGGGCGGCGACGTGCTGGCGATCGCCCACAATGGCAATCTCGCCAACGGCATCATGTTCCCGCTGCGCGAACAGTACGACGGCAGAAAGCTGGATCGGCAATACGTTCAATCCAGAGCGCTCTGGGAGCCACTCTACGAAGTTACGCAGATCAAGGGCGATGGCGAAACGCATCCGTTCCTGTCGCCGGACGATGAATTCGCCGATTACGAGACCTGGGACATCGGCAATCTCGACGTTTCCGAGGCGAAGACGAACGACATGTTGGCCGGCGAATACGCGCGCGAAGCGCTCAAGCGCGGCCTCGCCATCGAGCAACGCCTCGGTACGAACCCCTACAAGTTCGGCATGATCGGCTCGACCGATAGTCATACGTCCCTCGCCACGGCCGAGGAGGACAATTTCTTCGGTAAACATTCGGGCGCGGAGCCGAGCCCGGAACGCATGTCGCACCCGTTCATGAGCAACGAGAACGGCACGATCATGGGTTGGCAGCAGGTCGCGTCTGGTTTGGCCGCGGTATGGGCGGCGGAGAACTCGCGCGAGGCCATCTTCGATGCGATGGCCCGCAAGGAGACCTACGCGACGACCGGCAGCCGCATGATCGTGCGTTTCTTCGGCGGCTGGGATTTCAACGACGCTGACCTGAACAGCCGTCAGCCGGTTTTCGCCGGTTATGCGAAGGGTGTGCCGATGGGCGGCGATCTGACGGCCGCACCTGCCAGCACTGCGCCGAGCTTCATGGCCTACGCGGTGCGCGATCCGATCGGCGCCAACCTCGATCGCATCCAGATCGTCAAGGGCTGGTACGACGGCAAGGAGCTGCACGAGAAGGTCTACGACGTCGCATGGTCGGGCGAGCGGCAGCCGGGCGCCGACGGAAAGCTTCCGCCGGTCGGCGACACCGTCGACGCGAGCACGGCGAGCTGGACCAATACGATCGGTGCGGCGGAACTCGGCACGGTCTGGACGGATCCGGATTTCGATCCGAAGCAGCGCTCGTTCTATTACGTCCGCGTGCTCGAGATCCCGACGCCCAGATGGTCGACCTACGACGCCTTCCGCTTCGGTGTCGAAATCCCCGAAGGCGCACCGGTTTCCACCCAGGAGCGCGCCTACACATCGCCCATCTGGTACACGCCTTGATGACGAGACCGAGGAGGGAAGCATGATTGATTTCAAATTGCGGCCTGCACTGCTTGCGCTGGTCACCCTGTTCGCGGGTGAAAGCCTTGCGCAGGATCCAGCGCCTTCGGCTGAATCCTTGCAGGGAGCGTTTCCCGCTCGGGCGAGCTATTCGCCGTATGCCAACCGCAATTTTCCGACGCAGGTCTTCTGGGGTGACACGCACCTGCATACCGGCATGTCCATGGATGCCGGCGCGTTCGGCGCCCGGCTGACCCCGGATGACGCCTATCGGTTCGCCAAGGGTGAGGAGGTCGTTTCGTCGACGGGTCAGCGAGTGAAGTTGTCGCGCCCGCTCGATTTCCTGGTCGTGGCGGATCACTCCGACAACATGGGCTTCTTCCCCCGTCTGCAGGCCGGCGAGCCGTCGATGCTGGCCGACCCGACCGGTCGGCGCTGGTACGACATGATCCAGAAAGGTGGCCAGGACGGTGTCGCTGCAGCCGTCGAAATCGTGCAGGCCCTGACGGGCAACAAGTTCCCGGAGTCACTAGCGGCGCTGCCGGGGAGCGAGGCGTATCGATCCGCCTGGGAATTGACGATGAAAGCCGCCGAAGAAGCGAACGAGCCGGGCAGTTTCACGGCGTTCATAGGTTACGAATGGACCTCGACGGAAAAGGGGATCAATCTTCACCGCGTGGTCGTCTACCGCGATGACGCCTCGAAGGCGAGCGTGATGGAGCCTTACACGACCTTGCCGCCGCTGGGCAGCCCGGATCCGCGCGAGTTGTGGAAATGGATGCAGCAATACGAGGACAGGACGGGCGGCGACCTGCTGGCCATTGCGCACAACGGCAACATGTCGAACGGCCAGATGTTCCCCGTGTCGCGGACGTATTTCGACGGACGTGTAGACAAATCCTACGCGGCAACGCGCGCACGCTGGGAGCCGTTATACGAGGTGACCCAGATCAAGGGCGACGGCGAGACGCACCCGTTCCTGTCGCCGAACGATGAATTCGCCGATTACGAGACCTGGGATCAGGGCAATCTCGATCTGTCGCAATTGAAGAGCGACGACATGCTGACGGGCGAGTACGCGCGCACCGCGCTGCAGATCGGCCTCGAGCTCGAAAAAAAGCTGGGCGTCAATCCGTACAAATTCGGCCTGATCGGCGCGACGGATAGCCATACCGGTCTCGCAACCGCCGAGGAGGAAAACTTCTTCGGGAAACATTCGGGGGCCGAACCCAGCGCGGAGCGCGTGTATCACCCGATGGCGCGTATCGACACACCGGATGGCGTGATGGAATACACCGGCTGGGGCATGGTGTCGTCGGGCTACCAGGGAGTCTGGGCCACGGAGAACACCCGTGAAGCGCTGTTCGACGCGATGATGCGCAAGGAGACCTATGCGACCACTGGTCCGCGGATGCTGGTTCGCTTCTTCGGCGGCTGGGATTTCACGGCGGCGGATGCAAAGAGTCGACTTCCCGCCAACGCCGGCTACATGAAAGGCGTGCCCATGGGTGGCGACCTGACCGCTGCACCCGCGGGCAAGGCGCCGTCATTCCTGGTGGCTGCACTGCGCGATCCCTACTCCGGCAACCTCGACCGAATCCAGATCGTGAAGGGTTGGCTCGACAAACGCGGTCGCCGGCAGGAAGAGGTGTACGACGTCGCCTGGGCGGGCGATCGCAAACCCGATGCTTCGGGCAAGCTGCCACCCGTCGGCAATACGGTCGATGCGGCGACGGCCACCTGGACCAATTCGATCGGTAGCCCGGAACTGATCGGCGTCTGGACCGACCCCGATTTCGACCCGGATGTGCTCGCCGTCTACTATGCCCGCGTCCTGGAGATTCCGACGCCTCGCTGGACCGCGTACGAGGCGGTTCGTTTCGGCATCGAGTTGCCGGATGAGGTTCCGGTCACGACCCAGGAGCGCGCCTACACGTCACCCATCTGGTACACGCCCTAGGGCCGAGGTGCGGTCGAACCGAAGCCGCCGTCGCAAGACGGCGGCTTTTTTCTCGCTGGCCGATTGAAATGATCAAATTTCTCAAAGAGCCGCTGTTGCATTTCCTGGTTGCCGGCCTGGCGCTGTTCGTTCTGTTCGAATTCATCGCCAGCGACGAGGCGGATTACGACGCCAGGATCATCGACGTGAACCGCGATGCGCTGTTGACCTTCATCCAGTTTCGGTCTCAGGCGTTCGAGCCGCGCGTGGCGGCCGCGCGACTCGACAGCCTGACGGACGCGGAGTTCGAGCGCCTGGTCGCCGATTATGTTCGCGAGGAGGCTTTGCATCGCGAGGCCCTGGCGCTCGGTGTCGACAAGAACGATTACATCATCAAGCGTCGCATGATTCAGTCGATCGAATTCATCACGAATGGTTTCGTCACCGCAAATGTCGAGGTGAGTGACTCTGACGTCGCCGAGTATTTCGACGACCATCGCGACGACTATTTCATCGAGCCGTTCGTCACGTTTACGCACGTGTTCTTCGGTGTCGGGGAGCGCAGCGAAGACGCGGCGTTGGCAATGGCGCAGGCCAAGCGCGCGGAATTGAATCGCGTCGGCGCCATATTCAGTGACGCGACGAGGCACGGTGAGCGCTTCCCGTATTTCGTCAATTACGTGGAGCGCGATCCCGGCTTCGTCGTCAGCCATTTTGGCCAGTCGATGGCAGACGCGCTCTTCGATTTGGCGCCGAGCGACACCGAGTGGCAGGGGCCTTTCATTTCGCCGTACGGAGCGCACGTCGTGTTGCTGACGCGCAACGTTGCAGGGCGCCATCCCGAGCTCGATGAAGTGTTGGCGGAGGTGCGTCAGGACGCGGAGCGAGCGGTGCTCGATGCGACCCAGGAGGCGGCCATCGACGCGATCGTCTCTACCTACGAGGTGCGCCGCGACATCGTGCGCCGGGCAGGCGTCGGGCCGTGAGGCGGACGGCGCTCGCCGTGCTCATCTTGTCGTGCTGCTGTGCGCGCGTTGCCTTCGCGCACGACGCGCGGCCGAATTACGTGCAGATCACCGAGACCGCGAAGAACAGTTACAGCGTGTCGTGGAAGGTGCCCGCCAGCGTGCCCGGCAGGAGTTTGCCCTACCCGACCTTGCCGGAAGACTGCATTACGGAGCGCGAGCCCGCCTGGCGCCAGGCCGGTAGCGAATACCTCGGTCAGCAGGTCTATCAATGCCAGCAGGGCCTGTCGGGAAGGACTGTCGGCATCGAGTTCCCGGTCATCAACCCGTCTCTGTCGACGCTCTACAAGATCAGGCTGGCCAATGGCGAGGAGCACCTGCGCATCCTGAAGCCCGACGAGTCGGAGTGGACGATCCCATCCGCCGAGCAGAGGTTCGCCGTCGCCATCGAGTACACGGCGCTCGGCGTCGAGCACATCTGGATCGGCATCGATCACCTGTTGTTCGTCGCGTGCCTGTTGTTCATCGCGCGCACGCCGCGGCGTCTGCTGATCACGATTACCGGTTTCACCGCGGCGCATTCGATCACGCTCGCACTCTCCGCGCTCGACGTCGTTCGCATTGCGACACCGCCGGTCGAGGCGGCCATCGCACTCAGCGTCGTGTTCATGTCATGGGAAATCGTCAAGGGAGACGAGGCCTCGCTCGCCTACCGCTTCCCGGTGGCCGTATCTGCGTCTTTCGGTCTGCTGCACGGCTTCGGTTTCGCCGCCGTTCTGCGGGACATCGGTTTGCCGCAGGTGGAGCTGCCGACGGCGTTGCTGTTCTTCAATGTCGGCGTAGAGATCGGCCAATTGCTTTTCGTGGCGGCGTTGCTGGCCGGCTTCTTTGCGCTGCGCCCGCTGCTCGTGACGGCGCTTCGCTCGTCCCGCGACCACACCATGCACTGGTCGTCCCTGACCGTGCCGGCCAGTTACGTCATCGGGAGCATCGCGAGCTACTGGCTGATCGATCGCGTCTCGAGATTCTGGTAGCCGAGCGGGGCCAGCGCGGACAGGTAGAACAATGGGGGTTTTTAGCCGAGCCCGATGGACTGGGCTTCACGGGCGGGGCTCCTTCGTCCCAGAAAGCCGCCCGCTTCGACTTCGGCCAAGCGCCGCCACCCGACCCCGGCGCGACGGCGCAGCTCCCGAGCGATATCCTTTGTGGTGGCTCGCCAACGCGGGGCAACTGGGGGCGCGGCGCTCATGGACTCGAAGCTGCTGCAAGACCTCGCCCACAAACACGGGACTCCATTGGTGGTGGTCGATCACGACGCCATCCGCCAGAACTACGAGATATTCAAGAAGCATCTGCCGCGCGTTCAGGTCTACTACGCGCTGAAGGCGAACCCCGCACCCGAGATCCTGAAAACGCTCTATCGAGCGGGAGCCGGTTTCGACGTCGCTTCGATGCCGGAGTTCATGCTCGTCTACGACAACATTCGGGATCTCCCGGCCGCCGAGCAGCAGGACTTCATCTGGGACAAGATCATCTACGCCAACCCGATCAAACCCAAGCAAACGCTGCTGGCGCTCGATCAATACAAGCCGCTGGTCGTCTTCGACAACCCCGTCGAGCTCGAGAAGATCCAGCAATACGCACCGCACGCCGGGCTGGTATTGCGCCTTCAGGTGCCCAATACCGGATCGATGGTGGAGCTCTCCTCGAAATTCGGTTGCGACCCGGGTGATGCAGCCGATCTCATCTCACAGGCGGATCGACTCGGATTGGTGGTCGAAGGGATCAGCTTCCACGTGGGAAGCCAGTGCACCAACTTCGAGAATTTCGTGCAGGCGCTGAACATCGCCGCTGCGGTGATGCAGGAGGCGAACTCTCGCGGCCACGAGATGGAGAGCATCGACATCGGTGGGGGTTTCCCGGCGCCGTACGACGAGCACGTCAGGCCCTTCGCGCAGCTGGCCCGCAAGATCAATCACGAGATCGACCGACTCTTTCCGGAGGATCTGCACATCCTGGCCGAACCGGGCCGCTTCCTGGTCGCCACGGCCGCCGCGTGTGTCGCGCGCGTGATCGGCCTCGGCGTCAGAAATGGGAAGAAGTGCTACTACATCGACGACAGCGTGTATCACACCTTCAGCGGCGTCGTTCTGGACCACTGCCAGTATCGCTTGCGCGCCTTCAAGCGCGGCGAAACCGAAATCTGCACCGTATTCGGGCAGACTTGTGACGGGCTCGACACGATCTCCCACGCGGAAGAGCTGCCGGATCTCGCGCTCGACGATCTCGTCTATGCGGAGAACATCGGCGCCTACAGCACCGCATCATCGACCTGGTTCAACGGATTTCCGCCTGCACAAATGCTGCACATCAATCTCTGAGACGTGGATCGAAAAATGGGTCTGGCACGATCTCTGCGTAGTCGGAGGCGATGCCGCCGCAGAGTCGTTTGTCGTCGCCGCCCTTCTGCCCCAACCCCCGCTGCGATTCCCAAACGAAATCCACCCCTTGGCGCTACAAGAAGAAGGGCTTC
>JAFDBP010000281.1 GCA_019313245.1 Deltaproteobacteria bacterium
GACCGCGGAGCAGATGTTGCGCCCCTGGTCGAGAACTTCCGCGTAGGAGATGAGTCCGGTGTCGGGGGCCGCCAGCCGCGTCGCCGCAACCGCGAATCCGCTCATGAAGGTCAGCGGAAAACCCGCCCGCTCGATCAGGCGCGCCGAGAACGCGTCGAAGCAGCACGGCATGGCGACGATGCCGGGCTCCGCGAGCAGGCCGCGCAACCGATCGGCGGCTGCGTCCCGCATCTAGGAGTGCGGCCCCGGAATGCGGCCGCACGACGACGGAAGTGAATTCGAAGCATTCACCACCTACTCTCCGCGCTCCGCGACCGGAATCGACCGCTCCGAGAGCTGGGTGCGCGGCAGTTCTTCGTCGACCCGCGCGCCATCTCGCTTGATCAGGCGCGCGGGCGTGCCGACGGCCGTGCAGTTGGGCGGAACGTCGTGCATGTGGATGAACGAGTTGGCGCCGACCCGCGCGTTGTCGCCGATGCTGATGGGCCCGAGCAGGGTGGCACCGGTCCCGATCAACACGTTGTTTCCGACCGTGGGGTGCCGCTTGCCGCGGTGCTTGCCGGTTCCGCCGAGCGTCACGTTGTGAAAGATCACGCAGTCGTCGCCGATTTCTGCGGTTTCGCCGATCACCACGCCCGACCCGTGATCGATGAAGAAGGCCCGCCCGATGCGGGCGCCCGGATGGATCTCCACACCCGTCAGAAAGCGGGCGAAGGCGGACAGCAGGCGCGGCAGCAGCGGAATCCGCAGGCGCTCGCGGGCGAAATGCGCGATCCGGTAGGCCCAGACGGCGTGGAGCGGCAGGTGGCAGAGCAGCGTCTCGAGGCGGCTGGTCGCCGCGGGATCGTTTTTGACGATCGCGTTGAGATCTTCGGCGAACGCCTGGAACATGCTGCCCTCCCGATCGGACACGGAGTGTATCCGCGCAGCGTTCGCTGCGCCGGGGTGCGCGTGCTACGCGTTGCGCGAGCCATCGGCGGGGCGGACCCGTGCAGAAATCACTCGACAACCTGATCGCGCTGCTCGACCTCGAAGAACTCGAGGTGAACATCTTCCGGGGCCGCTGCACGGAGGGCTGGCAGCGCGTCTTCGGCGGCCAGGTGCTCGGCCAGGCCCTCGTGGCCGCGGGCCGGACGGTCGACGAGGGCACCGCCCACTCCTTCCACGCCTATTTCCTCCGGCCCGGCGACTCTGCGATCCCCATCCTCTATGAGGTGGACCGCACCCGCGATGGGCGGACCTTCACCACCCGGCGCGTCACCGCGATCCAGCACGGCCACGCGATCTTCCACCTCGAAGCCTCGTTCCAGCGCGCCGAGACCGGGCCCGAGCACCAGGACGAGATGCCCGACGTGCCGGATCCCGAATCCCTGCCGAGCTGGGGAGAGAGGATGGAGCCGCTCGCCTCCCAGCCGCAGCTGGTCGCAAAGCTGTCCGCCCAGGCGCCGGATCGGCTGAAGCACTGGCTCGCCAGCGATCGCCCGATCGACATCCGCCACATCACGGAATTCGACCCCATCGCGCCCGAGAAGCTCCCCGCTCGGCTCCAGGTCTGGCTGCGCGCGGACGGCCGGCTGCCGGATTCCACCCTGCTCCACCAGTGCGTCGTCGCGTTCGCATCGGACATGACGCTGCTCGACGCGGCGGCGCTGCCGCACGGCATCGCGTGGGCGGACGGCAAACACATGGTCGCCAGCCTCGATCACGCGATCTGGTTCCATCGGGCGTTCAGGGCGGACGAGTGGTTACTCTACGATCAGCAGAGCCCCAGCGCGGGCGGTGCGCGGGGCTTCAGCACGGGGCGGCTGTTCGACCGCGCGGGCCGCCTGGTGGTTTCGGTGGTTCAGGAGGGCCTGATCCGGCCGATTTCGAGACGCCGCCGCGCGCGCTGAGCGCCGCTCGCAGCGAACGAGCGGATCGGGTCAGCGGACCGGACCTTCAGCGAGGAGGAAGTCGTGGAACTCACAGCCATCGTAACCGGACTGGCCCTGATCGAGTATGCGGTCCTCACCCTGCTCTGCGGGCGCGAGCGGGCGCGCCGCGGCGTTCTGGCGCCCGCGACGAGCGGAGACCCGAGCTTCGAGCGCTACTTCCGCGTCCAGCAAAATTCTGTCGAACAGCTGATCATCTTCGTCCCGGCGATGTTCCTCTTCGGCCGCTACGTGAGCGAGCCGATCGGCGCGGGCCTCGGACTGGTGTTCATCCTCGGCCGAGCGCTGTACGCGCGCGGCTACTGCGAGGATCCCCCGAAGCGGGCCGCGGGCTTCGGCCTCTCCCTGCTCTCGAATCTGGCGTTGCTGATCGGCGGATTGATCGGGGCAGTGGTCGCGTATCTCTGAGTCGATTTTCGCCCGAATGCGGACAATTTCCGACGAGAGCGGCAGCGAGGATCGTCTAAAAGGCTAGAATTCTCCTCTCTCCGGCAGCTGATTTGATGCCGCACATATCGAGAAAATCGAGGAATCCCTTCTATGAGCAAGAACGAGCGACTCAACGCGTGGGTTCAGGAAATCGAGACATTGTGCAAACCGGACGCCGTCCACTGGTGCGATGGTTCCGATGCCGAAAACGCCGAGATGATCCAGCTGATGATCGACGGCGGCACGGCCCGGAAGCTCAACGAGAGCAAGCGCCCCAACAGCTATCTGATCTGGTCCGACCCCGCGGATGTCGCGCGCGTCGAAGACAGCACCTACATCTGCTCCGAGCGCGAGGAAGATGCCGGCCCGACCAACAACTGGTTCGATCCGGCCAAGATGAAAGCGAAGCTGAAGGGTCTGTTCGACGGCGCGATGAAGGGTCGCACGATGTACGTCATCCCCTTCAGTATGGGACCGATCGGCTCGCCGATCGCGCACATCGGAGTCCAGATTTCCGACTCCCCCTACGTGGTGGCCAATATGCGGGTCATGACGCGCATGGGGCAGAAGGTTCTCGACACACTCGGCGATGGCGAGTTCGTGCCCTGCCTCCACTCGGTCGGGGCCCCGCTCGCCGACGGCGCGAAGGATGTGCCCTGGCCCTGCAACGCCGACAACAAGTACATCGTGCATTTTCCCGAGACGCGTGAGATCTGGTCCTACGGCTCCGGCTACGGCGGCAACGCGCTGCTCGGCAAGAAGTGCTTCGCGCTGCGCATCGCCTCCGTGATGGCGCGCGACGAGGGCTGGTTGGCAGAGCACATGCTCATCCTCAAGCTGACCTCACCCGAAGGGGCGGTCCACTACATCGCCGCGGCGTTCCCGAGCGCGTGTGGCAAGACCAACCTCGCGATGCTGAACCCGACGGTCGCCGGCTGGAAGGTCGAGACGATCGGCGACGACATTGCGTGGATGAAATTCGGCGACGACGGCCGGCTCTACGCGATCAATCCCGAGGCGGGCTTCTTCGGTGTCGCGCCGGGCACGAGCATGAAATCGAATCCGAACGCGATGCTGAGTTTCAAGGAAAACGCGATCTTCACCAATTGCGCGCTCACTCCCGACGGCGACATCTGGTGGGAGGAGATGACCGACGAGCCGCCCGCGAAACTGACGGACTGGCACGGCAAGGAGTGGACGCCGCAGAGCGGGACGCCGTCCGCGCACCCGAACGCGCGCTTCACGGCGATCGCGAGCCAATGCCCCGTGATCGCGCCGGAGTGGGAAGACCCGAAGGGCGTGCCGATCAGCGCAATCCTCTTCGGCGGACGCCGCGCAACCGTCGTGCCGCTCGTCAACGAAGCGCGCGATTGGCAACACGGCACCTTCCTGGGCTCGATCATCAGCAGCGAGAAGACCGCCGCCGCGACCGGCTCGGTCGGCGATCTGCGACGGGATCCGATGGCCATGCTGCCCTTCTGTGGATACAACATGGGCGACTACTGGGGGCACTGGCTGGAGATCGGAAGGCGCGCGGGCGCGAAGCTCCCGAAGGTCTACTACGTCAACTGGTTCCGAAAGAGCGAGGGTGGGGATTTCCTCTGGCCCGGTTTCGGCGAGAACAGCCGCGTGCTCAAGTGGGTCTTCGAGCGCTGTGAGGGAACTGCAAAGGCGATCGAAACGCCGATCGGAAACCTCCCGGCCGAGAACGCGCTCGACATGGACGGACTCGACGAGATTTCGCGCGATGACGTCAAGCAGCTGCTGCGGGTGGATATCGACGGCTGGCTCGCGGAACTCCCGCTGATCGAGCAGTACTACGAGCAATTCGGCGATCACCTTCCCGTGGAGTTCCGCGACGAACTCCGCACGCTGAAGGAACGACTCGAAGCGGCCAAGAGCTGACCAAAGGGCGATCGCTGAACTCGTGACCGCTGCCGGACCGCTCTCGGGTGTGCTCGTCATCGATCTCACCCGAGTGCTCGCCGGACCGTATTGCACGATGGTGCTCGCGGACCTCGGCGCTCGCGTGATCAAGGTCGAAATGCCGGGGCGCGGAGACGACGCGAGGGCGATCGGGCCCTTCGTCGGCGAGCGCTCCGCCTATTTCATGTCGCTCAACCGCGGCAAGGAGAGCATCGCGCTCGACCTCAAGGATGCCGACGACCGCAGCATCTTCGAAAGACTGCTCGCGCGAGCCGACGTGCTGGTGGAGAATTTCCGGCCCGGTGCGATGGAGCGCCTGGGATACGGATGGGATGAGCTCCACGCGCGCTTTCCGCGCTTGATCGCCGCGAGTACGTCGGGTTTCGGGCAGACCGGACCCTACGCGCAGCGACCCGCCTACGATGTGGTCGCGCATGCGATGGGCGGTGTCATGAGCATCACCGGCGAGCCCGGCGGAAGACCCACCCGGGTCGGCACCTCGATCGGCGACATTGCGGGTGGACTGTTCACCGCGATCGGCATCCAGGCGGCGCTCGTCGAACGCCAGCGCAGCGGGGCCGGACAGCGCGTCGATGTGAGCCTGCTCGACGCGCAGGTCGCCATCCTCGAAAACGCGATCGCCCGCTATGCGGTGACCGGCGAAATCCCCGGACCGATCGGATCGCGCCACCCGTCGATTGCGCCGTTCGATGCCTTTGCGACACGGGATGGTTACATCGTGATCGCCGCCGGCAACGACGCGCTCTTCGCCAGGCTCTGCGAAGCCGTCGGTGCGCCCGAGTGGACAGAAGACGAGCGCTTTCGCAGCAACGAACTGCGCAACCAGAACGCCGACGCCCTCAAGCAGCTGATCGAGAGCGCGCTCGCCCATCGGGCGACGTCCGAGTGGTTGGAAGTGCTTCAGCGCGCCGAGTTGCCCTGCGGGCCGCTCAACGACATCGCCCAGCTGATCGCAGACCCCCAGGTGACGCATCGAAACATGATCGTGTCAGCGGAAGACGAGACCGGCGACGGGCTGCAGATGGCCGGGAATCCGATCAAGCTCTCGGCCCACGAAGATCCCACGACGCGCCCGGCTGCACCCGCCCTCGACGCAGATCGACGGCGAATCCTCGCCGAACTCGAAGCGGCGGAAATTCCGCCGAAACCGCCGCGGGGCTGAGCGAGCGCAGATTCGAGCGCAAACACTCAGCGCTCGGTGTCGAGTTGCCAACGACCGCGCCGCGTCTGCTTTGCGAGCGATTTCTCCAGAACCTCGAGGAAGCGACTGCGCGGCCACTCGGTCGCGCCGAATCGCGCGAGGTGTTCGGTGTGAACCTGACAGTCGATCAGGTCGAACTCCCAACGCGCGAGTTGCTCGACGAGCGTCGCGAACGCCACCTTCGACGCGTTTGCAGAACGCGCGAACATCGACTCGCCGAAGAAGCAGCCGCCCAGTGACACACCGTAGAGTCCACCGACGAGTTCATCACCCTGCCAGGTCTCCGCAGAGTGCGCGCAACCGAGTTCGAAGAGTCGCAGGTAGGCGTCGATCATCGCATCGGTGATCCAGGTTCCGTCCTGCCCGTCCCGCGGTGCGCGCGCACACGCTCGAATCACCGCTTCGAAGTCGCTGTCGAGGCGGATCTCCAGATCGCAACCGCGCTGGGCCTTGCGCAGGCTGCGCGAAACGCGCAGCTGATCGGGAAGCAGGACCATGCGCGGATCTGGGCTGTGCCAGAGAATGGGCAGGCCGTCTTCGTACCAGGGGAAGATCCCCATCGAGTAGGCGAGCAGGAGCCGCTCCGCTCCGAGGTCGCCGCCCACGGCGAGCAATCCGCTCGGGTCGGCGTCTTCCGGGTCCGGAAAGATCAACTCGTTCGTCAGGCGGTAAACGGGCACGACGCTCCTCGACACCCCGATCGAGCGAGAGCCGGCGCGGTCGATACGACCACTCGCGATGTCTATACTCGGCCCAACCAGATGGTCACGCCCAGTCTAAAACAGCGGTCGCCCGCGGAGTGGGCTGGCCAGCGGATTGCGCCAATCCGCCACGCCTGGCTCGCGCTGGCGCTGATCGCGCTCGCGTGCGGCGAGGCGGCGACGCCGGAAGCGCCCGACGGGGCGGCCGCCGATCCAGCCGAGAAGGCCGCGGCGTCAGCGCAGTTTCCGACGCCGCTGCTCGTCGGAAATCACCTGCGCAATCCCGGCTTCGAGGCGGGCAATGCCTCCTGGGGAGAGATCGAGGACAGCAAGCAGATCGATTTCGAGATCGTGCGTGAACCGACCCACTCGGGCCGCGCAGCCGCCCGTCTGGTCGCGTCCTGGCAGCCCGGAGACCGCGAGCGCCCCGTCAGCATACGCAGCGCGATCCAGGAGATTTCCCCGCCGATCTTTCCGGACCGGATCAGCGGCTGGTATCGGGTGGATCGATGGGAGGACACGCCGGATCCGGGCGCCCTTCAGCTGGAAATCATCGTCGGCGTGATCGGCGACCCGCGCACGCTCGAAATCGTGGAATCGGACGACCCGAACGATCCCGAAGTCCACCCGGAACTCGACAACTTCCAACTCCGCTATCGACTCGCGGGGCCGACCGAGGAGCCCGAAGACGGCGGCAACATCCGCAACCGCGCCATCGGCAAGGGGCCGCCGGAGTTGAAAAGCTGGGTGTATTTCGATCTCCCCGTCAAATCCGACTTCGAGCAGCGCTGGAACCACGTGCCGGCGAACTTTCGAAGACTGCGCGTGCTGTTCGCCGTCCGCTGGGACGACAAAGAGGAGGGAGCGGCGCTACACGCGGACGTCTACTATGACGATCTGTTCTTCGGGTTCGACGATTTGTAGGATTCTCGATCGACCGGCGCTCCAGCGCGCCGCCTGCGGTGTCTCAGCAACGGGTTTCGCGCGGCGGAGTTCTTTCGTCACCCGATCGATTCGAAGCGCCACTCACCCGGGATTGCGGAAAATCGGGCGTTCGCTGGCGCGCAAAGGGGGTTCAGTTTGAAGCAGATCAGGGCCGCCGATCCGCGCACGCTCGCGCTCGGAGTGACTGCGCTGATCCTGACCGCGATCGCCTACCGCAGCCTGTTCGAATCGAGTGGGGGGTACGATCTCGAGCAGGAGATCGAGGGGATGTTCTTCCACAACTCCGCGTCCGGCCCCTCGGTCGTCCTCGTCGTCGCGCTCTGGTTCATCTATCGCCGCTGGCATCGCCTGATGGCCCTGCCGCGCCGGGCTTCGTGGGGCGTCGGCCTCGGGCTCCTGCTGCCGAGCATCCTCATCTACGGCTGGGCGATCTACACGGGCGCCCAGAACCTGTTCATCATCGCCCTGATGCTCAATCTGACGGGCGCTGCGGCGCTGGTCTGGGGCGCGCCCGCGCTGCGCGTGCTCGCGCTGCCGACCGCCTTTCTGATATTGGGGATGCGCATCCCGACGGCGTTGCTCAACGAGATCCTGTGGAAATTCCAGATCTGGACCGCGGAGTACACGGGCTTCCTGCTGCACCTGATCGGGCAGCCGGCCACCGTTGCGGGCGATCAGATCCTGCTGCCCGACCAGCACTTCGCGATCATCGAGACCTGCGCGGGCCTGCGCTCCTGCGAGTCGCTCACGATGCTCGCCTTCCTGATGGTGCACCTGTTTCGCAGGCGGGGGCTCCACGCGGGCATCCTGATTGGCATCGCGCCCTTCGTCGCTTTCGGCGTAAACGGCTTCCGGGCGCTCACGCTGATCCTGAACCCCCATTCGGAAATCCACGAGATCCACACCCTGCAGGGAGTTGCGATGCTGCTCGTGGGTCTCGTGATCCTCTACGCGATCGACGGGGGGTTGGAGCGGCTGCTGGCGCGCCGCAGCCGACCCGCCGGGCGACGCCCAGC
>JAFDBP010000282.1 GCA_019313245.1 Deltaproteobacteria bacterium
CGGCCGTGAGGATCACGACGTTGCCCTCGAACGCAGCGGGGCCGACCGTTTCCTCGAGCTGATTGGTCAGCGCGAATTGCGGCGCCTCGTAGGCGGTGCGCAATTCTTCGGCGGGAAACGGGAGCTCCCCGTTTGGGGATTGCTCTGCGGTGAGGGCAAAACCCAAGGACGCGCCCGCTACCAGGAGCGCTGCGGCTCCGAAGTAGCGGGCGATGCGCCGAGGTTGCTTGCAGAATGCACGCAGTGGCTCCCACCAGAAGTACGCGATGAAACCGCCAATCATGAATTGCGGGGCGATCATCGACAACACGTAGGCGACTTCGGTGCGACCCGTTGCCGGATCGTAGCCGAAGCACCAGACCCGGAAGTCCTCCGCGAACGCACCGAGGCCGCTCGCATCCGCGGGAGTCAGCAACATCGCGATCAAGAAGATCACCCAGCAGATCAGCAGCGACAGCGCGAACGCCGGAAAAGCGGCGCCCGTCAGGAAGTTCCGAAAAATCTCGAGTCGTCTGGACGAAGTGGCCATCTCTTCAGCTGGATCGCCGGGCCGCGAGGCCGCCTAGCGAACCTCCCAGAGATCGCTGAGCCACATCCAATTCGCGAAGTAGTAGACCGCAAATGCCGTCAGGAAGACGATCACGAGAACCAGGGTTCCCGGTGTCTTGTGCTCGTCCACGTCTGCTGTGTCCGCCTGCCCCCGCGGCTCTTCGTTCCAGGCCTCCATCGCCTTGCCGGCGATCGGACGCCCGAAGAACACGGCTGCGACGACCAGCAGGCAGTAGAGCAGCAAGCCGAGGAACGCGATCACGGCGCCGATTCCCATCACGCCGAGCATCACGTGCGCGCCCGCGTCGAATCCGGTCGCGAACTGGCCGCCCGTGAACTCGATGTCCCAGTGCCTGCGCGGCACGCCGTAGGAACCCGCAAACGACATGCCGAGCGCCATCAAGGTAATTCCGCCACCAAATAGGTAGGGCTGAATCCGGCACCACGCCTTGGCGTAGAAGTCCTTCTGGAAGATCAGCGGCACCACGTAGTAGGTGAGCGCCATGAAGGCCAGCGTCGTGCCCCCGACCACCGTCACGTGGAAGTGACCGGGGATGCGCAGCGTGTTGTGGGCCATGATGTTGATCTGCTGTGTGCCCAGCGTGACGCCCGTGATGCCGCCGCCGAAGCCGAAGATCACGAGCGAGAGGAAGAAGCCCGAGAATCCGGGATTGCTCCAGGGCGCGTTCGCGAGCCAGCCGAACAAGCCGCGGTTGAAACCCTTCTTGCGCATCGCGACTTCGACCGAGGCCGGCACCGTGAGGCCGTGGATCATCGATGCGAGCACCGCGAGGTACATCGCGTAGGAGGTGTTCCAGATCTTCCAGGTCGTGCCGACGCCCGGATCCACCAGCAGATGGTGGGCGGAAGCGATGTTGATGAAGAGGATGTAGAGCACGAAGGCGCCGCGGCAAACGGCCTGGTTCAGCGGCTTGGAGCCTACCGTCAGGGTTCCGAGCAGATACCAGACCGAGACCATCGCGCAGACGTTGACCTGTTGGGACATGTGGCCGAGCCCCCACCAGGTGATCCGGTACCAGGCCGGGTCGACGTTTTCGATCACGCCCATCGACCAGAGCATGGTCGGAATCATCACGATCGCGCCGTGAAGCAACGTGACGACTGCGATGATCGCGGCCGCGGTTGCGCCGAAGACGACCAGCGGCACGGAGCCCTTGTAGGTCTTGTCGCGTTTCGCGATGTAGACCGTCGCGAAGTAGTTGATCACTCCAACGAGCGCGCCGACCGCCACGAGGATGATCCCGAGGTAGAACCAGGGGCTCGCCTTGAGCGGAACGTAGGAGGTCATCAGCACGTCGCTCTTGCCGGCGTAGATCGCCGCATCGACCGTGATCGCCCCGACGGCCATCAGCACAAAGCCGACCCAGGCGGCGCTTTTCGAGGCGAGCCGCGAGTTCAACAGCACGGTTCCCGCGAAGTAGAGCACGGCGATCTCGAAATTGAGGATCCAGAAGATCAACATGTTGAGGCCGTGAAGCGTGAGCACGCGGTAGTACGTCTGCGCGTCGAGCAGATGCACGGCGGGCCACCGGGTGAGCCCGAGCGCGAGCGCCGCGATTCCGCCGATCAGCAGGAAGACGACTGCCGCAACCGCGTGCATTCGGATGAACTTCTGGGCCGTCAAACAGACCGGCAGCGACGTCGTGTCGCAGGCTCGGACCTCGTCTTTCGGGTGATTTCCCAAGATCGGGAGGCTTTCGACTGCACTGGCCATGAGAATCTCCTATTCGACGATGATGCGGCCGGTCATCATGTGATGTCCGATTCCGCAGAATTCGTTGCAGATGATCGGGAAGACACCCGTGCTGGTGGGTGTGATGGTCAGCACGTGGTCATAGCCCGGTAGCACCTGAAAATTCATGTTCAGCGGCTGAAGCGAGAAGCCGTGTTGAAGATCCATCGACGAGATGTGCAGACGATACGTCTGTCCCTTCTTCATCTTGAGGACCGGGTAGAAATTCCACATTCGCGCGAGCAGGTAGCCATCGCCGCCCGGCGGAATTTCTACGATCGGGATGCCGGCTTCTTCTCCGACGGTGTTCGCTTCGACGAACTGTCGGACGCGGGTGCCGAAGTCGACAGCCGAAACCCGATAAGACTCACCGGAAGAATTCTGCTTGCCGTAGAAGTGCCAGTAGGGCATCGCGAGAGACATCACGATGCACCAGGTGAGTGCGAGGCCAATCCAGATGCGCTCGGGTCCCTTCGGAGCCTCTAGCCATCCTTCGGGCGGACTGTAGATACTCATGATTCCTCCAGATCGCTCAGGGAAGTGTGGCGGGCGGCAACAGCCAAAGCTCGATCCAACCCCATATCGTGTAGGACAGGAAAGGGACCAGGATGCCAAGGGTCAGCAGCAGCCATGGGTTGTCCATCAGCTTCTGCAGCGGTTTCTTTCCGTCGTTTGAGCTCATCCGTACCTCCTTCAGGCTTCGGTGATCGGTTTGAAAGTTCGCAGGCGCCGCTCGGATCCCTGCCGCCAGATGACCGCAACGACCCCGAGGAAGAGCAGTCCACCGGCGACCGCAACCAGTCCGCCGACGCCCATCACGCCGAGTCCGATGCTTTCGCCGAGTCCGCGGCCGGCCTGCTCGGCTCCGTAGGCCTTGCGGGACATGCCGTAGATTCCCGCGAGCGCGAAGCCGCTCGCAAAGATCATCTGCCCGACGCCGTAGATGACCGGCTGCCAGGCCGCCGCACGCCGCAGCCGGCGCGTCGAGATCGAAAATCCAAATGCGCGCAACATCACGTAGGTGACGGTCATGAAGGCCGCCGTGACGCCGCCGATCGAGGCGTGGTAGTGGGCGGGGATCATCGTGTTCGAGCCGCGGATGCCCGCACCCAGCGCGAATCCGAGCAGCGTCAGCAGCGCGCTGACCAGGAAGCCGGAAATTCGCGGATCCGCGAGCGAGCGGAGACCGATGCGCCCGGCGCGGAATTCGACGAGCAGCAGCCGAAAGCACGCGACCATGAACAGGCCGAGCACGGGAAAGATCGCCCAGCGCATCAGGAAGGTGAAGCCGTCGCGGTAGCCGGGGCTCCAGGTTCCGAGCATCGCTAGGATCGGAGATGCGAACCACGGCACCACCATCGCGCCGAAGAGGATCGCGGCAGCACCCTCGCTGATTGGTGAGCGACCCAACGACGAGTCGAGCAGGATCAGCCAGACCGAAATCATCGCAATGCTGCAGCACAGTTGCAGCACGTGTCCGCCGCCCCAGAAGAGCAGCTCGTAGTAGACGTCGATGGGAAGATCCGGTGTGATGCGTACGGAAGTGATCGCAAAGGTGAGTGCGGCCAGCAGCAGCACGACCGCAGTGCCCCGCAAGCCCATCTGTGCGGCGCCCGGAATTTCGCAGAAGCCAGCGCTCGCAGAGCGCGTCGTGAAGAGCCCTCGACTGGTGAAGCTCGTCAAGACACCTGCCGCGAAGAGGCTCTGGCCGACGCCGAACAACCAGTGATCGATCATCGGGATGTAGTTGGAGAGAACGGGTTGGCTTCCGGGCATGCCCGCCGCGAGCAACATCATCGCGACGCCGAACGCGCTGACGTGCACGGAGTGTCGGGCGAGCCGGCTCGGTGCCGACCGGCCCGGCAGCAAGAACAACAACGCGGCCACGAACGAGTAGAACCAGGCGACCAGGGCGAGGTTGACGTGGACGACGAGCCCGCGTTTGAAGAAGAGCGGATCGGTGACCAGGCGATCGAAGGGCGGCATGCGCCCGATGACGACGACGAGCGAAAACAGTCCCGCGAGCGTGAGCACCCCGAGAGCGAGACCCAACCACTGCCCCGCGCCCTGCAACTCCAACCGACTTTGGGATTCGTGCGAGTGCCGGCTGAAGATTGCGGACTCTTTTGCGCGGTTCATCTCGATCCTCGGGGCAGACTGTTGTACTGCGCGGTAGATCGTTGGCCGGTGCTATCGGATACCGATAAACGGATCTAAAGATCTGTTTATCTTTTTAGAAAACTCTGATGGGGCAGTCAAGACCTGGCCGCCCCGAACTGCGGGCTAGAGGGGCGCGTGCGCGCCGGCGGTATGGGCTCGTTCGACCTGGGCGATCGCGTTCTAGCGCGGGGCCGATTCACCCCATGATTCAATCAGTCGACTTCGAAGTCCATTGATGACTTTGGCTCCGAAGAATGGTAGGGATAGGGACTCAGCACCGCGCTGACCCAGGAGCGACATGTTCATCTCCCAGACCGCTGAATACGCAATTCGCGCCATGTCGGCACTGGCGATTCTCCCCGAAGGGAAGAAGATCCGCGCCGCCGATCTCGGAAAGGCTACGGGGA
>JAFDBP010000283.1 GCA_019313245.1 Deltaproteobacteria bacterium
CTGCATTCATCAGCCAGGTCGGGTTCGAGCTTTGTGATCCGATCGCAGATGAAGGCGATGTGTTCTGTTCCAGCGGCCTGGAATACGCCAAGCGCTCTGACGAACTTGGAATCCGTTGCGGTGATTGCACCCTTGAGGACATGATCGATCTCCGTGCTCTCGATTGTGATCACCATACGAAGCGCGTCGGCAAGAGATTCGCGTCCCGAGATGGCGTCCTCCAACTCGTCCATCTTCCGCTCCAGCTGGGGCACGACAGCTCGCCAGGGCGCGAAATACTCTTCCAGCCAGCCGTCCCTGCTGGCCAATTGCCTGCACAACTCGAGCAGCTCGGCGTGGTCACGCTCCTGTCGGGCGAGTGTCTCGAAGAACTGGTTCACGGGCTCCCAATCGCCGAACCGCTCCGCCAGAAACTGATAAATTCGTCGCGCCCGGGTTTCCAGATCGACACAGCGACCGAGGAGTGCGGGAATCTCGACCACGGGTGACTGCAAAGAGCCGGTTTCCGCCAGCAAAGAGAGGAAGGTCTTGCGCCGGCCCGTAACGAGAGCCTGGAAGAAGAACCCCAATCCGAAGCAATCGACCGTGACGAAGGGGTGAGCGAGGAGGTCTCGTCTTCGAATGACTCCAAGCATCTCGAGCCTGCTCTCAGGCGGCGCAGGTGGCGCCTGAGCTGGAATTCGCTCCGCACGAGTAACGCCCTGTCGATGGTACCGATTTGGCTACTGACTTGGAATGCTGAAACGCTGCTTCTCTACCGATCCACTCTCCCGGTCGCTGCTTCTTGCCAGAAGGATCGGACGAGGTTGAATGTCGACGGCGCAGCCCGCCCGCGAGCTCGGTCGCGTGCTCCAGATTAAGTGAACGTTCTCGGTCGGTTAGACCGGAAGGGCGTTGTCGGAGTCATCGCTCGAGAGAGGGCGTAGGGTCGTTCGAGTGGGCAACGAGTGCCGAGATTGGCGGAACCCAGGTCGGTTTCCTCGTCCTATATCGAACGCGCATGTGTTTTCAGCATCAGCATTGGCGAGGAGTGGCCGAGCCGATTTGCAAACCAGCGCACCGATTTTCTCGAAGCCAAGGCCAGGCTACCCGAGCTGGGTTGGCGGCTCTCGTTCCGCCCGATCTGGATGTTCGGCCCAAAGCGAGCAGCCGCGCAGGAATTCGTCGTGCGCGGTGTCGTGATCTCCGAGTGAGAAGGCGATCGAAGCGGAGAGAAAGCGGGCACCGGGTCCATCGATGCGCGCCAGGTGCTCCAGTGCGCTCTCGGAGTCGTCGCGTGCCGTGGGTTGCGCTTCGACGGCGGACCTGGATCTCTCGCTCGGCGCGGATCCCGCGTCTTCGAGGATCGGAGGCGCGGAGTGTCGCGCGACGTCGGCATCGGTCGGCCCCGCCCCGGGTTTGCCGCGCTGCGGATCCGCGATCTCGCTGTACGCGGTCACGGTTGCGCGCAGAAGATCGTCGGCCATTTGCGCGACGGAGTGAAGTTCCGAGGTCTCGTACCGCGCCGGTGCGTATTGCTCGACGAGCTCGACGTAACGGCGTCGCACTTCGTCCTTGGGGGTGTCGGCCGTAACTCCGAGCACCTCGTACGCCCCCTTCCTGGCCAGGGTCATGTGTTCGACGGTGAGCTCGTTGCGCAGGCGGAACGCCTCTTCGGGCGACAGCTCCCGGTCGGAGCCCTTGTATGCGCACTCCTCTTGCTCGGGAGAATTCTCCTCCTCCAGCTCGATCCGAATCTCGTCGTCGAGCGCTTCCACGTCCTCGGCGGCGCGGCGGACGACGATGACCTCCATCACGGCGAGCGCCGCGAGCGAGCGAATCAGCTCGTCGCGGGAGAGTGTGTTCCGCTTCAGCAGGGATTTCGCCGGCTGTTCTCTTCGCAGCGTGGTAACGAGGTTTCGCAGCGTCGGGGGCAGGCGAAGCTCGTGCAACTCCACCGGGGGTTGATGGTGTAGGAACAGGGGGCGGTTCGGCAGCGGTCCCACCCAGGCGAGCATCTGATCCAGCGCCGTGTAGCGGGAGAGCCCCGTGAACGCGAGGCGCGCGACATTGATCCGACTGGAGGGAGTCGTCTCCGGTAGCTCGGACACCAACCGGTAGTCGCCTTTCTGCCAGGTGAAGCACTCGAGTAGGCGGCGACCCAGATTGCGCTGCAGCGCCCCGGGAAGATCGATCGGATCGAGAAAGCTGCGCTCGATCAGAACCGCACCGATGCGGACACCGCGCTCCGCCGCCTCGGCGAGCGACTCCTTGCACTGGAAGGCGGAGATGCGGCCTTCGCCGACCAGGAACTGACCGAACGTCTCGCGCACGAGGTTGGTGCGGCACTCGACGGGCACTCCGCGCTCGAGCAGCAGCGTCTTGTGCACGTTGCGGCAGCGAAGCTCCAGCGCGACCGAGCGCCGCTCCAGATACTGCGCGAGCAGCACGGCGCCGAAGGGCGTCTCATCGAGGCTGCCCTCCCGGCGTTGGGCCAGGTCTGCGAGGCTCTCCCGCCTCACGCCGCGCGCCCTCGGTCGCACCACTCGCGATGGATGCGGCTGACCTCTCGGTAGACCCGTCCGAGGGTTTCCCGCCAGGCGCGCGCCGAGAGCAGGCTCTCCAACGCCTGATCGACCGCCTCGTCGTCGGGGTCCTTGCCCACGGCCTCGGCGATCCGGGCTCGCACCGATTCGAGGTCGGAATGCTCCAGCAGTACGGTCAGTTCCCGCGCCGCATTGGTTTCGGCCGGCCGCAGCTCGTGCAATCGGTCGAAGGCCGATGGAATCCGATCGGGCTCGCCCGTCCGGGCGAACTCCACGATCACGTCTGCGTACTCGGAGATCGCCTCGTGGAACA
Organism: Deltaproteobacteria bacterium; assembly: GCA_019313245.1. Lineage (GTDB taxonomy): Bacteria > Myxococcota_A > UBA9160 > UBA9160 > SMWR01 > JACZVU01. Next base: position 2,839 of record JAFDBP010000283.1, read on the forward strand.
GGCCGGCTTCATCGAGGTCGCGAGCGAGTTCGAAGCGCGCCACGGTGTCGGTCGGCTCCAGCTGCGAGAGTCGAAGTCGGACTTCGAGCGCTTCGCGGAGCCGCCCCTCGCCCTGCAGGCTCGCGCGCGAGCCGCGCAGCACGTCGATGGCCTCGGGTAGCTGCCCGAGTCGTTGGTGGACTTCGGCCAGCGCGCTGGAGATGTCCGTCCGCGCTGGTTGGAAACCGAGGGCTCGCTTGTACGAGGCGATGGCCTTGTGGTCGAAGGAATCCGCCACGAACAGAGCGGCGGCGCGAAAATAGGCATCGGCCGCTTCGGCTGGACTCCCGAGCCTCTCCTGTAACTCGCCGAGCTTGATCCAGTGAGCCGGATTGTCTGCATCCAGCCCGCAGAGTCTCGTGTAGTGCTTCAGCGCCCGGCGAAGGTCACCCTTGCGGGAACTTTCCAGCGCCAGCGCAACGAGCTTCGAGCGGAGTTCACTGTCTTGTTTCGTCATGAGTTTTCGCCTGGGGCAGGCCCCCGGGGCAGCGTGCGATTCTCCTCAACGCAGTATCGGTGGGAGTCGCGGGGGCCCTGATGCCAGGCTGGGCGTCATGCAGTTTCCCGCGTTCTTCTCGGATGTTTCGCCCATGCTGTTGGCGGTGGTCGTTTCCGTTCAGTCCGCCGTGGGTTCGGAGTAGGGCCAGAACCCTTCGATGCGCGCACCGTGGGATTCGAGCGTCGGCCGCAGTTCGTCGAAGACCGAGCGGTAACGGTAGAACGGAACCGACGGCAACATGTGATGGATCAGATGCAGGTTCTGATAGAGATAGAGGATGTCTGCCCCGGGGAAGAGCGAGATGCGCGTATCGCGATAGCGGCCCGTTTCCGAATTGTCGTAGTGGGGGAACCAGCCGAACACCACCTCCATCACGAGCACGCCGACGAACCAAGGGATCAGCCATAGGAGCAGCAGTTCCCGCCCGAAGCCGGCGGCGACGAGCCCTGCGAGCAGGCCTGCGGTCACCGCATACTGAACCATCGTCGATCGACGCTCGTGCGGCGAGAGCTTCAGGCTGTAGCACGCCCGGTAGAGGCTCACGCCGTTCAGCTGGTCGAGGAGCGACAGGGGAGTCTTGACCAGCAACACCTCCCAGAACCCGCCCATCGCGAACGTGTCCGGATCTTCCGGCTCGTTCGTCTTGATGTGATGCACCAGGTGCGATTTTCGGTGGTGGTGAAAGTACATGAAGATCGGAAAGCCCGAGATCGTTCCGATCAAGCTGTTCAGCCAGCGCAGATTCTTTGGGCGCCGCACGATGGCGCCGTGGGAGGCGTCGTGCAGGGGCGTGTAGATTGCGTACATCACGAGTGTGTTGACGGCTACGGCGGCGAGTAGCGGAAACCTACCGGTGAGGGCGGCCCAACTCGAGAGCACCCACAGGGCCAGCGCGCCGATCGCCAGAGCGATCGTCGGCCAGGCGAACTCCGGGGAATGGCGACGCGCCACCTCGGCTTCGAACTTCGTCGTCGATTCCATTCCCAATTGCCTCCACGAGCCGGCTCAACGCCGGACGCCCAGCGCCTCTCCGAGTCGTCGCATCCGCTCCTGCGTCGGCCGCGGGGGTGCGAGTGCGAAACCCCCTCGCGCCGCGACCGTCTGACCGCCCGTCACATCGTAGATGCCGTTGTCGAGCAATGCGATGCTCGGATTCGTCGCGCCGCTGTCGATGACCGTGACCAGACGCCCGAGGTTCCTCGACAGCGCGCCGTCACCCGAGATCGCCAGCACCTCGCGCTGGGGTTGCGCGAGCGCGAGCTCCAGGCCCATTGGCAGCGTCGGTAGTGGGCGGCCAGCTGCACGGTCGCGTCATCGGCTACCTGGACATGAGCACGATGCCCACCAGGGCCAGGCCGATGCCCGACGCCTGGGTAGGCGAAACGCTCTCGGACAGGAACGTCACCCCGAGCGCGATTGCGACGACGGGATAGAGCGCGGTGATGGGCACGACGATGGAGGCCTTGCCGCCCCCAGCCAGCGCTGCGGAAACGGCGATGAGGCCGAGCATCAGGGCGAACCCCGCGAACAGCGCGGCCGTGGTGCCGCTGGCGTGCCACTCGAGCTTGAAACGCATGGTCGCCGCCAGGCCGAGCGTGACGATCAGCGCCCCGATTGCCTGCATCACCGCTGTGCTCTTGGCGTCGATGGTCTCGCTGGCGATCTTGGCGAATAAGCCCCAGAGCCCCCAGAGCACGAACGTAGAGATCGACAGAATCAGCCATGAGGGCATCTGCGCTCCTCCCTGTTTGGCGCTCGCTGGACCTTCGCGCCGTTGAGATTCAAAGATGGGAATGATACGCAAGCTTTCCCGCTGGACAGCTCCCCGCGCTCATCGCCCCCGGCTCGATGATGTACGCCTCGATCCGGGTTTGGCAACCACCGATCAATGAGATCCGGGTTCCTTCTCGAATTTTGTTCGAGGCGGAAGGCTCCTCGATGCGACTGAATTCGAGGGATGCGATTCGGTCTGGATGTTCGGCAGCCGGGGCGCGCAAGCGTTGGAACGCTGGCTTCAGCGTCGAATGGACGCGAGATAGAATCGATCCTCTCGGGATTATCTTCGGCGAAAACACCGGGTATTCACCAATCGATGCGCTGCGGTCGTTGCGGGCAGTGGCGCCGCTCCAGGTCGAATCGCCCACGCGCTTTCTCTGGATCAGATGCCGTCGAAGCCGGAATTCTCGCGGGCTTGCGGGGGCGTCAGCGTTGCGGGTGGGCGGTAGATGGCGGAGAATAGGCGGGAACGCCATCGGTTCGCTCGAGAAGGGGATCGAGATGCGAACATTCTCGCCTTTGCTTTGTTGCCGTCCGCCTCGTCGGCTTCGGCCATCGCGAACCTCCGCGCGACTCCCGCATTCATGCCGATCATCGTGTGAAGACCAATGAACCAGACAATTCGAGATCTCTTGAACGACCGGCCCGTCATCCTCGATGGAGCCTGGGGCACGCAAATGCAGGCGAAGGGATTGCCGGACGGCGCCTGCCCCGACGAGTGGAATCTCAGTTCGCCAGAGAGGGTGGAAGAAGTCGCCAGGGAATACGTCGAAGCCGGCAGCCAGATCATCATCACCAATACCTTCAGCTCCACCAGGCTCTGTCTCGAACAAAATGCCCTGGCCGACAAGGTGCGCGAAATCAATGTGGCCGGCGTCGAGATTTCGAAGCGGGCGGCCGGAACCGAGGCGAGGGTCTTCGCGTCGATGGGGCCGACCGGCAAGAGCCTGTTCATGGGGGAGGTTTCGCCCGAGCAGATCGCCGAGAGTTATCAGGAGCAGGCCGATGCACTGGCATCGGGGGGTGCCGATGGCATCGTCGTGGAGACGATGATGGACCTGAAAGAAGCGGAGTTGGCGGTGCAAGCCGCGAAGAGCACGGGCCTGCCAGTCGTCGCCTGCATGACCTTCGGTCGAGGGAAGAACAAAGACCACACGATGATGGGTGTGACCGTCGCAGAGGCGGTCGAGTGTTTCGGAAAACTGGGTGCCGATGTCATCGGCAGCAACTGTGGGCAGGGTCTGGAAGGTATGTTGAAGACCTGCGAGGTGCTCAAAGAGCGAACGGAGCTTCCGATCTGGATCAAGAGCAATGCCGGAATTCCCCGGCTCGAAGGCGGCGAAACCGTCTATGGCACGACGGCGGAGCAATTCGTGGAGCTGGCGCGGCCGGTCGTCGATGCCGGAGCGGACTTCATCGGCGGTTGCTGCGGCACCAGCCCGGCTTATATCGAGTTGCTCTCTCGAGCGTACAAGAAATCCCGGTGCTGAAACGCGTCTTCATCAGCTCTGTGTGAAGAGAATCGTGGGAATGCCCAGTTCAAGCGGCGAGATCAAATAGAGGAGGTCGAAATGAGGCGTATACCGACGGCGGGTACCCGCACGCTGGAGGGTTGGGGCATGAATACCCTGACCCGAGATGATCTGGACCAGATTCACGCCGCGACGCTCGACGTTCTGCAATCGACGGGCATCTTCGTGGACCACGACGAGGCATTGAGCATCCTCGAAAAGGGAGGCTGCTGGGTCAACAAGAAGACCAAGGTGGTTCGCTTTCCCCAGCACCTGGTCAACGAGGCGATGGATCAAGCTCCCAGCCACATCCTGCTGGCGGGGCGGGACCCGGAAAACGACTTCATGATGGGAGGCCGCAAGGTCGGTTTCACGCCCTTTGGTACCGGCGCGCTGACGCAAGATCTCGAAACCAATGAAATCCGAGAGTCCACGCTCGAAGACGTCAAGAACATGGCGATCCTGTGTGACGCGCTGGAACACGTGGATGTCGGTATGCCGCCCGTTTCGGCCGAAGACATGCCGCCGAGTTCTTACGACCTCCACGGCCTGGCCGTGACGCTTCCCAATACGACCAAACACGTCGTCACCGACGCCGAATCGGGCGATCGATGTGAAAAGATGGTCGAAATGGGCGCCGCGATCGCGGGTGGGAAGGACGAGCTGCGGGCTCGACCCATCGTGTCTTTCGGCGTTTGCCCCACCAGCCCGTTGCAGCTCATCAACGAGTGCTGCGACGTGATCATCGCATCGGCCAAGAACTGGATGCCGATCAACGTCTTGAGCATGGCCCTGTCGGGAGCCACGGCGCCGATTCCGCTGTCGGGAACGCTCGTGGTGCACAACGCCGAGGTGATCAGCGGCATCGTGCTGGCGCAACTGACCAATCCGGGAACCCCGGTGATGTATGGAAGTTCGACCACGACCTTCAACATGAAGACGGTGACCGCGACGGTCGGTGCCCCCGAGATGGGCATGATCAGCGCGGCCGTCGCGGAGCTGGCGCACTTCTACGAAGTTCCGTGTTATGTCGGCGGTTTGTAGGTGGATTCAAAGGTGCCTGACGCCCAGGCCGGCCACGAAAAAACCCTGACCGCGCTACTACCAGCCTTGGCAGGTGCCAATCTGGTCTACGGGATGGGGATGCTGGAAATGGGCCAGGTCTTGAGTTTCAGTCAGATGGTCATGGACAATGAGCTCGCCGCCATGATCAAGCGATCGATCTGCGGAATCAAGGTCAACGACGAGCTGATGGCCGTCGACGTGATCAAGAGGGTCGGCATCGGCGGCAATTTCCTCGGACAACAACATACCCTGGATCATCTCGAAGACGAGCAGGTCCAGGCGGACATGATCGATCGGAGAATGCGGGGTGGCTGGGAAAAGAGGGGCGCCAAGGATCTGCACCAAGCGTCCGTAGAAAGAGCCAAGAAGATCCTGGAAACGCATCAGCCCAAACCATTGGAAGCGGGTCTGGCCGAAGAACTCGTGAAGATCGCCAAGAGTGCCGAATGAACAGTCGGCACCATTTTGATGGATTGACAACTTGCTCCACAGCGGGGATCGATGATGAAAGAACTCTTTGATGAAGCGAGCAATGCCGTAACGGATGCCAATCAGGATCTGGTCAGATCGGTCGTCGAGCGAGCGCTGGCCGCGGGGATCGACGCCGCCGAGCTGCTGGAGAAGGGCTTCATACCGGGCATCGCCGAGGTCGGGGAAAAATTCGAAAACGAGGAGATCTTTCTGCCGCGGCTCTTCATGTCCTCGGAAGCCATGAAGTTGGCAGCCGAGCTCTGCAACAAGGCGATCAAAAGCGATGAGATCACCTCGAAAGGTGTCGTGGTCCTGGGAACCGTTCAGGGCGACATCCACGACATCGGCAAGAGCATCGTCGCGTCGTTCCTGGCCGCGAGTGGTTTTACCGTTCACGATCTCGGCAGAGACGTCTCTCCGGAGGCTTTCGTCGACAAAGCCGTCGAGGTGAACGCCGACGTGATCGGCACGAGCGCTCTGCTGACGACCACGATGAAGGCGCAAAAGAATCTCGAGGACATCCTCAAGGAAGAATCCCTGAAGGGGAAGATCAAGACGATGGTCGGCGGCGTCCCCGTCAATCAGGCCTGGGCGGATTCGATCGGCGCCGACGGCTACGCCGAAGATGCCGCCGGCGCGGCGCGAAAGATCAAGGAGCTGGTCGGGAAGTAGTACGGGTCGGTTTCCGCGGGCGCCGCGGCTAGTCGACGTAACCGCTTCCGATGGCGGAAAACGGCAGGTCCAACTCCAGTTCTGGAACCTGCTCGGCGATCCAGGCGGTGAACGTGTTGCTGTTGGGGCCCGGGAAGGCTTTGTAGGTCGTCTTCCAGGGGTAGGCGTGGGCGGCCGCGTCGACGGCGTCGATCAGTTCGTCGACTCCGGTGCCCCGATGTTCCACGATGATGCGGGGCTTCTCGCCGTACCAATAGCGGTCGGGGATGTCCCGGGTAACCCGCATGACCGATTGCCCCTCGCCGCCGCGCCAACCGACGACGTCGTATACCGTGTAGAAGGCTTCGCTGCTTCGTTTGGTGGCGATCCAGGTGTGGATCGCAAACCAACCGCGCCAGCTCCAGGCCCTCGCGCCATAGACGTGTAGAACGGCTTCCTCGGTCGTTTCGGGGTCGGGCGCGATCCCCGCGGATTCACGGCTGGCGGTTCGCCAGTCCTTGTCGGAGAAACAGCCCGACAAGATCAATCCGATCAGGATCAGCACCGGTATTCGCTTCGGGGATTTCACCAAATCGCGCTTCTCGAAATCACAGCGCCCATCATAATGGAATTGCGCTCCTTTTGGCCTACATCGGCATTACGCGCCGCTCGTTTAGTCTATCCTCGATCCCTGCTCTGACGCGCTGCCCGCTCTGGGTCGCGCCGCGCGAATAGGGAGGGATTGGGAGACATGTCGAAGGCAAGGGAAGCGGCGCTGCGCTGGGTCGACGGGCACTCCGGCGATCTCTCCGAGGGATGTTCGACGATCTGGAATTACGGCGAGACGGCCTGGCGGGAGTACAAGTCGGCGCGCTGGTACGTCGACCGCCTGCGCGCCGAGGGTTTCGAAGTGGAGGAGGGCAGCGGCGGCATGCCGACCGCCTTCGCGGCGACCTTCGGCAGCGGAAAGGGGCCGGTGATCGCGGGCTACGCGGAATACGACGGCGTGCCGGGAAACTGCCAGGCCGCGACCACCCGCGAGGAAGCGCGCGCCGGTCTGTCGCCGCACGCGGGCGGCCACACGGATCCCCACTCCGCGCTGGGCATGGGTGCACTCGGTGGATTTCTCGCGGCCAAGGCGGCGATGCAGGATCATGGATTGAAGGGCACGCTGAAATTCTTCGGCGAACCGGCCGAGAAGGTGCGCGGATCCAAGCCGATTCACGCGGCGCGCGGTTATTACGACGGCATCGACGCCTTCATCAGCTTTCACCCGGCCTACATCCTGCCGCTGTCCAACACCGTGCTGTGGGACACCCATTGCGGCGCGTCCTACTCTGCGATCTACAGTTTCCACTGCGACGAGCCGGAGAACTGGTTGGCGGCGCCGGATGATTCGCCGATCATTCAAGCGCACAGCGCCGCCCGGGCGCCGGGCGCCACGGATGCGCTGGTCACCATGTACAACCTGACCAAGATGAAGTTGGCCTCCAGCCTGCCGTTCAGCGGCGGCTGGACGCTGAGCGAGGCGATCCTGACGGCGGGGCAGGCGACCGCCGACAACCTGCCGGCCGGGCTCGCCCAGATCCAGTATCTCTGCCGCGTATCGGACTACGGCCAGGCCGAGCAGGTGTTTCGCGTGCTCGACCAGAACGCGGAGGCCGCGGCATCGGCCACGCATTGCCGCTGGGAGCGCCACTGGGTCTGCAAGTCGCGCGAGGGCCTGCCCAATCACGCGATGGCAAAACTGACCTACAGGAACCTGTGTGAAGTCGGCGGGCCCGTGCTCGGCGAAGAGGCGATCGCGGTGGCGCGCGAAATTCAATCGAATCTGGGCCTGGCGCCCATGGACAAGCCCTTCATGGAGGCCTGCGAAGACCTGATCGAGCCCGAGGAGGCCGAACGCATTCGGCGCCAGGGCCTGCCCCCGTCTCAGCGAAATTCGACCTCGGATGATTACACGGAAATGTGCTGGCACGCGCCGACGGTGCGACTGTACATCGGACGTCCCATGCTGAAGGGACCGCCGGGCTATCGCTATCCGGGCTGGGCGATGAATGCACTCGGCGGCATACCCGCGACGATCGACCCGACCGTCTTGTGCGCAGCCAAGGTCATCGGCCTGACCGTCGTCGATCTGCTCAGCGACGGCAAAACCCTGGCGGCGGCGAGCCGCGAATTCGAGGCGCGGACCGGCGGTGGAATCGGGGGCGCGAACTGGATCCCGCCGCTCTGCGATTACGAACCCCCGATCCATTTCCGCTGGCCCGAATACGTGACGACGGAGCGCGGCGAGGAGTGGTGGATTCCGGCGATGCGCTCCGACGCCTGCCCGCGGCTCTCGGCAGCGTAGAGGTGCGAAACGACTTCCTTTGTCGCCGCGGTTCGGCGCGATATCCTCGTCGCGCTCGCGCTTCCGTCGCGAGCGGACTGCGTGAGGTGGGGCAGAGATGTTGACCCGCGATGATGCGTGGCGGCAGCTGACCGAGTGGACGAAGACGGATTCGCTGCGAAAACACGCGCGCGCCGTCGAGATCGTCATGCGACGGGCGGCGCACGCGTATGGAGACGGCGCGGTGGACGAAGAGCGCTGGGCGGTGGCGGGGATGCTGCACGACGCCGACTACGAGCAGTGGCCCGAAGAGCACCCCAAGCGGATCGTGGCCTGGCTGCGCGAGCGGGGCGAAGAGGAGATCGCCTACGCGATCTCGGCGCACTACACCAAGTGGGGCGTGCCCTACGAGAGCCAGCTCGACAAGAGCCTGCTCGCCTGCGACGAACTCACCGGTTTCGTCGTCGCCGCGTGCCTGGTCCGGCCCGAAGGCGTGACGACACTCACGCCCAAGAGCGTGCGCAAGAAGCTCAAGGACAAGGCC
>JAFDBP010000284.1 GCA_019313245.1 Deltaproteobacteria bacterium
ACCGCCAGGATCCGGTTCGTCCAACGCAACCCACACGGCAGACTTTCTCGGCCTATTCGCCGGAAACGCTACCCGCTTCGCGGCACCTCATCACCGGATGCCACCGAGCCTTACGGCGCTGAGCGCATTTCTCTCGAACCGCCGTACTTCAGGTATCCTCTTTATTCCTCCTATCCGCCTCTCCGGCGAGATTGCCTAACTTTATGAGAGAGACGGGTAACTCGAATGCGCCCGGTTAATTCCTGAAAGGTGTTGATATGGGTACGTTTTCTCAATCGTCGTCAGTCGCTCTGGCGAGTCTTGTTCTTGGCTCGGGCTTGGCTTGGGCAGACACATTCTACGTAACGACATCGGACCTGAACGGACAGGGCTCGCTGCTAGCCGCCGTCGACAGTGCGAACTCGACACCAGGTCGCGACACGATCGACATTGCCGCGGGTCTGCGAATCGATCTCACCACGGACGATCCTGCGGCGCGGCGCGGCGTCGTGCGTCTAACCGAGTCCGTGACTATCGAGGGGCGGGGAGCCACGGTCTTCAGCAACCCGGCGTGGATCAACACCTCGGGAGACCTCAACCCGATCGGGGACGGGGTTCGATGCCAGTCGGATCCCCCCACGATCGTCGCTTCTCCCGCCATGCCGTTCCTGCAGATCGGCACCTTCGGGCAGGACAACACGGGCATCGAAGTCACCGTGCGCGACCTGAACGCGGTAGGCGTCAACAACTTCGCGATCGGAGAGCAGAACAGCAGCCTGTGGATAGAAGGCGTCCGTATCGAGAAGGTGCGAGCGATTTCGCCCTGCGACCGCGCCGTCGTCGAAGGGAACTTCCGGGGCCTGGTCATTCGGAACACGACCGTGGAGGACGGCTACAGCTTCCGAAGCACGATCTACGCCGGGGACTCGTACTATGTGTTCGCCGGCGTCATCGCGGGCAGCGGAAACCTCGTCATGGAAAACGTATCGCTGATCGACAACATGGCGGCCGGCGCCATCGCTTGGAACAGCGGCGAGGTGAAGATCGTGTCCTCCCGATTCGTGGAATCCGGCGGAGTCCAGATCCTCGATGGCAAGGCGCTCATCGTGAATTCCGCCATCGATCTCGGCACGAACCTGGGAGACAGCTGGAATTCCATCGTGGCCGGGCCCGGTGGCGAGATCGACCTGATCGCCAGCACCGTGTACGTCGGCTTCCATGGGGATCCCCCCGACCTGGAGGGCCAGCCGCTTCACGCAGCAGGCGGCTCCATCCGCCTGGTCGAGAGTGCCGTGTACGGCGGCGCCACGGCCGCCACCATCGGCGCACCTCTCGAAGGGAGGGCTTACTATGCGAGTCTCGGAGGCACGTTCGTTGCCGACAACTTCTCGTGGGTGTCGCCCGTGGACGATCAGGATGCGTCCGTCCTGCGCGAACTCTTCCAAAACGACCTTTTGCGCACGGAGCCGCCCGGCCTATCCCAGGACCTCGCGGTCTCCTACCCGCAATCCATCACACCCATCGCCCCGGGTGAGCTGATCGACGTCATCGACGATGCCGGCCCCGGTGGCACCCACGAGCTGATGAACCCCATCGACGGGGATCCCATCCTGCACGATGTCCTGGGCAACCCGCGCGTCGACGCAAATGGTCGCCGGAACATCGGCGCCGTCCAGCTCGTTCTCGCGCCGTACCTCCACCTCGACTCGACGGCCGACGGGTCGGCGACGCTGTCCTGGAATCGACCGGCCGATCCACCGTCGGGAGCCATCACCGGGTACATCGTGTACTACCGAGAAGTTGGCGCCGTCGATTGGTGGGACGTCAGCGTTACGAATCCGGCGGTCACCGGATTCTCGGTCTCCGGCCTCACGAATGGGACCAAATACGAGTTCGAGGTTGCTGCCCTCGGCGACGCGGGTACGTTGCCGAGGAGCAACAACGTCCGCGCCACGCCCTACGGTGAGATCGCCGCCCCTCAGGTGAGTGCTGTTCCGGGGGCCTACGCCGTTGCATTGAGCTGGACGCCAGGCGAAGACGGCGGGCACGACATCACGAGCTATGGCTTGTACTACCGACCCGATGGATCGACCTCGTGGATACCCGCGGGTAGCACGAGCGCGACGCAGGCAACGATCACGGGCCTTGCGAGTGAGCAGGCTTACGAGTTCGGCGTTCAGGCGCGCGCGACCGACCCCGAGGCCCACTCCGATCTGGGCATCGTCTCAGCGACGACCCTCGATCCGTTCGACGATCTCCGCGCCAAGATCGTTGCGCTCGGCGTCGAAGGCGTGCTCAACCACGGTCAGGTGCGCTCGCTGTTGGTGAAGCTGGATCGCGCGGAGATCGCCGAGACAGCGGGGCAGACGCACATAGCCCTGAATCAACTCAACGCGTGCGGCAACGAGCTACGGGCGTTCGTCCGCGGGGGCATCCTCACATCTGAACAGGGCGAGGATCTGCTGCAGTCGCTCAGCTGGCTGGTCGAGGCCCTGCAAGGGCGGGCCGCCGACCATGTTCCAAAGGATTCTGAAGAATGAGTTCGCCGTTCTCATAATCCCTTGGTTCCAGGTTCGAGTCCTGGCGGGCCCACCAACCCATTCAAGGGCTTAGGGGAGCCTATGGGGAGACCAGGGGACAAAAGATCCCTTGGTCTCTGGGGCATAGCGAGCCCGGCCGTGTCGAGTTAAACACCGGCAGAGAATGGGCGGAAGCGGACATCCACTAG
>JAFDBP010000285.1 GCA_019313245.1 Deltaproteobacteria bacterium
GAAATCTTGCAGCGCTGCCCGCCAATGCTTCTTCGCGAAAAACTGGACACCTCCGTTTGCGGCGACAAAGGCCGCGCAGGCGTCGCGAAGCGCCGGTGGATCGAAGTAGCGCGGCTGGCCCGTGAAGCGCGGTGCGGATTCGTATATCGGGTGCCCGAGTACCCTCTCTCGTGAGCGCCGCGACTGCGCCGTTGCATAGATGGGAACGTGGATATTTCCATATTGGTTCAGATCAAAATTTGTGTGAACGAAGTCGACGATCTTTGGCGATACGCCAATCAGCTCGTGGTACATACCGTGAGATTGGAAATCGACCAGCCCGCTCTCGTGCATCCGATCGATTTCTCGCCAGTTGCAGAGCGGCTGGTCGCCGAAGTCGCGATTGGCGAGGTCTGCGCGGTCGCCCTCCCCCACATCGGCAATCGTCGCCCCTATTTCTGATTCATCGTCGATGAGTCCGGGCAGGATGAAGCTCACGATCCTGGTTTCGTACTTTTGCAGTAACGGAAAGGCAACAGTCCAGACCGACGCGAGACCGTCGTCGAAGGTGAGCACGATTTCGCTGCCGTCGTTGCGGTAATTCTTGTCACAGCGGCGCTCGTACAGTTCATCGGCGGAGAGTGTTCGGTAACCGTTTCGTTTTAGAAAGAGCAGTTGCTGCTCGAACAGCGGATAGCGGGCCGAGTGGAAGCAGAAGACCGGAATGTCCTTGAAGTGACGAAATCCGTATATGAACGAAGGCATCCGGCCGGTCGCGAAGGCGATGGCTTCGGGAAGGTTCTTCTGGATCGATTTTCGGAGGTTGATCGCCATCTCGGTTTACGGGGGGCTAGCGCACATTCGCGCGCGCGATTTTCGGAATCTGTGCGGTTTCCAATCAGCCGGCATCGGAATTGATCACGCGTTTGCGGCTCTGGGCGTTCTTGCCCTCGGCGAGGAAGGGCCCGATCGCGAGATAATCCAGATCGCCATCGATGAATCCATTGAGTGCGTCTTCGGGCGAACAGACGATCGGCTCGTCATGTACGTTGAAGCTGGTATTCACGATCGAGGGAATGCCGGTGATGCGCTCGTATTCCCGGATGATCCGGTAGTAGGACGGGTTGTCTTCCTCCCGGACCAGCTGCGGCCGCGCGGTGCCGTCCACGTGGGTAACGCCCGGACACAGGCGGTGCATCTCTTCGGTGCAGTCGAAGGTGATCGTCATGAAGCGGGCCGTGTTCTCGGCCCCGCCCACATCGTGGAAGCAGCGCGAAGCGTTCTCGATCGCGACCGCGGGTGCGAAGGGCATGAACTCGGTGCGGTCGAGGTGTTTGTTCAGCCAATCGTTGGCCGAGCGGTCGTTGGGTTGGTAGAGCACCGAGCGATTGCCGAGCGCGCGGGGGCCGTATTCCATCCGGCCATTGAAGCGCGCAACCACGTAGCCATCCGCCAGCAGCTGCGCGACATCGACCTCGATCTGATCCGAGCGCCTGTAATTGATGCCCCGCCGCTCGAGTGCGTTCCGCATCTGGCTTTCGCTGTACTCGGGGCCGAGGTAGACGTCGTGAAGCGGCTCGCCGAATTCGCCCTGGGCGACGGAGGCGGGCGTGAGGGCCGCACCGAAGCTGAGCCCTTCGTCGCCCATGCCGGGGTGAATGAAGAGATCGTCGACACAATCGAGTTGGTGAATCTCCTGATTCAGGCGGACATTGGCGAACACGCCTCCCGCGAGCGCTACCTTCGAGATCCCGGAAGCTTCGATCCAGTGTTTGCAGTAATCGACCACGACGTCTTCGAGCACCTTCTGCATGCTCGCAGCGAGATCTTCGATCTTGAAGTTGCGGGGCAGTCGCTTCTTGATCTTGTTGACCGCCGACCAGTAGTAGGCGTTCGCCTTGTTGCGGATGTCGGGCGTGTCGAAGTCGATCATCTCGGCGAGCATCTCTTTGTAGATCGGCTCGCCGAACGCAGCCAGTCCTGTGATCTTGCCCTCGTGCTTGTGGGCGGTGAATCCGCAGAGCTTGGTGATGTAGGCGTAATAGTTTCCGATCGAGTGGTAGCTCCGGAGCTTGTGGATCTGCTCGAAACGACCGTTCTCAACCCGGTAGACCTGCGAGCACAGCCCGTCGCCGCCGCCATCCAGCGTGATCACCGTGCAGTCGCGATAACCGGCGGTGTAATACGCCGAGGTCGCGTGGCAGAAATGGTGATCGACGTGAATGGGCTTCTTGACGAGGCCGTACTTCGCACGGAGCAGACCGTAGAGCGCCTCTCTGCGCTTGCTCGTGATCGCGCGCTTCATCGCGTAGTAGGAGGATTGCGCGATGTCAGAGTTTCCGATCACCGAAGAGACCGACGAGGACAGGGTCGCCATCAACTGCTTGCGCTTGCCGGCGTGATCGACCAGCCAGCCCTCCCAATAGCTGGATTGCGGCTTGAAGTAGTTGTGGATGTCGGTGACGTGGACCCGATCGACATCTTCGATCGAGAGGCCGGCCATGCCGAGCGTGGCCTCCAGCGCTAGCGCGGGAAAGCCGGTCGAGAGCTTCTGGCGGTCGAGACGTTCCTCGTTGATCGAGGCGAGGATCTGACCATCGCTGCGGACGGTGGCGCCGCCACAAACGCTGCTGTCCGACAATCCAAGAACGATCACGCGCTGACTCCCCTGGCGATTCGAAGCCGCTGAATGCCAGGCGCTAAAGGTATCCGTTCTCTCGGTACCAGGATACGGTCCTCCGCATGCCCTCCTCGAGGCTCACCTGCGGTGCGTAACCGAGCACACTGCGGGCCTTGCCGATGTCGAACGCGCGGTTGTTGCGATAGAAGCGCACCCGCCGACGATGCAGCGGCGGCTCGATGCCAAATGGCACGCAGACCGTTTCGCAGGCAGCTGCAGCGCCATTGAACAGCCAATACGGAAACTTCAAGAACGGCGGCGGCGCGCCGACCGCCTCTGCGACGACTCCGATGTAATCCTTCAGCGAAAGGTAGCGATCGCCTCCGATGATGAACGTCTCGCCAGCCAGCCCGTCGCGATCGAGAATCTGCACGAATCCGTCGACGACATCATCGATATAGACTGCGTGAAAATTTTCAGCGCAGGGACCGACGAGGAAGAACACCCGCTTCGAGAGCATCTTGAACATCTTGAGCATCCGCATGTCGCCCGGGCCATACATCGAACAGGGTCGGACGATGACGATATCGGGGGGACTCTGCGCTGCTGCCGCTCGGACCAGTTCTTCGGCCTCGAGTTTGGTTTCCTGGTACAGGTCGCCCGGATTGAACGGAGACGATTCGTTGGCGGGAGTCGAGCGCACGTCGCCATGAACCCCGATCGTCGAGCAGTGGATCAGGCGCCCGACACCGGCCTCGCGGCAGGCTTCGAGGACGGTCCGGGTTCCGAGGACATTGACCCGGTGATAACTCTCGGGCGGCCCCGAGGCCGTCCGGAAGTTCGAGACCAGATGGATGACCGCATCCGCACCTGAGACGAGCTCGGCGACGGCGCCGGAATCGGCAATGTCGCCGATCACGATCCGATCGGCGCGATCCCGATAGGTGTCACCTTTGAGGCGGTCACGGGCCAGCACGGAGAGTTGTCGCCCTTCGCCGAGCAGGCGCGCGCAGAGGTGCTGCCCGAGAAAACCCGTCGCGCCGGTTACGGCGATGTGCTGACGCTTATTCATGCAAAGATACCGGCGTGGATGGTTACCCTTATTGAGTGCACCTGCGCGCGCAAGAGGTGTCAAACTCGCGGCCCGTTTGGGTCGGCGCTGGCGCGGATCGAGGCAGGATCTGGCATATCCGGCTCGCTGTCGTCACGAATATGCAGTGGCACAGGCTGCGGACCCAGCCGTCAAGCCTCGATCGAACGCGTATAACAATCCAGTAATTCGCTGATATTGCTCGTTTTTTCGCTCGAATCCCAACCCATGTGCCGGGCCATGACGTCGGCGCAATAATCGATGGTTGCGCGATCCGGGCAGGCCAGCGTTCCGAGATCGGTCCTGCGCAGGATCAGGTCGCTCAGCGAAACGGGCATTTCACGATCGAGCGCGAATTGAATCTCGGCCCGGAGTGAATTCGGAGATTTGGGCACGGGCTCGCCCAAAGCGGCATCGCCGTCGATCAGGGCGAGGATCGATTCCAGGCAGCTCCCGTAGTTGCGGAGCAGCCGATCGATGGTTTCGTCGGGCCATCGCCCCCCCAGCCTTTTGCGCCAATCCTGTTCGAACAGCCTGTAGTTCTCGATCGCGCCACCATAGAGCGGCGTCCGATCGGTTTTGGACGCACCCACGGCCTTGCCGAGCCCACGTGCGGCCCGATCGACGGCCTGGACGGCTGCCGCCCGGGCATTTGTCAGTTTGACCCCCTGAAGCCAATAGAGCCCCTCTGGAGCCCCCGATTCGGCGTCGAGGATCTGCGCATGCTCCCAGAGTCTGGGTTCGACTCCGCCCGGCGCGGGTGGATTTGCGGGAAGCAGGCCCCGGTGGATCAGCGAGATGTCTTCGCGTCGCAACTCGAAGGAGGGCGAGATGCTGTTGACCTGCCGCAGGCAGTCGGCGAGTTCCGGCTCGGTCAGAGTCAACGACCCGGGTTCGGCCGGCTCGGAGTAGTACCAGGTCCCGACGATCGTGCCCTCCCGCCAGGGTGCGATGAACAGCAAGCGCCTACTGTCGTCGAGGCCCGTGAGGGGACGTGCGCCCAGAGCACAATCGGTGAGCTTGCGCGGAGTCACGAGATTGATACCTCGCGCCAGCACGCGCGGGCCCGATTCACCTACACTGCTGCGAAACAACCCGTCGCGGACCGCCCAGGGACCCGTGCAATCAACGACGCAATCCGCTCCGATCTCGCGCGTTTGCCCACTCGCTCGATCGCGCACGACCAGGCCGCGCACGCGCCCCTGTTCGATGACGTATTCCGTCTTCGCCGTGTAGTTCAGCGTATCCGCTCCGGCATTTCTCGCGGAGATTACGAAGGCCAGCACCAATCGCTCCGAGTTGTAGACTTGTGCGTCGTACCAGCGCACACCACCGTTGATCGACGCGTCGCTCAACGTGGGGGCGAGTTCTCTCCACTCGGCAAGCGAAAGGATCCCGCAGCGGGAAATCCGCCGTGCGGGATCGATTCCGAAATTCCGGTCACGGCTCGCGAAGTCGTAGACCAGCATGCCAGCACCCAGGAAAAGCTTGCTCTTCGAAAGTTGTCGATGGGTCGGAATCATGCAAGGCAGAGGTGCGACCAGATGGGGAACAATCCGCAACAACGCCCGACGCTCGCGCGCATATTCTCGCATCGCAGAAAAATCGAGGCGCTGCAGGCAGCGCACGCCGCCATGGATGGTCTTCAGGCTGTTGGCGGAAGTCCCAGACCCGAAGTCGCCCGCTTCGACCAGCACCACTCGGAGCCCTCGCGAAGCCGCCTCCCAGGCTACGGCCGCACCCTGAATGCCAGCGCCGACCACGGCGAGGTCGTATCGACTCGCCAGACTGCCGAGCCGGTCACGAGATCGGTCATGCGTCATGGGCGCATCTCTTCGAGCCGCGCGTAGAGTTCGTGGACGCGCTCGCGGAATCCAGCGTAACTGTGCTCGCGTTGGATCTGCGCGCGCGCGTTGCGAGCCAACCTCTCTCGCAAATCGGGATCTTCGAACAATTCCACCAAACCCCTGGCCAGATCGTCCGGAGATGGTTCCGCGAGCATTGCAATTTCGTGAGTCATCACCTGGGTATGTGTCTGACGCCGTGTTGCGAGCACCGCGACGCCCGAATCGAGATAGCTGTACACCTTCATCGGCGTATTCACGCCATGCTTGCGCGGCGACACGAGCACATCCGCCTGTTTCATGTAGAGCCCGATCTGCTCCACGGGCCGCGGGCCGAGAAAATGCACACGCTTGCCAATGCCCAGATTCTTCGCAGCGACTCGGTATCGATGAATTTCGCTCGGAGCCCCTCCGATGATGATCAATGACGCGTCTTCGACGCTTCGAACGGCGATCGCGAAACCCGCGAGCAATAGGTCGATACCCTGATGAACCCCGAGATTGCCGATGTACATCGCGACGGGGCCGTCTAAATGCAAATTTTTCGCGAGATTCTCGGCACTCTCCCATTCCTTATACTCGCGAACGAGTGAGACATCTTTCAAGACGACGATCTGCTTGGGTCGATATCGCCGTATGCTGTCCGCGAGTGCATCGCACATCGGCACGACGGCCGCTGCCTTTCGATAGGGCATGGCTTCGATCCTCTCGAGCAGCGGGCGAAAAGGCCGCAACAGACCGAAACGATCGACCAGCTGAGTCGTCATCGATGAATCGACATCGCACACGAATGGGATGGATCGCAAAGGGCAAAGTAGCAGCGCCATGAGCGAACCCTCTTCGACAGCGTGGACGACGTCGTAGCGGTTCTCTCGAAGCAGCGGAATCAATCGAAAGAAGAGAAAGACGTCGCAGTACAACTTCTTTGCCGAGAAACCCGGCCGGAGGTGGTGAATTGGCGGAAACGGCTCGATTCGAAAGATTCGCAATCGCTCGTACGTTCGATCCACGCCTTCGTGGTAGGTCAGCAGATCGACGTCGTCTCCGCGCGCAAGCAGCGCCCGGATCAGGAAATCCACAGAGATCGGTGTTCCCCTCTCCTGATAAAACGGCTGCGGCGCAACGATCAAGATCTTCATTTGCCGATCATACCGCCTAGCTGCAAAGACGCCTGTTGGAGCGCAAACGCTAACATTGGAGTTCGCGCGCCAAACATCTCGTTTGGCATACGCTGTGCTCGTAACTGGCCTTGAAGTCGGGTGGGCGGATCTTCTGGGTCGATCGAATCATCGAGATAGAACCGGAAAGATCTCGCCCGCTGGACTTCGTGTCGAAATGGAAGCGGGTCCGAACCGCGAACATCTGGTCCGCTCCGATCTTGCGCGCAACGGAGTACGCCCGGGAGTGGCGTCCGCGCGCATCGGGCTTCAGAATTGCCCAGATGGGTAGCGCAAAGCGGGTGTCGATCCATTCCATCTAGTATCAACTGCTCGGTCGCTCCAGTCCACTTCCCGATTGCCCAGGGCAAAATTGTGGTGATTTTTTCGGCCACGAAGCGCTCGAGTGATCCGTTGAAAACTCCACAGTCCGGAGAGCCTGCCTTCACGCCAACGTTGGAAATTTCCAACTTTGCGCGAATCTAGATCTGTCGCCCGGAATCAGCAGCGACCGCGGCGGCGCGCCGGGATCTTCCATCTAGCGGATGATATCAGGCCGCATAAGACGCGATCGGCCAGATCGAAGCTCGAATCAACACTCTGCCCGATGCGCAAAACGGGGTCGACGAATCCTGCGAGGGGGCTGCCGAAGTTTCACGCTCGGGGCATAACGCATCTTCGTTTGGAATCCAGCGAAACCCGAGCAATCGCTTCGCTTCGAGGCGTTTTGCTCGGCGATCCCGCGCCGAGCTACGCTCTGGCAATGGCGGACTACCAGAGTTGGGGGCGAATCCCGAAGGCGACTGCTTCCGCGGTTCGCCGCGTCTACTGGCGCAGCGAACTCGCGGAATTGGATCTGGGATCGTCTGCCGCCCTCCCCTACGGTCTCGGTCGCAGCTACGGTGACAGCTGCCTGAACGACGGCGGCATCCTCATCGACACCAGCCCGCTTTCGCGCTTGATTCACTTCGACTTCGAGCGCGGCATCCTGCGCGCCGAGGCCGGCCTGAGCCTCCAACAGCTGCTCGCGGTGGCGGTTCCGCGCGGCTGGTTCCTGCCGGTGAGCCCGGGCACCCAGTTCGTCACGCTCGGCGGTGCGGTCGCGAACGACATCCACGGCAAGAACCACCACCGCGCGGGAACCTTCGGCCGCCACGTGCGGCGCTTCGAACTCTGGCGCTCGGATGGCAGCCAGCAGGAATGCTCGCCCGATCAGAACGCCGAACTCTTCCGCGCGACGATTGGGGGGATGGGGCTCACGGGGGTGATCACGTGGGTCGAGATTCAGCTCGTCGGCATCCCGAGCCCTTGCCTGCAGATGGAGAGGATCCGATTCCGGAGCCTCGACGAGTATCTCGCACTCGAGAGTGAATCGAGCGCCGACTACGAGTACACGGTCTCCTGGGTCGATTGCATGCGCTCCGGCCCGACGCGCGGATTGTTTCAGCGGGCCAACTTCGCCGGAGGCGGTACCCCGCGCAAGGCCCGGCGGCCGCTCTGCGTCCCGTTCGATCTGCCCTCTTTCGCGTTGAATTCGAGCGCCGTAAAGCTCTTCAACCAGACGATCTTTCAGCTGCAGCAGAGCGAGCGGATTTCGCGCCTAACCCACTACGCGCCGTTCTTCTACCCGCTCGATGCCGTGCGCGACTGGAACCGCATCTACGGGAAACGCGGCTTCTTTCAGTATCAATTTCTCGTACCGAACGACGCCGAAGAGGCATTCCGCGAGATCCTGCGCCGGATCAGCTCCGCGCGTCAGGGGTCGTTCCTCGTCATTCTCAAGAAGTTCGGCAATATCGCTTCACCCGGCCTGATGTCGTTTCCGCGCGAGGGCTTGACGCTCGCGCTCGATTTCCCCAACCGCGGCCAGGCCACATGCGACCTGCTGGACGACCTCGACGAACTCGTGCAACAGGCGGGGGGCTGCGTCTACCCCGCGAAGGACGCGCGCATGTCGCCGGCGAGTTTTCAGGCCTACTACCCACAATGGAAGGAGTTTTCGCGCTATACCGACCCCCAGTTCTCCTCATCCTTTTGGCGCCGCGTGACGGCGGGAGCGGTAGCGTGAAGCGAATTCTGATCACCGGTGCGACTTCCGCGATCGCGCAGGAGACCGCCAGGCTGTTCGCGGCCGACGGCGCGGCCTTGCTGTTGGTCGGCCGCGATTCCGACAAACTCGCCGCGGTCGCCGACGACCTGCGTGCGCGGGGCGCAGAAAAAGTGGAGACCGAAATCGTCGACCTGATCGACCTCGCGCGCTGCTCGCGGCTGATCGACGAGGCGGTCGAGAAACTCGGCGGGCTCGACGCGCTGCTCGTCGCGCAGGGAACGCTGCCCGACCAGGCCGAGTGCGAAGCCGATCCGCTGAAGACGCTGTTCGAATTCTCGCTCAACGCGATGGGCCCGATCACCCTGCTGCTTCGGGGGGCGGCCTACTTCGAAAACCGACGCAGCGGCTGCCTCGCCGTCATCACCTCGATTGCCGGTGTGCGCGGACGCAAGACCAATTACATCTACGGCTCCGCCAAGGCGACCGTATCGACCTTTCTCGAGGGCTTGCGGGGGCGATTGTGCGGGACCGGCGTGAGCGTCGTCGACATCCGCCCGGGATTCGTCGACACGCCGATGACGGCTCACCTGCCGAAGCAGGCCCTCTTCGCGACGCCTGAATCGGTGGGGGCGCGCATCTACCGCGCGATGATCGCGGGCGACGACGTGGTCTACACACCCTGGTTCTGGCGCTGGATCGCACTCGTGCTCCAGCTAATCCCCCGGCGCATTTTCGTGAAACTCTCGATCTGACCATGCCGCAATGAATTCATCCAACCTCGTAACTGCAATTCTCGTGCTCGTGCTGCTCGCCGTCGGCGGCTTCGCGTGGTCGCTACAGGTGCAGCCCACGCTCGAAATCGACGCCAGCGCGCTCAGCACATTGCCGATGGAGATCGACGTATACGAGGGCGAGGACGTTCCGGTCGAATCGACCGTCGAATCGGTGCTGCGCGCCGATTTCAATCTGCAGCGCTCCTACTACGCCGCGGGTTCGCTCGTCTGGCTCTACGTCGGCTATTACGGAACGACTCGCGGTGGGCGGCCCGAGCACACGCCGCGGGGCTGTTATACGGGCGCTGGCTGGGGGATCGAATCGGCGCGCACGCTTCGCGTGATCCCCGATGGAGACCTGCGGGTCAACGAGTACGTCGTCGAGCGCGAGGGCGAGCGCCGCCTCGTCCACTTCTGGTTTCGCTCGGTGCGAAAGACCGGCATGCTCGGTGGCTGGGACCAGAACATCGATCGTTTGATCGGCCGACTGACGAGCGGGCGCGCCGATGGCGCACTGATCCGAATCAGCACGCCGCTGGTCGGTGACGACGAAGTCAGCGCGCGTGGACGCCTGCTCGGATTCGCGAGCGTGCTGGATCCGCTGATTGCCGAGCGCTGGCCGACGGAGTCCGAAGCGGGCTGAGCGCCCGTCGCCAAACGCTCAGGGCGTTTCGCGACCGTCCGACGGGCGGTGCGAGCGCCGCCGCCGGTTGTAGTGGCGCCGAATGGTTTCGACCACTTCGTCTACATCATCGGTGACGGTGAAGAGCTTGAGATCGCGCTTCGAGATCATGCGGTCGGCGAGTAGTTGATCCGTGATCCAATCGACCAGCCCCTCCCAGTAGGCGGTTCCGAATAGAATCACCGGAAAGTCGTGAATCTTTTTGGTCTGCTTGAGGGTCAGGGCCTCGAAGACTTCATCGAGCGTTCCGAATCCACCCGGGAGCACCACGAACCCGCAGGCGTATTTCACGAACATCACCTTGCGAGCGAAGAAATAGCTGAAGTGAATGACGGTGTTGGCAAACCGGTTGGGCTCCTGCTCGAACGGCAGTCGGATGTTCAGCCCGATCGAGTCACCCTCTCCTCGGTTCGCGCCGAGATTTGCCGCTTCCATGATGCCGGTGCCACCGCCCGTGATGATCGAAA
>JAFDBP010000286.1 GCA_019313245.1 Deltaproteobacteria bacterium
CGCGGGCTCATCGACGGGCGATAGCTTCCAAGGAGAGGCCATCTTTTTCCCCAGGGTCCGAAGGCCCCGTGGTCTTATCCGGTATTAGCTCCAGTTTCCCGGAGTTGTCCCAAACCCGAAGGCAGATTACCCACGCGTTACTCACCCGTGCGCCACTCGTGTGCTCGAAACTCCGAAGAGTTCCAAGCCTTACCGTTCGACTTGCATGTCTTAAGCACGCCGCCAGCGTTTGTTCTGAGCCAGGATCAAACTCTCCAGTTTGAAACCTACTCTGGTGCGTGTACTCGCGTACCGCGCACCGGATTTTTCGGAATGAGCAGCACCCTGAACACGAGGGTGTTCGAGGTGCTGTTGTTACAGAAATTTGTTGCTCCAACCATCCAATCGGGCTTTCCAAACCCGATGGACCACACGCTATTCAGTTTTCAAAGACCCGCAGAAGTCTGCCGATGCCTGTCTCGGGCATCGCAGACAAAAAAGCACCTGGGACCGACTCAACTGCCCGAGGTGCCTACAAAAACTTGCCGGGGAAAGAATTTACGTCGCGGTTCGAGAGCGGTCAAGGGCTCTCGATGAGATAGAGCCTTCCCTTGGGGGAAAATTCAGCTCAAGCGGACCTGGGCGAAGCGCCGCTTCCCCACCTTCAGCAGGAAGCAGCCCGGCGACAAGCGCAGCGTCGGGTCCGCGACGACTTCGCCGTCGACGCGCACGGCCCCCTGGCCGACCAGGCGCCGCCCCTCGCTGCGCGAGGTGATCAGCTCCAGGCGCTCCAGCAGCTCGAGCAGGCCGATCTCCCCGCTGGGGCCGGTCTCGCAGCGAATCTCCTCGAGGTCCTTCGGGGTCTGCTTGCCCTGGACGACGTTTCGGAAGTGATCTGCGGCCGCGCGGGCGGCTTCGGCCCCCGCAAATCGCTCCACCAGGGACCGGGCGAGGCCCAGCTTGAACTCCATCGGATCGCCCTCGCCATCCCGGAACGCCTGGCGGAGGGAGCTCAGCGCCTCCCAGCGGCCGTCGTGAAGCAGGTCGTAGTACTCGAGCATCAGCGCGTCGGAAACGCTCATCACCTTGCCGAACATCTCGTCGGGCGGATCCGTGATGCCGATTCCGTTGCCGAGGCTCTTCGACATCTTGGCCCCATCCGTGCCCACGAGCAGCGGGTGGGTGATGACCGCCTGGGGGGGCTGCCCGTAGTCGCGCTGGATCTCGCGCCCCATCAACAGGTTGAAGGTCTGGTCCGTGCCGCCGAGTTCGACGTCGGCGCGCAGCGCCACGGAGTCGTAGGACTGAACGAAGGGGTAGAGAAACTCGTGGACGGCGATCGGTTCGCCCGCGCGGTAACGCTTGGCAAAGTCGTCGCGCTCGAGCAGGCGGGCGACCGTGTAGTGGGAGCACAGGCGAACCATGTCTGCCGGCGACAGATCTTCCATCCACTCGCTGTTGAAACGCACTTCTGCGTGATCGACATCCAGGATCCGCGCAACCTGTTCGACATAGGTCTTCGCGTTCTGCTCGACGGTGTCGACGCTCAGCGCCGGGCGCGTCTTGTTCTTTCCGGATGGATCTCCGATACGGGCCGTGAAGTCTCCGACCAGAAAGATCGGAGTATGGCCGAGGTCCTGCATTCTCTTGAGTTTGTTCAGGACGACGGTATGTCCGAGGTGGAGGTCCGGCGCCGACGGATCCATCCCGAGCTTGATGCGCAGCGGACGCTGCTCCTCGAGCGCCGCGACCAACCTCGGGCGCAGATCCTCCTCGCCGTGGAACGCGACGGAACCCTCGCGCATGACATCCAACTGGCGCGCGGCTTCGCGCTCGAGGGCCCGCTCGCTCATTGTAGACACCCCGAGCAATCTCGAACCTTCTGGTCGGTAACGATGGCATCCATCTGGCGATCCCTCTGGTCGTGGGGGACGGCGTCCACGATCTGGAATTCGTAACCGAAGCCCACGAGGGTGGGAGAATCGCCCAGTTCGGCCGCAAATGCGCGATCGTAGTAGCCCTTGCCGTGACCGAGACGGTAACCGGCCGGATCGAACGCGACCCCCGGCACCACCACCAGGTCAGCGGGCCGCAGGCGAACCGCACTGCCGTCGGGCTGGGGCTCGGGCACGCCGAACGCGCCCGGGCGAAGCGCATCCCAGCGCTCCACGGCGAAGAATTCGAGCCCGATCGGATCGGTGGTCCGGGGCAGGAGCGCGACGCCGTTCTGCTCGACGACGGCGTCGAACAGCGGGCGCGTGGGAAGCTCGTAGGGAAGCGCCGCATACAGCGCGATTCGCTCCGCGCGCTTCGCCAGATCCAGCTCGATCAACGCCTTCGCGGCCAACTCGCCCGCACGCGCGGAATCTGCGGCCGAAACGCCGTTTCGCAGCAGCGACATCTGCCGGCGCAGCCGGCGCTTGGATTCGGTGATCTGGGAGGACATCGCCCCCAGCTTAGAACGCGCGCCCGGCTATTGCCCGGCGTGCGCCTCGAGAGCGGACTCTGCGAGTTCGATCAGCGACTCGAAGCGAGCCGGATCGACGCCCGCCGCAGACGAACCGCCGCCGCTCTCGCGAAGCTCGACGAGTTCGCGGGCGAGATTCAGCGCCGACAACAGGGCCAGCTGCAGGGTGTCGACGGTGCCGGTCTTCTTTTCGACCGTCGCCATGGTGTCGTCGAGGTACTGGGCGACTCGCCGCAGCGACGCCTCGTCGTCGTCCGTTCGGATCCGAAACTCCTGCCCCCGGATGCTGACCGCGACTACCGGTTTGGCGGACACTATTCGCCAGCTTCCGCGAGCTGCGCGTCGAGTTGGTCGAGGTGGGAGATCAACTCGTCGATGCGCTTGTAGGCGTCTTGCCGGCGCTGATTGGCGGCGATCAGATCCGAATCGAGGGCGCGAATGCGCTGTCCCCCTTCGGCGAGCGCCGTGCGCAGCCCGGCGTTTTCCTTACGGAGTTCTTCATGGGACTCGACCAGCGCCCTGATCGCGCGCTCGAGGCGATCGAAATCGCACTTTTTCGGAGTCGAATTGGAAATGAAGAGATCCCCCGTTGCGCTTTGATCCTAACGGTGACGGATGGAATACGTCAAGCGATTGTCGAAGAAAGAGGCGAGCCATTCGGACGCGCCGCAAAGCGATCGAGTCGCCGATCAAACCGCGTTGCAATCAGTCAAACGAGGCCCGTTTCCGGCGGCGAAGCGTCCAGCAGATCGCGCAGTCGGGCGGGCTGATTGGTGAAGAGCCCGTCGACACCGGCTTCGAGAAAACGGCGCATATCCGCCGGCGAGTCGACCGTATACGGATACACGGCGAGTCCCTCGGCGTGCGCCGCCTCGACGAAATCCGCTTTGGCGAGCCCGAAGTGGGGGTTGAGCGCCTCCGCGCCGACGGCGCGAGCCCGCTCGAGCGCCCCTTGGGGCCGGCGCCTCGAAACCAGGACGGCCAACCTCGCGTCCGAAGACAGCGCGCGCAGTCGCTCGAGAACGTCGTCACAAAAAGAAGAGAAGAGCATCGACGCGAGCAGCCCGCGATCTTCTACGGACCGAAGCACCGCCGCCTCGAGGCCGGGATACGCGCCGTCCGAACCGATCTTGATCTCCAGGTTGAACGCGATCTCCGAGCCGAATCGATCGAGCACTTCGCCCAGTAGCGGAATCTTCTCGCCGTCTCCCGCGTCGAGGCTGCGGATTTGCGCGAGGTCGGTGGCGCGAAGCTCGCGCTTCAGGCCCAGACTCGCGAGATCCGAATCGTGTCGAACGACGATCGCATCGTCGCGCGAGAGGTGCAGGTCGATTTCGATCATGTCGGCGCGCTGTTCGACGGCCAACTGAAATGCGGCGAGCGTGTTCTCGGGGCGGTCGCCGGAAGCGCCGCGATGCGCGATCACCAGCGGTCGCGAAGGTCGCGGCGAGCTCAATCCCGTTCCCAATTCCGGGAGCGCTCGACCGCCCGCTTCCAGCTCGCGTAGAGGACCTCGCGCCGCTCGGCGCCAAGCATCGGCTCGAAGAGCTGCGCGCCGTCACCCATCGATTCGAGTTCCGCGCGATCGGACCAGAATCCGACCCCGATGCCCGCGAGCAACGCGGCACCCAGAGCGGTGACTTCCAGCACGGGCGATCTCTCGACCCGCGCACCCAGGATGTCGGCTTGAAATTGCATCAGAAAATCGTTCTGCGCGGCCCCCCCATCGACGCGCAACACGTCGAGTTCGAGCCCGGAATCCGCGCGAACGCACTCCACCACGTCCCGCGTCTGATACGCAATCGACTCCAACGCCGCCCGCACGATGTGATTGCGCGTGGTCCCGCGGGTGATTCCGACGATGGCGCCCCGCGCCCGCTCGTCCCAATAGGGCGCGCCGAGTCCCACGAACGCGGGGACCAGGAAGACGCCGCCGGTATCCGCAACCGATCTGGCGGACGCCTCGGAATCGCGCGCGTGTTCGATCAGACCGATGCCGTCGCGCAGCCACTGGATGGCCGCTCCGGCGATGAAAATGCTGCCCTCGAGCGCGTATTCGACCCGACCGCCGATCGACCACGCGATCGTCGAGAGCAGCCCGCAGCTCGAAACGTGCGCTTCCTCGCCGGTGTTCATCAACAGAAAACAGCCGGTCCCGTAGGTGTTCTTCGCGAGGCCGGGCTTCGTGCAGCCCTGACCGTACAGCGCGGCATGTTGATCTCCGGCGATTCCCGCGATCGGAATCTCGGCACCCAGCCATTCCGACTCCGCGACCCCGAAGATTCCGCTGCTGTCGCGCACCTCGGGAAGCATCGCGCGCGGAATCCGCAACTCACCCAACAGCAGATCGTCCCAATCGCACTCGTGGATGTTGTAGATCAGTGTCCGCGAGGCGTTGGAAACCTCCGTCGCGTGAACGCGTCCGCCGGTGAATTTGTAGAGCAGCCAGCTGTCGATCGTCCCGAACGCGAGTTCGCCGCGCTCGGCCCGCTGCTGCGCGCCGTCGACTGCGTCGAGGATGAAGCGAACCTTCGTGGCCGAAAAATAGGCGTCGATCAGCAAGCCCGTGCGCTTGCGGACCTCGTCCTCCAGCCCCCGGGATCTCAGCTCGTCGCAGATCGCGGCGGTCTGCCGCGACTGCCAGACGATCGCCCGGTGGATCGGCTCGCCGCTCGCGCGATCCCAGACGACGGCCGTCTCCCGTTGGTTGGTGATCCCGATCGCCGCGACGTCACTGACCTCGACGCGCGCCTTGGCGAGAACGCCGCGCGCGGCGCGAAGCTGACTCTCCCAGATCTCGAGCGGATCGTGCTCGACCCAGCCGGGTGTAGGGAAGTGCTGCGGAAATTCGTAGTTGTCGACCGCCGCGATGCTGCCATCGCGCTCGAAGAGGATGGCGCGAGATGAAGTCGTTCCCTGATCGAGTGCCATCACAAATCGAGTCATCTACACCGCCCTGGAATCATTCAAACGATTCCGCTTCCGTCGCATCCTCGAACAGCGCTGCGACGAATTCATCCGCCGAAAAATCGCGCAGGTCCTCGGCGGCCTCACCGACACCGACGAATCGGACCGGGATCCCAAACTCGTCGGCCAGCCCGATCAAGACGCCGCCCTTGGCGGTTCCGTCGAGTTTGGTGAGGATGAGACCCGTCACACCCGCGACCTCGGTAAACAGGCGCGCCTGGGAAATCGCGTTCTGCCCGGTCGTCGCATCGAGCACCAGCAGGACTTCGTGCGGCGCTTCTGCGAGCCCCTTGCCGATCACGCGCACCATCTTGCCGAGCTCTTCCATCAGCGGGCGCTTGGTCTGCAGGCGCCCCGCCGTGTCGATGATGGCGACGTCGATCCCGCGCGCCACGGCCGCCTTGACGGTGTCGAACGCCACCGCGGAGGGATCGCCGCCGGCCGGGCCGACGATGACCTCGCAGCCGGTCCGCTCGCCCCAGATCTCGAGTTGTTCGCTGGCCGCCGCGCGAAAGGTGTCTCCCGCACCGAGGATCACACTGCGGCCCGAGGCCACGTAGCGCGCGGCGAGCTTGCCGATCGAGGTCGTCTTGCCCGCGCCGTTGACGCCGAGAACCAGGATCACATGGGGGGATCCCTGCACGGCGAGCCCCGCCGCGCTCTCGACGCCGCGGAGCTTGTCGAGGATCGCCGCGCGCAGCACGGCGTTGACCGTTTCCGCGTCGCCGCCAGCCGCCTCCGAGCGCACCTTTTCGAGCAGGCTGTCCGCCGTCTGGACCCCCAGATCCGCCTCGAAGAGCAGCGCTTCGAGTTGATCGAGCAACTGCGCGTCGACGGTCCGGCCCCCGAGCAACTGGCCGATGCGGCCGACCAGGCCCTCTCGGGTCAGCCGCAGCCGATCCCGCATGCGCGCCG
>JAFDBP010000287.1 GCA_019313245.1 Deltaproteobacteria bacterium
CCCATGGGTGTGGGGGTTTCCGTTTCGGAGTACGTGGCGGCCTGCGAGCGGGTGCTGAAACAGGCCGGGCTCGAAACCCGCCTGCACGGCTGCGGCACCAACATCGAAGGCGAGTGGGACGACGTCTTCGGCGCCATCAAGCGCTGTCATGAGGTGGTGCACGAGATGGGCGCGCCGCGCATCACCACGACGATCCATCTGGGCACGCGCACGGATCGCGACCAGAGCATCGACGACAAAGTGCGCAGCGTGGAAGAGAAACTCGGCGGGGGTGACACCAAAACGTAACGAACCGAGGGGTCAATCATGAGAGCAGCAGTCTTGCATGAGGTGGGTAAACCGCTCGTTGTCGAAGATCTGGAGGTGGACGATCCGGGACCGCGCGAGGTCCTGGTGCGCACCATCGCAGCCGGGGTTTGCCACAGCGACTATCACTACATGAACGGCAGCTGGTCGAGTGATCTACCGCTCGCGTTGGGTCACGAGGCGAGTGGGGTGGTGGAGAAGGTCGGGCGGGACGTGACCTATTGCGCGCCCGGAGACCACGTCATCAGCTGCCTGTCGGTCTTTTGTGGGAGTTGCCGCAACTGCCTGGTCGGCAAGACCTACCTCTGCGAGAACACCGAAGCGCTCGAGCGCAGGGCGAACGAGAAGCCGCGGCTGTCGCTGAACGGCCGGGTCGTCCACCAGGGTCTCGGCCTCGCCGCGTTTGCGGAGCAGATGCTGCTGCACGAGAACGCCCCGGTGAAGATCCGCCCCGAAATGCCGTTGGATCGCGCCGCCCTGATCGGCTGCGCGGTGACCACGGGCGTCGGCTCCGTGATCCGCACGGCCGCCGTCGAGCCCGGCAGCACCGTGGCCGTGATCGGTTGCGGCGGCGTGGGGCTCTCGGCGATCAGCGGCGCCGCGCTGGCCGGAGCCAGCCGAATCATCGCGATCGACATTCACGCCCACAAGCTCGAACTCGCCAGGAAGTTTGGCGCCACCGCGGGGATCAATGCCGCGGAGACCGATCCGGTCGCGGCGGTGCTCGAAGCGACGGGTGGCGGCGTCGACTATGCGTTCGAAGCGCTGGGCCTCAAGCAGACCTGCGAGCAGGCGTTTGCGATGCTGCGCCCTTCGGGCACCGCGTGCATCATCGGCATGATGCCCGAGGGAGAAAAGATCGAGATCGACGCGGGCGAGCTGCTCGACGACCGCCGGCTGATCGGCTCCGACATGGGCTCGAACGTGTTTCGCATCGACATGCCGCGCTTCGTCGAGTTCTACCTGAACGGCAGGCTCAACCTCGACGCGATGATCTCGCAGCGCGTGCCGCTGGAAAAGATCAACGAAGCCTACGCGGACATGCTCGCGGGAAGCGTGGCGCGCACGGTGATCACCTTCGACGGAAGCGCGTAGGCGGCTCCGCGCTCCCGCCCCCAGGCCGGCCTCTCTCCTAGTGGCGCAACCGCGGCGTTTCCACTGCGTTCTCGCTCGGGCCGGTCCCAATTTCCTGCACATAGCGGAATCGATCGCTAAATCGAACAGTTACGAGTCCTCGCAGAGCGCGAAATTTTGCCGAAATTCGGTCGGTTTAGACTCGATGGTGTGTAGTAAGATGGCGTGTAACACGGTTACCTGACCGAAGGCATTTCGATGCTCACAGAACTCCAGCAGGGTTTTCGACTGGGCGAGTTCGTGATTCGCCCGATGCAGGGCACGGCGAGCGGGCCGGGTGGCGTGCATCACGTCCCGCCCCGGGCCATGGAGGTTCTGCTGTGCCTCGCGAAGGCGCCCGGCAAGGTCGTCACGCGACAGGCGCTGCTGTCCGAACTCTGGGACGATGAGCATCGATCCGACGTATCGCTGACCCGCTGTGTGAGCGAATTGCGCCATCAGTTCGGCGATCACCGCGAACTTCCGACCTACATCCAGACACTGCCAAAGCGCGGTTACCGGTTGGTTGCGAAGGTCTCCGATCTTTCCGAGCCCAATTCATCCGTGAACGCGAGGGACGGACCGACTTTTCCGGCGTTCGGGCAGCAGGTCATTTCGACGTCGCCCGGGAGTCTCGGTGAATTCATCGAGGATTTGAAGCGCCGCCGGGTATTTCGCGTCGCATTGATCTACCTGATCTGCGCGTGGTTCGTCGTGCAGGTCGCCGAAGCCACATTTCCCGCGCTGCTGATTCCGCTCTGGGGTCAGACCCTGGTCGTCGTGTTGACGATCATCGGCTTTCCGATTGCGATGATCCTGGCCTGGGCGTTTCAGATCACGCCCGACGGCATCAGAACCGACGTGTCGCTGCGCTCTTGGGCCAGCACATTTGGCAAGCGCAAGCTCGATTACGCGGTCATCGCGGCATTGATCGCGGTGATCGGTTTTCTCGGCTTCCTGCAATTCTCTGCAGAGGAGGCCGATCAGGCCTCGGCCTCCGCTCAAACGCAGGTGAGCGACGCGAGCCCCGTAGGTGGTCCCGATGAGGCCGTCGATTCGATTGCCGTATTGCCGTTCGTGAACATGAGTGGGGATTCCAGCTACGAGTATTTCAGTGATGGCCTTTCCGAGGAAATCCTCAACTCGCTGACGCGGCTGAAGGAGCTCAAGGTCGCGGCACGAACGTCGTCGTTCTATTTCAAGGACAAAGACGTCGATATCCCCACGATCGCGGAGCACCTGGGTGTGCGCCACGTGCTGGAGGGCAGCGTTCGACAGCAGGGTCGACAGATTCGCGTCACCGCACAGCTGATCCGGGCGGATACCGGTTTCCATGTCTGGTCCCAGAACTACGACCGCGAGCTCGAGGGAGTTCTCGACATCCAGAGCAACATCGCCCACAACGTGGTCAAAGCGTTGAAGATCGTATTGTCGACCGAATCGGGCGCGCAGCTCGAACGGCAGCCCACCACGAGTTTCGAAGCCTACGAATTCTACCTGCAGGCGCGCGACTATTTGCGCAAGGCCGAGGACGAATCCGCCCTGGAGACTGCCGAGGCTCTGTTCGAAAAGGCCATCGCAATCGATGTCGCCTACGCGGAGGCCTATGCGGGCCTGTGCGACACCTATTTGCTCGGGTACGAGTGGGTCGATTCGACCGAGCTGTTCGAGCGAGCGGAACGCGCCTGTCATCGGGCGCTCACGCTCGACGCCACGGCCGCCTGTGTCCACACGGCACTCGGCAATCTCTATCGAAATTCCGGCCAGTATCAGAAGGCGGCGCAGAGCTTCGAGCGCGCGATTGCGTTGAATGCCAGCGCGGTGAGCGCCTACGACGGGCTCGCAGAGACCTATGCAGTACAGGGGCTCTCGTCAGAAGCAGAGCAAAATTATCGGCGAGTGATCGAAATAGAGCCCCGCTTCTGGCGTGGGTATATCTCGATGGGAAACTTCCTGTTCAGCACCGGACGGCCGGAAGAGGCGATCGAAAATTATCTTCGCGTCACGGAAATGACGCCCGACAATTCGACGGCCTTTCTCGATCTGGGATCCGCCTACTACATGGTGGGCGAATACGAAAAAGCCGTGGCTGCGTGGGAGCGTTCAGGCGAGCTGCTGCCCTCGAAATTCGTATACGGCAACATCGGAACGAGTCATTTCTTTCAGGGGCGTTTCGAGGAAGCCATCGAAATGTATCAGCGCGC
Organism: Deltaproteobacteria bacterium; assembly: GCA_019313245.1. Classification (GTDB taxonomy): domain Bacteria; phylum Myxococcota_A; class UBA9160; order UBA9160; family SMWR01; genus JACZVU01. The sequence continues at coordinate 3,624 of JAFDBP010000287.1, forward strand.
GATCGACCTCTCTCCGGACGACTACGAGAGCTGGGGGCTTCTGGGTGACGCCTGCCGTTTTGCCGAAGGGCACGCGGAGCAAGCCGAGCAGGCGTACGCCAGGGCGATCGAATTGGCGCAAGAGGCGCTACTCGTGAATCCATCGGACGCGAAGGTGACCTCACAGCTCGCGCACTTCTACGCCAATACCGACGAGCCGGAGCTGGCAAGAGAATCGATCGCGAGAGCGCTGACGCTCGCCCCGCGCGATATGTACGTGTTCTACGACGCGGCCGTCACCAACGTGAGCCTCGGCGAAATCGAAGATGCGCTCGCGGCGATCGAGCAGGCGGTCGAACTCGGTTACCCGGTAGAAATGATCTATCAGGACGCCGGACTCGAGCCGCTGATCGATACCGAGCGCTTCGCAACGCTGGTCGAGAAGAGCGAAGACGAGGGCCGGGCTCGCCAGTAATCACAACAGCGAGAAGGTTGCAGCTGGAGCGCGCGGAGCTGCGTGGCTACGCGGCTACGGGGGAGGGTGGGGCAATCTTCTCGTCGTTCGATATGAAGAATGCCCCGTTTCCCGCGATCGGCGCTCAGCCTTTGATTCTAAGGCGCGGGTCGACGACGTTTCCCTTTCCGTCGCTGACCGAGTACTTGTACTCGCCTCGCGCGTCGCGTCGAACCGTTCCCACGATTCTCGTGTGGCCACGGCAATCCGAATCCCATTCCATCGGATCGTTATCGATCTTGAAGCTGACTTCTGCAACGTTCGGAGGCACCACGATCCACTGCACGGATTCGCCCGGGTGTGCCCGGATGATGTCCGGCACGACCATCGTGACTTCGCCCTCTTCGAAGATGATTGCCGCGTGGATGCCCCTCTGGTTCTCGATGATATCCGCCATGTTTGTTCCTCCCGGTTGTCGCGTTCAGATGGCTGTTGTCCTCATTCTGAAAACCGCTGCGGCCGGGCGTTCGCTCGAGCGCGGGAGCGCGAGCAGTAGATCACCAGATCATCTCAGGGGCCGGAACCGCGTTTGGGAGAGAATTCTCGCTCCGATGTGCGGCCAAGCCGCATCGTCCCATTCTCCTCCCTGAATCGTTTTGGTGTCAAGCATTCAATCTCCTCTCGTTCGAAGCGGTGTCGACCGCACTCGCAGCATCTCAGAAATCGGTTGGAATATCGATGTGTTACAGGCGGGTCGAGGCGCGGAATCGAGGCCCGCCGCGGGCTGTCGGCGCTTCAGTCGAGCGCGAGCCCCCAGCAGTAGAGCAGCGTCAGGAACGCGACGCCACCGAACGCCCACTGCACGAGCGGCCGCGGCGGGCGCAGCAGCCAGAAGCCGGCGGGAACGCCCAGGGCGCCGCCCGCGAGCAGTCCGAACAGGTGCGCCCAGAGGTCGACGCGTTCGCCCGTCGTGCCGAGCATGGCCAATAGCGCGAGGCCCGCGCCGACGGGCACCCACCAGGGGCGGCCGGTCGATTGCTGTCGGCGCCGCTGCGCCACGGCCAGCCCGCTCAAGATGCCGACCGCGCCGAAGACCGCGGTCGAAGCGCCGACCGATACGTGGTGCGCGTGTTGGAAGAGCGCGTTCGCGAGGTTGCCGCCCGCGCCCGCGAGCAGGATCAGCGCGCAGCCGACGCCCGCACCCAGCGCGCCGCAGACGGCGCTGACGAACAGGGCGCCGAAGAGCGCGTTGGCGAGCGCGTGGCCGAGATCCGCGTGGAGGCAGAGCGCGGTGACGCTGCGCCAGATCTCGCCGAGCAGGATCTTCTCGGCGTCGGCGCTGCCGCGCTCGAACCAGATCACTGCGGGATTTCGCGGGCCCGTGAAGAAGAAGAAGAGCAGCAGCGCGGCGGATACACCGAGCCCGGTGACGAGATCGCCCTTCGCGGGCGCCTCGCGCTCGGGCCGCGACAGGCGTTCGCGGTTTTCGCGCTCGTAGGCCGCGATGACCTCCGCCGCCCGCTCGGCCTCGTCGATCGGGACGCTCAGCGCGAAGCCCTCGGGCTCGCGCCGCACACTCGGCGACAGGCCGTCAGAAGTCAGCACGAGCGCCCACTCGTCGACGTGCTTGCGCCGCCGGGTCTTCAGTAGCGTCATGTGCGACGGTTCGCGGATGTCTTCTTCTCCGTGGGTTCTTCCGATTCTCGGCGCAGAAGTGCTCGCCAGTCGCAGTCTAGCGGAGCGGCCATCGCGAGGGCCGACGCGGATTACGCGTATGGCATCGAGGCGACCTCGACGGCGCAGCGTCGAAGCCGCCGCTTGCAGGTGTCATCGCGGGAGGAGACCATCCGGTCGAGCGCGGGCAGTCCGCCCGTCGCTCGATTTGCGCGGCGGGGCCGCCACCTTGCCGTTGCGGGGCGATGGAAGATAGGGAGTGGCTTCGATGGGTTCGGGCGGCCGGCTGTCGTGGGGGATCTGGTTGCCGCTGCTCGCGCTCGCCCAGTTGGGTGTGCTGGCGTTCTTCGCGCGCTTCGGGGTGATCGACGACGCCTTCATCGCATTCCGCTACGCGGAGCACTTCGCGCGGGGCGACGGGCTCGTCTTCAACATCGGCGAGCGGGTCGAGGGCTACACCTGCTTTCTCTGGGTGATGTTGCTCTCGCTGCCGGCAGCGCTCGGCCTCGACCTGGTGATGGTGAGCAAATTCTTCGGCGCGTGCTTCGCCGTCGCGACGCTCGTCGTGACGGCCGGTTTCTTTCCGACGGAAGCTGCGGCCTCGCCGCGGATTCGATGGCTCGCGCCCGCGCTGTTGGTCGCGAACGCCGCGGTGGGCATGTGGGCCGTGCACGGGCTCGAAACCGCGCTGTTCACATTGCTGCTCACGCTCGCGCTGCGCGCGGACGGCAGGGAAGGGGACGCGCAGCCCGCGCGGGCCGGCGCCGCAGGCGCGTGGTACGCCCTCGCGACCCTCACCCGCCCGGAAGGCGCGATTGCCTTCCTCGCGAGCTTAGCGTTTCGCGGCGTCGCGGGTCGCGGTTCACTGCGGGAGCGCGGGCTCGTGCGGCACGCGCTGGTGTACGCCGCCATCGTGCTGCCGCACCTCGTCTGGCGCTACTTCTACTACGGCCATCCGCTGCCGAACACCTACTACGCGAAGGTGGCGATGTCGTGGCCGCTCGCGGTTCGCGGCGCCGAGTATGCGATCGGCTTCTTCGGCGGCTTCGGCGCGCTGCTGTTTGTCGCGCTGCCGCTCGCGCTGTGGGTGGCGCGGCGCGAGCGCAAGATCGCGCTGCTCGCCTGTGTCGCGGGTGCGCACCTCTGTGCCGTCGCACTCGAGGGCGGCGACGCCTTTCCCGGCTACCGGTACGTGGTGCCGATCGCGCCCGCGCGCTATCTGCTCGTCCAGTCGAGCATGGAGGAACTCCTCCGCCTCTCGCGCGCAGCCGGGCCGCGCCGCCGCTTTGCGCAGATCGCCTGCCTCGTCGCCGTGCTCGGCGTGCAGCTCCACGCGCGCCAGCTGTTCGACG
>JAFDBP010000288.1 GCA_019313245.1 Deltaproteobacteria bacterium
GAGATACTCCATCAGTTTCCAGTCGCCCGCCTGAATGAGACTGACCTGCATGGTTCTCCACTGTCCTTTCCCCGACCCCAGATAGCCCGGAAAATGCTGGAAGATGGCATCGCGCTGCAGACGCGCGGAAGGATCGCGGAACAGCGCTCCCAGGCTCTCGCCGTCGAGCACCTGTTGTGACTTGGGCGCGTTGGCGATTTCGAGAAACGTCGGGAATAGATCCACGTGAATCGTGTGCAGGCCGCATGAGGTTCCGGGCCTGGTCACGCCGGGCCACCGCACAATGAAGGGCACACGAGTGCCCCCCTCGTAGAGACTGCCTTTGCCACTGCGCAGGGGCGTATTGTCGGTGATGCCGCCGCCATCCTTGTCGGCACCTTTGGCTCTCCTGCCCGCGGTTTCCACGCCCGGATCCCGGAGCAGCCCGCCCGGCCGGTTGTAGCCACCGACACCGCCGTTGTCGCTGGTGAAGATCAGCACCGTGCGGTCTGACAGTTTCAGTTCATCGAGTGTCCGCATCACGCGACCGACGCTTTCATCCACCGAAGCGATCATGGCCGCATACGTTGGACTATTGTGCCCGCCAGCCGGGGGCTTTGATCTAAACTTCTCCTCGAGTTCCGCCTTGGCTTCGTGCGGCGAATGCACCCCAAAGTGCGGCAGGTAGAGAAAGAACGGCTCGTCTTGGTGCCGGTGGATGAAATCGACCGCCTTGTCCGTGAGGAAGTCGGCGAGATACTGACCTTCGGGATAGTCGGTCGTTGGAGACGTTTCGAATTCGAAGTGCTTGCCCGCACTGACGATGGCTTCGTCGAGCCCGCGCTTCCCGGGAAAGTAGTCGCCCCGTTCGCCGATATGCCACTTCCCGAACATGCCGGTGGCGTAGCCGGCTGCTTTCAGTTGTTTGGCGATGATGTCGCGGTCGAGCGGAAGGCTGGTGACGTTGTCGACCGGCCGAAGCGGGCGGCTGCGCCAGTTGAAGCGGTCGATACCGCCGACGGTGTAGACCCCTGTCCGGACGCTGTATTGTCCGCTCATCAGCGCTGCCCGGGTGGGCGCGCAGTTCTGAGCTTGATGATGATTCAGAAGCTTCATGCCCTGAGTGGCCAAACGGTCAATGTTGGGCGTCTCGTAATACCGGCTACCGAAGCAACCGACATCCGTGTAGCCCAGATCATCGGCCATGATGAAGACGATGTTCGGTTTGTCGGTAGCGTGGGCCAGCGAGGCGAAGAGAAGGCAGGCGAGCAAATGGAATAATGTTCTTTTCATATAACGATGGTCTCTGAGTACAGCGTGCCTAAGTGGATAGAGATACTTCGAATTCATCTCCTTTGGTGTCATGCGGCCCCCTTGGCCGTGATGGCTCTTACGCGACGTCGGAGAGAGCATTACCGCTCGCCTGCATCTAGGATTCGCCTCAACACGTCAAGATCCGCGCCATCTGGGCCTGGATGAAACTCCATGGCATCTTCCACAGCGACAAGATCCCGTCGACGCGCCTCAATGCGGTCCCGCACGCCAGTCGCTGCGGCTGCAACGTAGATTGCAACGCCGCTGACTTGGTCGCGGATCGTCACCTGGCCGTCATTCACCACATGCTCGACGGCGGCAACGCCGTCTGCATCGACGCGAAATACTTCGGCTGGCGATCGGATGTAGGAAGGTAGCGGGAAGGTGAATTTGCATTCGCGCGGTGCTGCGAACTTAAACACCCGTTCGTCGCGGTCGGCCCGATAGGTGAGATCGAGTGCGAACATCAGGGCCCCGCGCGGCCCTGCGATGACATCCAAATCCCAGGTCGGATTGCCATTGGTCACCACTCGCTCGTGGCTTACGGCGTCGCCTTCGAGATAGTAATCGTCTAGCATCCGAACCTCACGCCCAACGCGCGTGATGGGCTCGATCAAATCCGGAAAGGCGACGAGCGAGCGCAGGCTTAGGTTGAACCAGTACAGCGAAGTGATCCGACTGGCGAGTGCGTGATAGGCCTGTTGTCGCAATTCATCCGGAGTGGGCGACCTTCGCTCGCGTCCGCCGGATCGCCCGCCCCATCCGTGGTGGGCTCCCTGCGACCAATAGGCAATCGAGCGGGGACGATTCAACTCGCGCAGGCTGCGCGTCATCTCCCCGATCGTTTCCAGCGGTGCGCCCCAGCGAATGCTCTCGCCACTCCAACGATCATAGCGGCTCCATGCGTCGGGCGCCGGCGCGGTCACCCGATACGCATCATAGTGCGGATAGTCGGACAGGCCCGCATAGAATCGCCAAACTCGTTCCTCACTATGCGTCACCGACGTAGGTAGTCGAGTCGCGGCGTAAGGTGCCAGCTCTTTCCATACTTGCTGCGGAGGGACAGGCCGTCCGCCGCCATACTGCGGCTCGCCCAGAAACTCCACCGCATGAACGCGCGGCAGCACGTCGTCCGTATCATATCGCGAAAATGGCTGGAGCCGGTTCATGTATTTCAATGGATACCGGTCGAACAAGTCGGTGTCGGAATAGCCCGATACTTCCTGATGCATCCCCGCGTTCACATGCATGCGACGCAGCGTGCGAAGATACGGTTCGGCATGCAGGCTGTTGCCCGTGCTGATTCGCTCCGCCACCCATCCGCCGCAAATGTCGAACACTTCACGTTTGATCCGCTGATGCGTCCAAACGGTCACTGGCGTCCCGTTGCCGTCGGTGAGTTTCACTTCGAGTGCCGCGTAGGTCAGCGGCAGTGTCCCAGTCACGACGCGCGCCCCACCCCGATCGTTTGCCGGGACTACGCCGTTGGCTGGAAACCGCTCGAGTTGGTTGCTGATCCACGGTTGTGCACTGAGCACTCGCCACGTGGCGTTGTTCTCCGGCAACCAAAGTCGGCAAGCTTCGATCTGCAACGAGGCGGAGGACTGATTGACTACATGAAAGATAAGTGAGTCGGGTTGAACGCTCTCGGCTGCGCCGAGAAACGTCACGGCGGACAGCCACGCCTTCGGGCTAGCGATCGTGACCTGCAATTGGTCGGCTTCGCTCACGTCGGGAAGGGTAACGGCCAATTCCGCTTGCGTGTTAACGCCCCACAACGCGCGCTTGCCGTTCCAACTCCATACGGTCAGCGTTCCAGGTTGAAGTCGCAGTGGCTCCCCGCCCCATGCGGACGGCAGATCGTGCCACGCCCATTCATCAGCTTGCAACAGTTCCTCTGGAGTTCGATCTCGCACTCGCACGTCGACGTTCGATGGAATGACAAGCGTTTCTTGCGACTCGTTGCGAAGAAAGACTTCGACTCGGGCGCCGAGGCTGAAGTCGGCTTCGCGCCGATAACGCATCTCCTGCGATTGCACATGCGGAACGACGTGGACGCCCTCGACAGAAAGGCCACCGGCGCGTGCAGTCGCGGCGAGCAGAATTAGGACGCCGAACATCCCGAAGGCCCGCTTGGATTGTATGAGTGCACGCCATCGAGTATGGAAGTTGTGTCTCATGTTGGCTTCAGACTGTGATTGA
>JAFDBP010000289.1 GCA_019313245.1 Deltaproteobacteria bacterium
CCGACCTCTCCCGGCTCGAGCGCATTGCGCAGGCGCGCCATCTGGTCCGGAAAGCCCGAGAGCAAGACCATCTGCAGGTTCGCGAGCGCGGCCTCGGCGTCGCCTTCCTCTTCGATCCTCTTGACGAATTTCGCCAACTCGTCGCGCAGCACCTTCATGCTGTCGAGCAGCGGCGAATCGGCGTCCACTGCATCGGTGTGCCCCAGATAGGCGTGCAGTTCCCGGAGCGCCCGGATCTGCTCATCGATCGATTTTGGAGCGGATTCGCCGGACGCGGCGCCGGACGGCGGGAAGAAATACCCGATGTCCGCGAGGATCTCGCGTTTTTCACCCTGTTCGGACGGAACGTAGTCGGCCAGGGTCAGCGTGTGTGCCACGCTGTCGAGCTCTTTCAGCCGGTCGGCGAGCTGCTTCGCGGACTCGAGATCCGCTGCGAGTACGTTGAGAAACCACGGGGACGCCATCCCCGACTGGCTCAGCAGGTCGTTGAAGGCCTGAACGGATTCGGTGCCCGGGTCGCGCATGTTGACGACGTTCTGGTCGAAGCGCACCTGGGGCAACAGCAGCAGGGCCCCGATTCCCGCAGCCGCTGCGATGCGGCGCACCCAGGCGCCATAGCGGTCGAGGTGGGTCCACCAGCGATCGCGAAACCTCAGCCCGCTCGACGATCGTTCGCGCTCCGACGGGGCCAGCCAGGTGTAGAGCAGCGCGGGGATCAATGTCAGGGTGATGAAGAGGATGATGAACATCCCGACGCCCGCAATCAGCCCGAGTTCCGCGACGCCCCGGTATTCGGTCGGGATGAAGACGAAGAATCCGATCGCCGTCGTCACGGTGCAGAGCACGAGCGAATTGCCCACCCTCCGGACGGCGCCTTCCATCGCCTCGAGGTTGTTCTTGCCCGTGCGGAGCAGGTCCTCGTAGCTCATGCCCAGGTGAATGGCGAAATCGACCCCCAGCCCGATGAACAGCACCGCGAAGGTCACGGACACGAGATTCAACTCGCCGATCGCAAAGGCCGCGAAGGCCAGCGTCCAGATCAAACCCGAAAGCAGCGCGATGACGGCTGCGAGGACGAGCTTGATCGAGCGCAGCGCGACGACGAGGATTCCGACCACCAGCGCGAAACAGAAGGCGCCGGCTCCGCCCACGTCCCACGCGATGCCGATCATCTCTTCGTAGTTGAGCGCCGGGTTGCCGGTGATGCGAACCGAGACGCCGCGTTCGGGCGTGTAGCCGAAGTCGTCGGCCAGCCGGTGGATCATCTCCATCGATCGCGCCGCTGCAAATACGCTCTCGAAATCGAGCACCGGTTGCGCGACGATGACGCGCCGATTGTTCACCTCGAGGGGAGAGTCCTGTACCAGAAATTCCTCCCAGGAGAGCGCGAGCGGGTATTCGCGGTAGACCTCCACCGTGGCGCGGCCGATCTGGTCGAGCACCTTCACCCATTGGTCGATCTCGTCGGGCACGTCGCCGGCGTTGTCGAGACCCAGGCGCACGAGCGCGGTGAAGTTGGCGATGCTCGAATCGCGCTCGAGTTCGGCCAGCAGGGGTTGCACCCGGGCCATCTGGTCGGCGAATTCCTCGAGTTCGGCCGCGCTTCGGTAGAGCAGGCCCACGCGCTCGAAGAAACTCCCGCCGCCCGGAACGTAGGCGTCGGTGAACGCGTCGGACTGCTTTTGGAGTTCTGCCGTCAACGCGTCCGCGGCTTCGCGCGCGAGCTCGGGGGTCTCGCCCTCCACCACGATCAGCAGCGCGCGCTCCAGATTGGGAAACCTGGCTGCGAAGGCCTCGTGATTCTTTCGCGAGGCGAGATTTTCGTCGACGAGTCGAACGTTGTCCGAGTTGATGCCGAGGTGGGTCGCCGCGTAGAAGGCGAGGCCGAGCGTCAGCAGGCCGGTTGTGACGACCACCGTGTGGGGGCGGCGCGAGACGGCGTGCACCCAGCTCGTCAACGTATTCGCAAGCAGATCTTCGGAACCCGACACGCGGCGCGAGGGATAGCAGAACGCCCCGATGTGCGGCTATTGGAAAAGAATCGGAACTCCCGCGGGGGGAGAGGTTGCGCGGACCGCGATCCGGCCGAGAATGGATGGCAGGCCGCTCCAGGCGGGGCGGGCGCAGCGGGGGAAGTCGGTTTGAGCGGTGTGGATCGGGACGCCGAGGGCGCGATTTCGAGTGTGAGGGGCTGGATCGACGCGAGCGATCGCGTCGTCGTGCTGACCGGCGCGGGGATTTCGACCGATTCGGGGATCCCCGACTTTCGCGGGCCCGGGGGGGTGTGGACCCGCAATCCCGAGGCTGAGAAGCTGTCGACCTACGACCACTACGTGGGCGATCCCGAGGTGCGAAAACGCGCGTGGCAGAGCCGGCTGGAACTCGCGGATCGACTCGGCGGTCCGAACGCGGGCCACCGCGCGGTGGTCGAGTTGGAGCGGCGGGGAAAGTTGCTGCTGCTGATCACCCAGAACATCGATGGATTGCACCTCGATGCGGGTTCGACGCCGGAGCGAACGGTCGAGATTCACGGCACTTTTCGCGAAGTCGCCTGCCTCGCGTGTGGGGAGCGCGGTCCGACGCCGGAGGTTCTCGACCGGATCCGGGCCGGCGAAGCCGATCCCGCCTGCCGCAGCTGCGGGGGCATCCTCAAGGCCGCGACGATTTCGTTTGGGCAGGGCCTCGTGGTGGAAGACCTCGAGCGCGCGGAAGTGGCCGCCCAGCAATGCGATCTGATGCTCGCGGTGGGCACCACGTTGACCGTCTTTCCGATCGCGAATGTCGTTCCACTCGCGAAGAGCGCGGGCGCCCGCGTGGTGATCTTGAACGAGCAGCCGACCGAGATGGATGCGCTCGCGGACGCGGTCATTCGCGGTTCGATCAGCGAAATCCTGCCGCGCCTGGTCGCGCCGTCGAATTGATTGGGTCGGGTCGCGGTATTAGGTCGGTCGAATGGTCGTATTAGGCGGACTGGAATGCGCCCGCCTTCGTGCTAGTTTTCCGCCCCCACATACAGAACTGGAGATCCCGTGGCACGAACGAGAAACTGGCCGACCGTCATCGAACGCCTCAACAAAGATCCCAAAGGTGAAATCCGCATCCAGATGGGATCGCCCGGCAGCGCGCAGGTGACGCGCTGCCGCCTGCTCGCCGAGTGGTCGAATCTGGAAGCGACGACAGTCGGCAGAACGCTGATTCTGCGCCTCCCATCGTCCAAGCGTTAACAGTCCGGCTCGAGTCATTGCCGGAGTTCGCTCCGGTTGGACGGCGTTCTCCGATCTCGATTGGCGGCGCCGCTTCAGATCGACGGGGGCTCAATTGAAAACGAGGAAGCGTTCCCGTTCCGGTTGGGCGATTGCGCTGCTCGCACTGTCGGGATTCGCCGTTCCCACCCTGGCTTTGGCGGAAGAGGTCGCGCCCGCACACGGCATCGCGATGCACGGCGATCTCACCTATCCCGCGGGCTTCACCCACTTCGCCTACGCAAACCCCGAAGCGCCGAAGGGGGGTGCGCTGCGACAGTATGCGATCGGTACCTTCGACAGCTTCAATCCGTTCATCCCGAAGGGCAATCCAGCCGCCGGGCTCGCGCTGATCTACGACAGCCTGATGACGCCGTCGCGCGATGAGCCGTTCAGCCGCTACGGGCTGCTCGCGGAGAGCATCGAGACGCCGAGCGATCGCTCGTGGGTTGCGTTTACCCTGCGCGAGAACGCCCGCTGGCACGACGGCAAGCCGGTCGGCGTCGAAGATGTGATCTGGACGTTCAATACGCTGATCGAGAAGGGCTCGCCGCTCTATGGCTTCTACTACGCCGGTGTGGAGAAGGTCGAGAAGGCGGGCGAGCGCCGGGTGAAGTTCAGCTTCAAGCCGGGCGAGAATCGCGAGCTTCCGTTGATCCTCAGCGAACTCATGATACTCCCAAAACACTACTGGGAGAATCGAAGCTTCGAGGAAACGACGCTCGAGCCGCCGCTGGGAAGCGG
>JAFDBP010000290.1 GCA_019313245.1 Deltaproteobacteria bacterium
AGATCGCTAGAATTCCCCCCGCAGCGATGACGCGGTTTCGCAATTCCTGCCACCTAACATTAGAGTAAGTAGATTTCGTCTTCTATTGTGCCCGGAATTTGTGTTGGAGGCAACGTTTTTCTCTTGGATCCGCGTGTTTAGGTGATTTCGGGCGGGCCGGACGAAATTTGATCGTGCGGCTTGGGTCGGGTGAAATTTGTTCGTGCGGCTTGCGACGACGAGTGGTATTCGTGCGGCCTCGCGTGTCGTTGTTGAGTTGGGTCTCGGGTTGACGTAAGATGGCTCGGAATGGATCGGTGCCGCGGTCCCGCGGTCTCACGGACGGCACCTCATCACCCCATTGAATTCCTTGTTCCCGTATGGGCGCTCGCGTTTTGCGGGTGTGGATGGGGGGGTGTGCTCGTGGCTCAGGATGGTGGTGGGGGGCGGCCCAAGAGTCTCGTCGACGAAGCCAGGCGGGTGCTGCGGCTGCGCCACTACAGCGTGCGGACCGAGGAATCGTACGTGCATTGGATCCGGCGCTTCATCCGGTTTTCGGGCGGGCGGCATCCTCGGGAGATGGGACGGGTGGAAATCGAGGCGTTCTTGAGCCACCTGGCGGTCGAGGGGAATGTGGCCGCGGCGACCCAGAATCAGGCTCTGAACGCGATTTCTTTTCTCTACAAGCGGGTGTTGGATCGGGAGATCGGAGATCTCGGGGCGATCGTGCGGGCGAAGAAACCCCGGAAATTGCCGGTCGTACTGACGCGCTCCGAGGTGATGGAGCTGCTGTCTCGGCTCGACGGGGTGCCGCGCCTGGTCTCGGGGCTGATGTACGGGGCCGGTCTGCGGCTGATGGAGGCGGTGCGGCTGCGGGCCAAGGATCTGGATCTGGAGCGCGGCGAACTGATGGTTCGCAATGGGAAGGGGGGTCGCGATCGGGTCACGGTGATCCCGACGCGGATGGCCGGCGCTCTGCGCGACCAGCTCGCGTATGCGCGCGCGCTGCATCTGTGCGATCTCGCGGAGGGCTTCGGGGCGGTCTTTCTGCCCGATGCGCTCGCGCGGAAGTTCCGCGGCGCCGAGCGCGAGTGGTCGTGGCAATACGCGTTTCCGGCCGCGGCGCGCTCGCGGGATCCGCGCAGCGGCGCGACGCGGCGGCACCACTTCGGCGAAACCGCGGTCCAGCGCGCCGTCAAGCGGGCGGTCCGCGAAGCGGGCATCGTGAAGAGCGCGAGTTGTCACTCGCTGCGCCACAGTTTCGCGACGCACCTGCTCGAAAGCGGGTACGACATCCGCACCGTCCAGCAATTGCTCGGCCACCGCAATGTGGCGACCACGATGGTCTATACGCACGTCTTGAACCGGGGTGGGCTCGCGGTGCAGAGTCCACTCGATCAGATCTAGCGCGCCCGCGACCGGCCGGGAGCTCGTTGGCCTCCGCCAGGCGGCCCCGTGGCAGTTCGATCTCGGATCGAAATTCTTGCCAAACCGGGCGCCCGTGTGATCCAATCGAGCAATGCCGCCCACCCCCGGCAGAGCCGCGAGTCGCGCCGATTCGCCTCGCTGCGCGACGCTGACCGAGTCGAGTCGCCGCGCTCTCTCGATCCTGCACCCCGAATATCCCCTCGCCCCGGAGATTTTCGCCCACTACATGTGGCCCACTTCGGAGTGTTGGCTGAAGCGGCGGGACGCGGTGCGCGGCATTCGCCGCGAGGCGGGGCGGTTGCTCGCGGGGCTCGAGCGCGACGGATTGGCGCGGCGCTGCGGGGCGGGTTCGGCCGGCGACGGCTACGTGCTCACGCCCTGGGGCGAGTACGCGGCGGATCCCCCAACCCAGCCCGACCGTCCGCTCTAGTCGGCTCGCCCGGCCGCGGCTCACTCGGTGGCGGTCGCCTCCGCGTCGGGCCGGTAGTTCTCGGCAACCGCGATCTTGACCAGCTGGCCGGATTCGAGCACGCGGTCTGCAAACAGGCCGTTCATCACGGCGGTCTGCTGGATGTCCCAGCGGTTTGCGGTGCGCTCGCTGAGCTGCGCGAGGTTTTCGCCCTCGCGCGCCACCGCGATGCGCAGCCGGTTTTCGCGGATCTTGGCGCGCTCGTGCTCTTCGAGATCGCGCAGGCTGCGCGGCACGTTCAGAAACGAACCCGTGTAGCGCGGGAAGACGGCGGCCGGCGCCACGGCGGTGAAGCGGTAGATCGAGCCCCGGCGCTCCAGCCAGGTCAGTTGCGCCCGCACCTGCACGTTCATTCCAGAGAGCTGACCGTCGACGCGAAACGCCGCGCTCGAAGCGAGCTTGACCGGCTGGGCGTTGTCGACCTTGAACCCCGACGCGGCCAGTTCGGCGATGTACTCGCCGGCCGCGCGCTCCACGTCGCTGCCCTTGCCCTGGATTTCCAGAAAGATCTGCGCGTCGCGGGTTGGAGCAACGGCGCCGACTGCGAGGTGGGTGTTCGCGGTCTTCCAACCCGGCGGAAAGTGGATGAAGAGATCGAGATCCGCGTGCATGAAGCGATCGCCGAGAAACACGCCTTCGGCGGCGCGCGCGCCGATCGCGAGCCCCTCCATTCGCTGCAGGAAGTCGGTCCGGGTCTCGGCGATCGGCGCCTGTCGCGTCCAGGCGGCCATGTTGGCGCGGGTGCTGGCCTCGGCGACGCGCCGGCTCGTCGAGGGGTGGGTGTCCCAGAAGCCCGGCAGCCGCGAGCCGCCCAGGCGCAGCCGCTCGGTGTGCTCCAATTCGCGCAGGAATACGGCGAGCCCGGCCGGGTCGTAGCCCGCGACCGCCGCGAGTCCCTGGCCCAGCCGATCCGCTTCGCGCTCCTGGTCGCGCCCGTAGCTCGCGAGGTAACTGCCCTGCATCCAGTCGAGTTTTGCGGGGAGGCTGCGCCCGACTTCCTGGCGCGCGGCGGCGTGGCGCGCGGCGACGTGGACGATCTCGTGACCGAGCACGTTGGCGAGTTCGTCCTCGCTGTTGGCCAGGGCCAACAAGCCGCGCGACACGAAGATGAATCCGCCCGGCAGCGCAAACGCGTTGGGCGCCTCCTGGTCGACGATCTGGAACGAGTATTCGAAACCCCGCCGCGGCGCGTGGCGCGCGAGTCGGGCGCCCACCTGGTTGACGTAGGCGACGAGTTCGGGGTCTTCGATCAGCCCGAGCTGTTCCTTGACGCTCTGCGCGGTTTCCTCCCCGACCTTGCGGTCGACGTCTTCGGAGCGGAGGATGACCTCGCGCTGGCGTTCCTCCGCGCCTGCGCTGCTGCTACAACCCAGCGAGAAGATCGCGTTCGCGAGCGCGATCGAGCCCGCGAGCCAGCGCGGCGCAGCGCCCCTCACAGCGGCGGCTCCGACGGCTGCGCGGATTCGTCCTCGACGGGCTCGAACGCGCGCTCGGTGACGGCAACCCCGAGTGCCTCGAATCGCTCGCGCGCCAGCGGCGACGCGGTCCCGGACAGCACGAGTTCCATGCGCTCGACGCGCAGCTCGCCCGGCCGCGCCTCGGTCATCGCGCGCGCGAGCGCGGCCGCCTCGGCATTCCAGATCGCGTGATCGGCTGCGAGCGGAGCGAGGAGGGTACCCGATTCCGTGTATGCCATCGGAATCCCGTCGATCAGGGCGATTTCCCGAATCGGCGATACGCGCTCGCTGTAGCTGCGCATCAATTCCGCGGTCTGTTCGTAGGAGAGGGCGTCGCCTTCACTTTGCGCGCTCACCGCGGCTTCGATGAACGCCACGCGATTTTGCGCCAGATCGAGCGCCGCGAGCGCTTCGACGAGCATGGTTGCGGTTCGCGGGCTGTACCACGGGTGCCCGTTCAACTCGTCGGCCAGGGGCTTTGGGATTCCCATCACGGCGAGTTCGATCCGATTGAGTCGCCGCAGGCCTTCCGGGGAGTAGGTCAGCAGGACCTCTTCGAGGTGATCCGTGGGTTCCGCGGAGGCTCGCTGGAAGTCGCTGTCGTCGACGAACGGAACGAACAGGGAGGGAAGGCCGCCCAGATAGGCGGCCCACGCGAAGCGATTGAGTTGCCTTTGCAGCTCTTTGTTGGAGCTGTAGGGGTCGACGCCGAGCTCGCGGGCGATCTGGCGCTTCTTCATCTCGAAACCGATCAGCGCGAGCGCGCCGCTGCCCTCGAGTTCACTGCGCTCTCCGCGCGCCAGTTGCGAACCCTGCTTGATCGCCTCCCAGGCCCCGGTGGGAATCCCGATGATCGTGTCGACGGGTTGCGTGATCAGGTTCCAGGTGGCGACGAACGGGCTCTTCAGCGCGTTCCCGGCCGCTTTGGCAAATGCCTCGGTCTTGCTCATCTCGTCGAGTGCGGCCAGCGCCTCGATTTCGCGGATGCGCGTGCGCAGCATCCGGTCGCCGCGAACTTCGAAGTCGCCGTAATCCGAGCGGACCACGTACCCGTTCGCGAAGCCAGAGGTGACCACCTGGGGTTCGATGCGGTAATGCGGATCCGTTAGCAGCTCCGGCGGCAGCAGCTCGGCCGCCGATCGAACCGGATCGACCTCGAAGCCGGCGGCCTCCGCGGCGCTGCGCTCCTCGGCGGTCGGCAGCTGCGGCGCGGTCGCCGACTCGCTCGCACAACCCGCGAGGGCTGCGGCGCACAGAAGTAGCGCGATCGGCTTCTTGCCTTCGGTATCACCACGGCGCCGCATCCGCATCTCTCCCGTCGGCGGTGTTTCGCCCGGGACTCACGGTAGCACTGCGTTCGGGTTCGATGATCGGATCGCAGGGGTGGGCGATCGGCGGAGTCAGTCGCTCACTTCGGCGACGGCCAGGCGGTTGCGCCCCTCGCTCTTGGCGGTGTAGAGCGCTTCGTCCGCGGCCTTGAGGAGTTCGGCGGGCTCGAAGCGAAGCGGCATATCGGTCGCCGAGGCCAGCCCCCCACTGCAGGCCACGTCGATCTCGTCGCTGCCCGCCCGAATCTTGATTTTGTTGATTTCGTCGAGGATGCGCTCTGCGATCTGTTCGGCGCAGGCGGTATCGGTCTGCGCCAGGATCACGCCAAATTCGTCGCCGCCGAAACGGCACGCGATGTCGTAGGGTCTGCAGCCCGCCCGAATCGACATCCCCACCTTGCGGATGACGTCGTCGCCCACGCCGTGTCCGTAGGTGTCGTTGATCGTCTTGAAGTGATCGAGGTCGATCATCAAGAGCGCGAGGGGTTGTTCGGTTCGGTGGAATGCGGCCGTCGCGGCGATCAGCGCGTCGTCCATCGCGGCGCGGTTGTTCAGGCCCGTCAACGCGTCGATTCGCGCGCGCTCTCGAAGCAGATCGATCATGTGTTTGGTGCGCAGAGCAACCCGCACCCGCGCCTCGAGTTCGACCGCGTTGAAGGGTTTCGAGATGTAGTCCGAAGCGCCGGCGTCGAGCGCCTTGGCGAGGTTTTCGGGTTTGTCGTCCGCGGTGAGAAACAGGATCGGGATGTCGTGGGTGGTGGGGTTTTCCTGGAGGTGCCGGCACACCTTGAAGCCGTCGATCTGCGGCATGTTGACGTCGAGCAGGATGACGTCGGGCCGCTCGCGGATGGCGAATTGAAGGCCCTTGGTGGGCGAATCCGCCTTCAGCACCTCGTCCACGACACCGCGGAGGCGTCGCTCTACGGCCGTATGGATGCTCGCATCGTCGTCGATGACGAGAATCGTGATGCCCGACATGGGGACCTCCCGATCAACCAAATCGGAAGAGCGGCGTTGGGGCTTAACCCCTATGAGGATCGCAGCAGCGGCGGAAGATTGCGCAGCTGCTGGATCGCGGGTCGTTCGATTCGCGTCCGGGTTCGGCGGCCGGCATGGCCCTCGAGGGGGGCTGTGGGGTTGGGGTCATCGAGGCGGCGTCAAGGTTCGGGAGCCGGCCGACTCAACCCCCGGCTCTCCGCGACCTTGCGCATTTTTTCGAGCAGTGCGTCCGATGGTTGGCCGTTGGCCGGATCACCCTGAGCCTTCTGGAAGCTGCGGATGGCTCCGCGGGTGCCGCTGCCGATGATGCCGTCGATCTCGCCGATCTCGTAGCCCAGCGCGACCAGCGCCTCCTGGATTTCGAACTTCAGCAGATTTTCTCGGCGCTCTTCCTCGTAACCGATGAAACCGACCCCGTAGGACGCCTCGGGAGCCCGTTCGCCGGGCGGAATCGGCTTCTGGGGATGGTCGTTCAGCAGCATGCTGTGGACGGCCCGCGCGAGATCGCGGTGGTCCTGGGCGGAGTTCTTGCGCAGCACATTCGACAACACGGCGACGGCGTAGAAGAGGCGGTCCTGCCCGGCGGGCGTTTCGATGATCGCCACCGAGTTCATGTAGTTGCGCTTGTTGCCGTGGTACTTCTTGCACACGAAGCCCTCTTCGGGCGCGCAGCTGTAGAGCGAGCCGGATTTGAAGTAGACCGCGGACGGCCACAACGCGCCGGACGATCCGTAGCGGATGCGGCGCTCGGTGATGTACAGCAGCCGCTTGATTTCGAGGCTCGACCACTCGTCGACCAGCTTGCCCTGTTCGAGCTTGAGCATGAAGTTGGCGAGTTCGCGCGGGGTCGCGTAGCTGCTCGTGCCCGGAATCTGCTTCTTGCCCTGGTGGGTGAAGAAACTGCCCTGGCGAAGTTCTTCGATATTCATCCCGTTGCGGCTGATCGGGTCCTGGATCGCCTCGAGGAAGATCTCGCTCAGCTGCTTCTTGGGCGTCTCGTCGAAGAATTTCTGCTCTTCCTCGGGCGAAACCGGATAGCGCTTGCCGAAGTGGGTGATCGAGATCAGGGTCTTCTCGTTCATCGCCGCCGCCGAGTTCGAACTCGGCGACATCATCCAGTCGAGGTAGGTCCAGAGCGACGCGGTGTCGCCCTGCTGGATCGGGCGCTTCGAGACGCTGCGGGTTTCCGGGTTCCAGAAGGGGACGCTGTGGTGATCACTGACGCTGAAGATGTCGGCGGTGATCATGCTGGTGCGCAGGATGTTTTCGCGCGCCGCGATGTCGTCCGGGTAGATGTCGGCCAGGGCCTGGAAGATTGCGAGAGCGACCAGGATCTTGCCCACGCTGCCGGGGTTCTGGTGCTGATGGCCGTTCAGCTCCGCGTAGCGCGGGTTCTCGAGGTCCGACAGGTCGAGCAGTGCCATGCCGTAGCGATCCGCTTCGGGCCCGAGCAGTTTCTTCAAGCGCGCGGTCAACTTCGGATCCGGCGTCGGAAGTTCCATCTCTCGATGTTCGAGCAGGCGAAGGTTCACCATCTCGAGGGGCAGGAGTTCGCCGGACGGGCGCTTCTTGCCGGGCATTTCGCCGATCTGGATCAGTCGCTGGGCCTCCAGTCGGCCGATTCCGGTCTTTTCGTAACCGTCCAGCGGATACGCCCCCGCCAGCAGCGGCCAACCCGCCGCGATCAGAGTCAGCCAGGCGACGAAGGATCGGCGGAAGCGGTTCATCCGGAAACTCCTCTCGTATTCAACCGATGGGATCGGGTCGCGGACGCAGCCGCGCGAATTCGCGCGAGGCGCGTCAGTCGCCAAACAAACCGGCCAGGGCCGCGAAGGGGAGGTTTGCGATGTCGAACGGAACGGTCACGATCCACGCCGCGCGCTCGCAGAAGACGGGAATGTTGTAATCCCCGAGTCCGCGCGTCGTCCCGAAGAGATATTCCGTGCTGTAGCGCCAGGTTCGTCCCTCTCTCCACTGCTGGAGCGCGGGGTTGTCGCTCGGATTCGGGAAATCCTTTCTGAGCGGGGTGTCGATCACTTCGGCCCCAGCCGCTGGTGGCGTCAGTGCGAGTGCCGCGACCATCACCCAAAAAGCCAATCCAATCGCTCGTTTTGATCTCATGGGCACCTCCCCGGGCAAGCCGTCGGTGCCGGCTCGTGTACGCCGGTCACCCGATCTGCGGGGGAGAGTATGCCAGTTTTTTGCCGCGGCGTATCCCGCCATCGAGAATCCGGCGGTAACATCGTGGATTCGCCACCGATCCGGCGTCGCGCGCCCGCGGGTGTGTGGCAGGGGCTTGACAGGCTCGCCGTCCGGGGCGGAGAATCGATTGCGCGCCATCGAACGCACACCTCGAACAGGAGCGGCCCAAGGTCATGGCTGGAAGTGTCGACTGGTTCTACACCCGCAAGGGTTGAACGTCTTGTACCCGAGCGTCCAAGTTTCTGGACGCAAATGGAATCACCGCAAAGGAAGTCGTGCCGGCCAGCCTCAAACTGGGGCGAAAAGACGCTGCCGAAATCGCCAAGCGGGCCTCTGCAGTTTTCGTCGCGAAGGGCAAGAAGGTCAGCGCCTTCAAGCCCGCGGGCAGCGCGGGCAAAGAGCTGCTGGATGCCATGCTGGGTCCAACCGGCAATCTGCGGGCGCCGACGATCCGGCGCGGCAAGACGGTGCTGGTCGGCTTCAACGAGGATCTGTTCGACGAAAAACTCGGTTGAGGTAGCGGCACGCCCCTCACCGGAACGTTAGGCTCTGCGCTGATGTCTGCTGAGAACTTTCGATCCCCAAGTTTCTGGTTCTCGGACCTCGACGAACCCGTTGTTCCGCGCGCGCCGCTCGACGGCGACAACCAATTCGACGTCGCCATCGTCGGTGCGGGCTATACCGGTCTCTGGACCGCCTACTACCTCAACAGACGAGAACCCGGTTGCCGCATCGCAATCGTCGAGGCCGAGGTTGCGGGCTTTGGCGCTTCGGGCCGCAACGGCGGTTGGTGCGCGTATTATTTTTCCGGAATCGATGCGTTGTATTCCGATCCGAGCAAGCGAGCGGGCGCGTTGGCGCTGCAGCGCGCGATGTTCGACGCCGTCGACGAGGTCGGCCGAGCCTCGGCAGCCGCCGGGATCGACTGCGATTACGCCAAGGGCGGGGCGCTCGTCGCGGGGAGAACGCCCCCCGATATCGAACGGCTGCGCGAAGAATACGAGGAGATGATCGAACGCGGATTTTCCGAGGA
>JAFDBP010000291.1 GCA_019313245.1 Deltaproteobacteria bacterium
CACGTCGAGGCCGACCAGGTCCTGGGCCTTTCGCTCGCGCGCCGCTTCGGCGATCAAAGTCGCCTTGGCAATTCGATCCAGATCACTCATGTGCGGCGCGCTCCTTCGACGTCGCGATAGGCGCCGCTCTTCTCGATCGCCTCTTCCACGGCTGCCGGAAGCAGGTAGCGCACCGACCGGTCATCGCGAAGCCGAGTGCGGATGTCCGACGAAGAAATCTCGAGTGCGGGTATGTCGATCCGCCGAATCCACGTGTCCGCCTCGCGATGTCGCGCGGTAAATCCGCCCGGATCCGTCTCGACGGCGTCTCGAATGCAGCGGGGCAGCCAGTCGGTGAGCGAAGCCAGCGCCAGCGGAGGTCGGGTGATGACCGCGAAATGTGCCAGCGCGAACAGGGCCTCCGGTTCTCGCCAGGAGTCGATCTCGACGAAGGCGTCCTGCCCGATGATGAATACGGGCTTTTCCGGCGCGATCCGCTCTCCGATCGTTCGAAGCGTATCCACCGAATACGACGAACCGCCGCGTTCGATTTCCAATGTATCCACTTCGAAGCGGGGATTGTCGCGAATCGCCAGGCGAATCCACTCGAGCCGCAACTGCGCGGATGCGATCCGATCGCCCGGAACGTCGACCTTGTGGGGTGGATCGGCGGACGGCACGAAGATCACGCGCTCGAGGTCGAGCGCAGCGATGACTTCTTCGGCAGCGCGGAGATGGGCGATGTGGATCGGGTTGAAGGTTCCGCCGAGAATTCCGATACGGGCTTGGGTCGCGATCATTCTCGAAGCTGACCATCTCCGCGCAAGACGAACTTCAGCGTCGTCAATCCCTCGAGTCCCATCGGCCCATAGGCGTGGATCTTCGAGGTCGAGATGCCGATCTCCGCGCCGAGCCCCAACCGGAAACCATCTGCAAAAGCCGTCGAACAGTTGACGCCAACCGTCGATGAGCTGACTCGGCGCAGGAATTCCTGCGAGCTGCCGTAATCGCGGGTGACGATGACTTCGGTGTGATTCGATCCGTAGCGCCGGATGTGTTCGATCGCGGCGTCGATGTCGTCGACGACGCGCACAGCGAGGATCGGCGCCAGATATTCCTGCGCCCAGTCGCTCTCGCTCGCGGCAACGGCATCGCCAAAGATCTCGCAGGTCTTCGCGCAGCCCCGAATCTCGACACCCTGTTCGTGCAGAGCTTTGAGGATGCGCGGCATCGCGGTCGTCGCGGCATCGCGGTGAACGAGCAGGGTCTCGAGGCCGTTGCACACTTCCATCTGCGAAATCTTCGAATCGACCACCACCCGAGTCGCCATCTCCGGATCTGCGCTGGCGTCGACGAAGATGTGGCACACGCCCGCATCGTGGCTCACGACGGGAATGCGCGACTTTTCGGTCACCAGGCGGATCAACTCGGGCCCGCCGCGCGGAATGATGAGATCGATGTATTGATCGAGGCCGAGCATCGTGTCGATCGCAGCTCGGTCCGTCACGGGAATCACCGCGACCGCATCCTCGGGCACGCCGGTTTCGGCGGCCGCCGCGCGCAACTCGACGGCCAGCGCTCGGTTTGCCTCTATCGCCTCGGAGCCGCCGCGCAGGATCACCGCGTTGCCCGCCTTGACGCAGAGCGCCGCCGCATCGACGGTCACGTTGGGCCGGCTTTCGTAGATGATTCCGATCACGCCGAGGGGAATCCGCATGCGGCCAACCTGCAGTCCGTTCGGCCTGACTGCGGTCGATTCGACCTTGCCGACGGGATCGGGCAGGGCCGCCACATCGCGCAGGCCCGCGATCATGTCGCGCCATTTGCCCTCGGAGAGTTCGAGGCGCTTGAGCATCGGGCCCGAGATTCCGGAACCCGCAGCGCGCTCGAGATCGGCGGCGTTGGCGGCGAGGATCGTCGCTTTGGCGTCTTCCAGACGATCCGCGCAGCGCATCAGCCAGGCGTTCTTCTCGCGGGTCGAGAGTTCCGCGACGCGCTCCGAAGCGCTGCGCGCTTTGCGCGCGATGTCGATTACCTGTTCTTCCAGGTTTTCCGGGCTCATGTACGGCGTCCTCGAGAAGAGTTACTCGGAGGGATCCTCGAGCAGGACGAGGTCGTCGCGATGGATGACTTCATCGCCATTCGAGTATCCTAGCATCTGAACGATCTCGCGCGTTGAGCGCCTCGCGATGCGCTCTACGGCGTCGAACGCATACGCGGCCAGGCCGCGAGCGATGGAGCGCCCGCTCGAATCGACGCACACGACCGGATCCCCGACGCGAAATTTCCCGCGCACCTCGACGATGCCGGCGGGCAGCAGGCTCTTGCCGCCGTGCTCGATCGCTCGCACGGCGCCGTCGTCGAGCACCAATTCTCCGTGGGTTCGGGTGGTAAAAGCGAGCCAGTGCTTGCGACTCGCGAGCCGGTTGCCGGTCGTGAAGATCGTTCCCACCGGATCGCCCGCCGCAACTCGCAGCAGCACGTCGCGCCTGCGGCCGTTGCAGAGCACCGTCGTCGCACCGCAGCGGGCGGCGGCCTGCGCGGCTTCGAGCTTGGTCGTCATTCCGCCGCGCCCGAACGCACTCGTCGATCCCCCCGCCGCTCTTTCGATCTCGGGCGTGACGCGTTCGACGACGTCGAAGAGCTTCGGCTTCGCAGCGTCGCGCGGGGGGGTCTGGTAGAGGCCCTCGACGTCGGTGAGGATCACGAGCAGGTCGGCGCCGATCAGGTTGGCGACTGTCGCCGAGAGGTTGTCGTTGTCGCCGAAGCGAATCTCCTCGGTCGCCACCGTGTCGTTTTCGTTCACGATCGGAACGACGCCGATCCGCAACAACTCGAGCAGCGTGTGGCGCGCATTGATGAAGCGCTCGTGGTCGGCGAGCCCGCTGCGGGTGACGAGAACCTGCGCGACCTTGCGCCCGCGACGTACGAAACGCCGACGATATTGTTCGATCAATCCGATCTGACCGACGGCGGCCGCGGCCTGCTTCTCGCGAATCGAACGCCCGCCCTCGCTCCAGCCGAGTTCTCGCGCGCCGATCGCGATGGCGCCCGACGAGACGATCACGACCTCGCGACCCGCGTCGAAGAGTTCGGCGACCTGACGAGAAATGTCTCCGAAGACCCGCGATTCCAGTTCGCCATCCCGGGTGAGTACGCTGCTCCCGATCTTGACGACGATCCGACGCGCCTGGGAGGCGGCGGGCCTCACACTCGACTGGGCTTGGCTCAAGATTTGTCCTCCGCCACCGCTGCGGCTTCATCCGCAAGGGCCAGATCCAGAGTTTGGACCATCGCGTGGAGCAGGGCTTCCACCCCGGCTCCGGTTGCGGACGAAAGCCGCAACACGCGCAGGCCCCGCTGCGAGAACTCTGCTTCGACGGCGTCGAGGTCCCTGGGGTCCCGGATCAGATCGACCTTGCTCAGCACCACCAACTCCCGGCGTTCGAGGAGGTCGGAACGGTAGGAACCGAGTTCCCGCCGGATCGTCTCGTAGCGCTTCACCAGGTCTGCGGACTCGAGAGCGATGCTGCTCGCATCCAGAAGATGCACGATCACGCGGGTTCTTTCGATATGGCGCAGAAATCGATGCCCGAGCCCCACCCCCTCGCTCGCGCCCTCGATCAGCCCGGGGATGTCGGCCGCGACGATGCGGCGATCTCCGATCTCGACGACGCCGAGCGAGGGCGTCAGCGTCGTGAACGGATACGAGGCGACGCGCGGCCGAGCTTTCGAGATGCGAGAGATCAGCGTGGACTTGCCCGCATTCGGGAAACCCACCAGGCCGATGTCCGCGAGCAACTTCAGCGAGAGCCGCAGGTTGCGGGCTTGACCGGGCTGCCCCGGCTCTGCGAAGTCCGGAGTCTGCCGGGTCGCGTGCGCGAAATAGGCGTTGCCCCGCCCGCCGCGCCCCGCGCGGGCGACCAGGATGCTCGCTCCATCTTCGGACAGGTCGGCGAGGATTTCGCTCTCGGCTGCGGGATCGAGGTCGTAGACGATCGTTCCGATCGGTACGCGAATTTCTGTATCGCGACCGTTGCGCCCCGTTCGATTCGAGATGTCGCCCTTCTGGCCCGATTCGGCGCAGATCTTTCGGCGCATGCGCTGGTCTTGGAGCGTCGACAGATTGCGGTCCGCCGTGATCACGACGTTGCCACCGCGCCCGCCATCGCCGCCGTTGGGGCCGCCGCGCGGCACGAACTTCTCGCGCCGCATGCTCACGCAACCGTCGCCACCGTCGCCGGCGCGAACGGAAATCGTCGCTTCGTCGATGAACGATTCTTCGGGATTCATGGATGTGTGACCGCACGCCGCCGGATCGGCGCCGCAGGTGAGCGAGCGCGCTAGTTGTTCGCTTCGACCTGCGCGATGACGCGCCCGCGCGACTTGCCATACTCGACCACGCCGTCGCAGAGTGCGAAGAGCGTGTAATCGCGACCGAGGCCCACGTTGCGCCCCGGATGAATCTTGGTGCCGAGCTGGCGCACGAGAATCGATCCCGCAGTCACGCTCTGGCCCGCGAATACCTTGACTCCGCGCCGCTGCCCCTGACTGTCGCGACCGTTGCGCGAACTGCCCTGTCCCTTTTTATGCGCCATCGATCAGGCCTCGATCTTGTCCACTCGAATTTCGGTGTACGACTGACGGTGCCCCGCCTTGTGGCGATAGCCCTTGCGTCGCTTCATCTTGAAGATCGTGATCTTCGGTCCACGGCCCTGGGCGGTGATGGTTCCCGTCACCTTTGCGCCAGCCACGAGCGGCGTTCCGATTTTCGCGCCGTCATCGGCGCCGACCAACAGGACCTCGGCGAGTTCGATCTGATCGCCAACGGATCCCTCGAGCTTCTCGACGCGGACGGCTGCCCCGGGCTCGACCCGAAGCTGTTTCCCTCCCGTCCGAACGACGGCGTACATCACGACTCCTCCACTTTCGCGGGAGGTGGCAGTATCGGGGTTTCCTGTTCCAAGTCAAGCACCTCGGAGGTCGCAGCGGGGGCCGGGGCGCTTTTTTCGCGCTCGTCCGCAGGGGCCGCAATGGCCGGCCCGGCGCTCGGGTCGCCTTCCGGGGCCGCCGCGGCTTCCGGGGGG
>JAFDBP010000292.1 GCA_019313245.1 Deltaproteobacteria bacterium
CTTCCCGGGAGAGAACATTTTACGATCGTGGGTTACGGTGTCATGTCGTTTGGATCCCGTGCTAGAGAACTTGGGAATCTTGCGTGTCTTATGGGTCGATTCGATGAGGCAGCTGAGCATTTTGAGCTTGCGATCGCCCAAAATCGCAAGACTGGCGGAGAGCCGTGGGTGGCTCGATCGCAATTTGACTACGGGCGAATGCTCGCACAGCGGCGTGATTCAGCCGATAGGGGTCAGATTCGCGAACTTGTGTCCCACGCACAGGAGACGGCGCAGCGACTTGGGATGGTGCGCTTGAACCTCCAGATCGCGGAGTTCGCAAAGCAGTTTTAGCCGTGTTTAGCTGGCCGCGATAACGCGGGTTTCAGCGCCGCACTCCTCAAGCTGAAATCTTTCAGCTTGAGACGACAACGATTGACGCAATTCTGTCGCCGATGTCGCGGATCGGCGCGGCGCTCGGGAGCGCGACACTGGCGCTCGCAGTGGTGCTGATCGAGTTGGGTTGAGCGTACGCCCATCTCGCGTAGGCGACCGTTTTTGCACAACTTTTGGCATCAGTGAATTCTGCGCTCAGGGCGCCGGGGGCGCTCCGGATTGGATGTCGACACGCCGGGGTTGGCACGTTCATTGCTCTTACGAAGTCGGCTGTTGCACACCGACACCACTTTGCTTTGCAGGCATCGGGTGACACTTCCAGTGGAAAATGGCAGCGAAAACCCCATTCGAGAGCTCACGCATGAAAACGCCCCCTCGTCTTCTGTTGATCGATGTCAGCAACCACTATTGCGAGGCGTTCGCAAATTGGGCCGATGACCAGGGTGTCGAGGTAACCGCGTGCGATCCGCAAACCATCTCGGGGTATTCGGGGGAAACGATTCTCTGTGTTTATCAGGCCCCTCGAAGCGAAGGTATCGTGGACTACGCTTGCGATCTGGTGAGGGAGGCTCGCTCGATGCCTCTGGTGATCCTCTCACCTGAGATCAGCATTTCCGAGACGGCCCGGATCATCGAAGCCGGAGTCCGCGACGTGATTCGTATTCCCGCGGCTCCCGAAGAAGTGCTCGCACGAGCGGCTGTTCGCGCAAAGCGTTCCGTACCCAAGGCGTTAGATCAGCGGCTGATCGGCGAAAGTCCGGCGATGGATCGCGCTCGCCGAGAGATCTTTGCGGTTTCGGCACTGGACTCGACCGTCCTCGTCACCGGCGAAACCGGAACCGGTAAGGGGCTTGCTGCTCGCCTGCTTCACGACCGCTCGCCGCGGAGGCATCGCGCGTTTGTTCATGCGGACTGTTCGGGATTGACCGGGTCACTCATCGAAAGTGAACTCTTCGGGCACGAGCGCGGCGCCTTCACGGGTGCATTCGCTTCGCGCGCGGGGCGCTTCGAAGCTGCAGCCGGTGGAACTCTCTTCCTGGACGAAATTGGTGAATTGAGTCTCGCATTGCAGGCGAAACTGCTTCGCGTTCTTCAGGATCAGGTTTACGAGAAGGTGGGCAGTAATCAGCCCCGCGTGATGTCGGCTCGAATCGTTGCGGCGACGAACCGAGACCTGGAGACCGAAGTGAGTGCTGGGCGCTTTCGGCAAGACCTCTTCTTTCGACTCAATGTGATTCGCATCAAAATGCCACCGCTCCGCGATCGACCGGAAGACCTTGCGATCCTGGTCCGAACACTGCTACAGCGGCTTGCGGACCGGTTGAGGATCGGTGTACCAGCCGTACCCAAAGCATTGATGAGCGAGCTTGTTCGGCACGAATGGCCGGGAAATGTCCGCGAACTCATGAATGTGCTCGAACGATTTCTCGTTCAATACCATGCGGGCCTACTTGATGTTTCGTTACCGAACAGGCTGATTGGTAGACCGGCGAGCGCTCCAACTCGGGTCGACTCCCGGATTCGCGCGTTTCCACGATCAGACGCGGCAGAAGAGAAGCGTTTCCTGGAGACCGAACTCGCGGCCGCCGGTGGCAATATCGCGCGCCTCGCTCGCAAACTCGGCGTCCCGCGGAGCACACTGCGCTACCGGATTTCTCTCCACGACATCGCGCGCTGAATTCCAGCGAATTGCCCCGGATTCCCAGCGGCACCTCTTCGATCGAGCACTTTCGGCGGTCTTTCGCCAGCGCCATTCGGCGCAGGGCACCAGCGCCGTCAATCGACCCTCAATCCGAGGCAACCACCGGCAGATCGATCGTGTATCTTGCCTCCGCCTCCCGCGGAAGTGACGATG
Organism: Deltaproteobacteria bacterium; assembly: GCA_019313245.1. Lineage (GTDB taxonomy): Bacteria > Myxococcota_A > UBA9160 > UBA9160 > SMWR01 > JACZVU01. Next base: position 2,231 of record JAFDBP010000292.1, read on the forward strand.
CCCGAAGCCGATCCCGAACTGACGCCCTCAGACAAGAACGCGCTGTGGACCTATGTGTTCTTCCTGGGCGTGGGCGTCATCGCGATCTTGCTCCGTACCACGGAGATCTCTTCCAAAGGGCTTTGGCTGGACGAGGCCAACAGCGTTCTCGCGGCTCGGCTCCCCGTCCTGGAGATGCTCGAGAAGCTGAAGCGCGAAGCCACGCCGCCGCTCTACTACCTCAGTCTGGCGCCCTGGATCCAGCTGTTTGGCTACAGCGAGGCCGCCGTGAGAGCTCTCTCCGTGGTCTTCTCGGTCGGTTGTGTCGCGCTGACCGGGTGGCTCGCCTATCGGCATTTTTCGCTGCGGATCGCGTCGGTCGTGACTATGGCGCTCGCCTTCACCCCCATGCACATCTACTACGCGCAGGAAGCGCGAATGTATTCCCTCCTGGCTCTATTGGGGGTCGCCCTGGTCTTCTCAGGTCTGGAATACCTCACCCGAGGAACCCGGCTGGCGCTGTTGCTCGCCGCATTGTTGAGCCTGTTGATGCTCTTGACCCACAACATCGCCGCCTGGTTCGTGATCGGCGTAAATGTTGCCTTCCTGTCTTTTTGCGAGGATCGAAAGTTGCGGATGCGATGGCTCGCCGCGCAGTCGCTGGCCGCCCTGTGTTACTTGCCATCGCTGATGGTCGCAGTCCAGCAGGCCCACGAGCAGGGCGACGTCCTCGCGTGGTTCATCCGCTACTGGAACGCGAAAAGCCTCGTCGGCCACTTCATGACTTCGATCGGCACCTTTGCGCTCGGCGACTTCCCCGCCTACCTGGCGATCCAGAGCCCCCTATCGACTGCGCCCTTCCTGCGCAGTGGCGCCCTGCTGCTGATGTGCTTTGGGTTGTTTCAATGGCGCCGATCCACCGGCGCGCGCTTCGTCGCGGTTACCTTCTTCGTCGCGTTCGTTCTGAGCCTGGGCTACTCGGCCCTCTACCAGCCCGCACACATTCCGGGCCGCACCGATCAGGCGTACCTCCCCTTGTTCATCCTGCTCCTGTCGCTCGGAATCGACAGCCTGAAGCCCCGCTTCCTCGGGGGCGTCGTACTCGTCGTCGGGATGGTCGGCTCACTCACGATTCTTCAGATCTATCACGACTATCCGGGGAAGAATCAAAGCCGAAACTACCTGTGGGAACTTCAAGCCAACCTGAATCCAGGTGACATCGTAATCACGACCGGTTTGACCTGGGCCGAAACCGCTTACTATTTCGATCGCTGGGCGACTCCCGTTACCGTTTTGCCATTTCCCCAATCTGTAGAAGACCACCCCGGCTATCTCAACTATCGGGCGCTGATGCTGAATCCCGGGCGCCTCTACGCGGAGGCAGATGATCTCGCCGAGTTTGCCGAAGAAAACCTCGGTTCCGACAACGCGATCTACCTGCTCTATCTGCGGCCACTCAACGTAAACGGCATCATCGCCGAACGGCTGATCCGCAGCTTCCCACACGTGATCGAAATCGGTGCGCGGCCATTTCGACAGAGCGTCCTGGGGCACGGGGTTCGGATCATCCGCATGCAGGCAGAACCGCCCGAGATGGGCGCGTATCAATAGACGACCCGAGAGCACCTGACTAGATCGCGCCAACGCACTCAACCTCCACTCCAGAGCTGATGGACAAGTCCAGGACCCGGCGAGCAAAGCGATTCATCCGGGATTACAATTGCGCGATGCCTCCCGTTGCGGTGCCCGGCACCTTGACGCTCGCCGATGTGCGCGCTGCCGCTGCGCGCATCGAGGGGCGCATCCAACGCACTCCGGTACTGCGGCGCGCTGTCGGCGCTGCCGAATTGCTGTGCAAGGCGGAGTCGCTGCAACCTACAGGGGCGTTCAAACTGCGCGGGGCCTTCAGCCTGATGACTGCGCTTCCTCTCGACACGCCAGGTGTGGTGGCCCACAGCTCGGGAAACCACGCGCAGGCCGTGGCCTGGGCGGCGCGCGAGCTCGGCATAACCGCCGTGATCGTGATGCCCAATGACGCACCCGCCGTTAAACGCGCCTGCACCGAGGCGCTCGGCGCCGAAGTCATCATCGTTGGACCCGACAGCGACGAGCGCGCCCAACGCGCTGAGGAACTAGCGCAAGAGCGCGGACTGGTACCGGTGCCGCCCTTCGACCATTTGCTGATCGCAGCGGGACAGGGCACGGCGGCGCTCGAATTGGTGGAGGAGGCCGGGCCGTTACAGCGCTTCTACGCACCGGTGAGCGGCGGGGGGTTGATGGCCGGCTGCGCGACAGTCATCGCCGCACTTTGTCCAGATGCCGAGATCGTCGGCATCGAGCCCGAGAATGGCGATGATACCCGCCGCAGCCTGGCCGCCGGCGAAAGGGTGGCGGTGCCGCCCCCGCGCACGCTTGCAGATGGCCTGCGCGTGCGCCGGCCGGGCGCACTGACCTTTCCGATACTCCAAAAGCACGTGGCGCGCATCGAGACAGTGACGGATCGGGAGTTGCTGGCCGCCATGGGTTGGGCGCTGATTCAACTGCAGCTGGTACTCGAACCCTCGGGGGCGGCCTCGCTGGCCGTTGCGCTACGCGAAGCCGAAAAAGCTGTCAACCCGGCACCCGGCACGGAAGGCCCGCACTGGGGCGTACTGCTCAGCGGTGGAAACGTCGATCCGTCACTGCTCGCCAGCGCAATCGCAACCCCCGCACCGCGATGAGGGAGCGCCGCTCGCCCCATTGCCGGGCGCGCTGACAAATTTCACAATTGAAGGCACCGTGCCCCAACAGCAGATCGTTGGCCGAAAAACCGGAGTTCGAAACTCGGACTAAAGACTCGCCATGTACATTAATCTCAAACTATTCCGTCGAGCTCTGTACCTTTCACTTTTCAAAACGCGGTTCAGCGTTCGGCGCTGGGCCTATGTGCTGTTTTTTACCTCGCTCTTCTGGGTGATGTGGCTGCTGGTCGTTTTCGGCCGCGCACTCGACCACGTGTTCTTCCCCGGCTTTCGCAAGCAACCGATCACCAAGCCCGTATTCATCGTCGCCCCGCCGCGAAGCGGGACGACCTTGACTCAGAAACTGATGAGTCTGGACGACGATCGATTCGTGCACGTGAAGCTCTACCAGACGATCTTCCCCGCGGTGACCTACCAGCGCTTCTTCGACGGAATCGCGTGGCTGGATCGACACACCGGGCAAGTGTTTTCGAAGTTCACGGGTTGGATCGAAAAGACTTTTTTCGGCGGCTGGGACGACATGCACAAGCTGCAGTTCAACGAGCCGGAAGAAGACGACGGGCTCTTCCTATACAGCTTCGTCAGCGAAGCCATCTACCTGTTGTTTCCGCACGTGGACGAACTCTGGGAAGCGGGTTTCCCGGATGACCTACCGGGCGAAGATCGCCGCAAGTTGATGCGCTACTACCGGAGCTGCCTTCAGCGGCATCTCTACGCCAACGCCCCCGACAAAACCCTGCTCTCCAAGGCCACACAGAGCTCCGGCGCGGTCGAATCCCTGCGGGAAGAGTTTCCCGACGCCCGGTTCGTCACCATCATCCGACACCCCTACCAGTCGGTCGCCTCCCATGTCAGCGTGTTCTACCCTGTCTGGCGCGCTCACTCCCCCGAAATTGCAAAGGATTCACCTGTGTCGAAATCCTACGCCTACCTGGCGGTTCGCTGGTATCGACACCTGTTCGAATTTGGATCGAAGATAGATGCGGGGCAATACTATTGCATCGACTATCGCGACCTGACGCGAAACCCGCGCCAGGCGCTGGAAACGCTTTACAAACACTTTGGATGGAACTTGAGCGACGAATTTCAGAACCAACTAGACACTGCGACCGAAATGCAGCAATCGTTCAAGAGCGCACACCATTTCAGTCTCGAAGAATTTGGCCTCAGCGAGGAATGGATCCAGCGGGAACTGGACCCCCTACTCGATCATTACTCGCTCGCGCGATGACATCTGACAACGTGAAAAACGAAAGCGATCGACTCAGCATACGCAAACTGCTCGATGCCCACGTAGGCGAGAATTACGAACGCCAGGCCGCCCACATCAACCCCGTAGCGGCCCGGGCGCTCAAGACCATCGGCTTCGACCGGTGCTATGTGCGCGCCGAAGGCGCCTATCTCTGGGACGTCGCGGGCACCCAATATCTCGACATGCTGTCCGGATACGGCGTATTTGGCCTGGGGCGAAATCATCCGGAGGTTTCCCGGGTATTGAAGGAATTCCTCGATACCCGTTATCCGAGCCTGGTGAAACTCGATGCACCGCTGCTCTCCGGCCTGCTGGCGGAAGAACTCAAGAAGCGAATGCCGCACCCGCTCGATTTCGTCTTCTTCACCAACTCGGGGAGCGAGGGCATCGAAACCGCCATCAAATACGCTCGGTGCGCAACGGGGCGACCGGGCATTCTCTACTGCTCGAAGGCGTTTCACGGTTTGACCTACGGATCGCTCTCGCTCAATGGCGACGAGAATTTTCGCCACGGATTCGAACCCTTCCTAACCGATTGCCGCAAGATCCCCTACGACGATCTGGAAGCGCTCGAGCAGGCGCTCCGTCAGGGTGACATCGCTGCGCTGGTCGCCGAACCGATCCAGGGCAAGGGCGTCAACATCCCTTCGAGCGGCTACCTGCGCGAGGCAGCCCGACTCTGTCACGAGCACGGCGCGTTGTTCATCGACGACGAAGTGCAGGCGGGCATGGGCCGGACCGGACGCTTCCTGGCGATCGAACACGAGGGCGAGGTCGATGCCGACATCGTGGTACTGTCGAAGACCCTTTCCGGTGGCTACGTGCCAGTGGGCGCGGTGCTCTGCAAGAAGTGGATCCACGAAAAAGTCTTCTCGAGCATGCAGCGCTCGGTGGTTCACAGCTCGACTTTCAGTGAGGGCAGCCTCGCCATGGTGGCCGGCCTGGCCACACTCGACATCCTCGATCGCCAGCACCTGATCCAGCGCGCCGAGACCTTCGGCAATCAATTGGGCGAGGGGCTCGAAAAGCTGATTCCCCGATTCGAATTCCTCAAAGAGGTGCGTTGGCGAGGGCTCATGATCGGCATCGAATTCGGCCCGCCCAGCTCGCTACGCCTCAAGACCGCCTGGAAAGTCATCCACAAGCTCGACAAGAGCCTCTTCCCCCAGGCCGCCATCATTCCGCTTTTGGACGAACACCACATCCTCACCCAGGTCGCCGGAAACGATATCGACGTCGTCAAACTCCTCCCGCCGTTCGTCATCGATGAATCCGACGTGCAGTGGTTCCTCGAGTCGTTCGAAGCGGTGCTCGTGCAGATGCACAAGTTTCCCGGGGCGGTCTGGGACGTGCTGACGGACATTGGCCGAATGGTCCTGACCCAACGCGCGCGCTAATCAGCCCGCTCCAAAGCCGGGAATTGCAGGCGCGCTGTCGCGCTCGGCTCGAATGAACCGCCAGAACGCAACGTGAAGCAGGCCAAACAGGATCAGCAGAAACCCATTGGCCACGACAGCGGAGACCACATTCGTTCCCGCGTAATTCTGCACCGCCAGCAGTAGCGCCAGCGCGATGTTGCGATTACTGGTGCCAAAGGCGACGACCCGACGCCCCCGGCGCTCTCCGGCCCCCAACCAATATCCCAGCGCCAGCGAAACCTCACTTCCGATCGACATGGCCAGAAGCGGCACCCAGCCAATCGCCAGGATGGACTCGAATTCGCCAACCGTGACGACGATGAGCGAAAGCGCCCCCGTGGCTTCGGAAAACACTTCGATTGGGCGAAGGATGCGCCGAGTCAAGTCCGGTGCGAGATGATGAATCGCCATCCCGATCAGCATTGGAACCGTGATTGTCGCCATCAAGATGCCGAGGATCTCCAACACATCGAAACTCAGAGCGCCTGCGCCGGGGACGATTCGAAGTGCAAACAGGATCACCAGCGGCGTGACGAATGCCGACAGGATGGAGATCGAAGACGTCAAGCCGGCAGCCAGCGCCAGATCGCCGCGGATCAATTTGACGAATACCGGAACGACCGGTGCGAATGGCGCCGCAGCGAGCAGGATCATCCCGACCGCGATCTCGGCCTCGAGATCGAACACGCGAATCAACATCGCGACCAACAGCGGGATCCCGATGAAATTGACGAACAGGATCAGACTCCAGCGGCACGACTTGATCGCCTCGACGACCTGATCGACGGTCAGCCGCAGCCCAACCGTCAGCAGCAAGCCCGTCAGACACGCCATCGTGAGCGCACGAACGACCGTGATGAAATCCATCGACAAGGTTCGGTCCTCTGACTTCGATGGCGGCGAGGCCAGATGGCCTGGCAGCTAGGAGCGCGCTCCGGCTACCAGTTCGTTCCACTGCTTGCGGATCTTGGGGATCAGGGAAATCGGGTGCTCGGGCCGCTCGATGCTCGCAGCGTAGGCGATCTCGTCGTGCATCGGATCTTCGACACCGAGAACGCCCTCGACGACCGCGTAGAGGCAGAACGCGCTGTAGGTCACCGCGTAACCGCCCTCCTGCACCAGCAGCAATTTGCCATCGGCGTGCTGATCGGCCAATTCGCGAGCGATGCGGCCGAGGTCGTAGAAGCCCCGCATGCTCAGCAGGTTTCGCCCATTGCCGTCGTATTGGTTGGCGTCCTCGCCGCAGGCGGCCACGATCAACTGCGGCGCAAACGCGTCGATGGCCGGGCGCACCAGCTCTTCCATCACCGCGCGATAGGCGACGTCGCCGGTTCCGTACGCCAGGGGAATGTTCAGGTTGTAACCGACCCCGGCGCCCTGCCCGATTTCGTCCACTTCGCCCGATTCGGGGTGGTTGGCATTCCACGAGCCCAATGGCATGTGCATCGAGATCGTCAGCACATCGGAGCGGTTGTAAAAACCGCTCTGCGTTCCATTGCCGTGATGCACATCCCAGTCGATAACCGCAATGCGCTCGATGCCCGACGCCGCCGCGGTCTCAACGGCGATCGACAGATTGTTGAAGATGCAATTCCCATCGCCCATACCGCGCGAGGCGTGATGGCCGGGCGGGCGAACCATCGCATAGGCGCGAGGGTGCTCGCCGCTCAGAACCCCATCGAGCGCGGCGAGTGCGGACCCGGCGGCGGCGAACGCCGCATCGACCGAACCGGTGTCGACAACCGTGCCGCCGCCATCGATTCGCGTCGGCCCGTTCTTTTCGGCCTCGATGATCGAATCCACATAGGCGGCCGTATGAAAGCGCTCGATCTCTGCGCGACTGGCGTGCCGCCCCTCGCACCAGGTCAGGCGATCTGCGATCGGACCCTTCTCGAGGATGGATTTCATGTTGATCAGACGTTCGGGGGTCTCGGGGTGCGGCTCATCGACAGACATGAGCGGCGATGGGCCGTATTCGTAACAGCCCTTGCCGGGGTTGTGCTTGAGCACATCGGGATGCCAATAGATCGCTACGGATTCGACGCCCATAGATCCTCCTCAGACACTCCAATAGCGGAGTTTCGAGGCGAACGCAGGATTTGGGCTTCGCAGTCGCGCGGCGCGTTCTAGCGCTCGTCGATCCCCCACGGAGATTCGTAATCGCCCTTGAGCAGATCCAGGAACGGGACCGGATCGAAGGCTTCGGGCTCCATGATGCCGGTACCCGACCACACGCCGTTTGCCACGAGTTCCAGCGCGACGACGGGATTGATGGCCGTCTGCCAGACCACAGCCTGGGAGCCGTCCCGAGCCATGCACTCCTCGTTGTCGACGACGTGGTAGAGGTACACCTCGCGCGGCTTGCCGTCCTTGCCCTTGCCGGTGACCCAGAGGCCAGCGCTGGTCTTGCCCTTCATGATGTCGCCGAGGCCGGCCGGATCCGGCAGACACGCGGCCACCACATCTCGCGGCGAGACTTCGACGTCGCCCACCTTCAACGGCTTGGTCGAATCGAGACCGATCCCGTGCAGCACCTCGAGCATGTTGATGAAGTC
>JAFDBP010000293.1 GCA_019313245.1 Deltaproteobacteria bacterium
AGACGACCGTCGCGGCCTGCTACATCGAGACGATTCGCGACATCGAGGGTCTCGTGAGGGGGCTCGAGGCGATGGACCGCGCCAACAAGCGCGTCGTGATCTGCTGTCCGCGCGTTTCGGGCGAGGCCGCGAAGGCCGCGGTGATCGCGCACACCGGAGAACTGCTCGGCGACACCACGCTGCGCGACGCCGCGCTGCGCCGGCTCGGCGCCGTTGTCGTCTACGATCCGATCGCGCTGTTCGAGACCGCGCTGCTGTTGGAGAACGCGCCGGCCTGCTCGGGCAAGCTCGCGGCCGCGATGCAGTCCGGCGGCAACTGCACGCTGTTCGCCGACGCGCTCAACGACGCCAAGGTCCCGCTCGAAAAATTCAGCGCGGAGACGATGCGCAAACTCAGCGAGATCCTGCCCGACTTCAGCCACCCGCGAAATCCGCTCGACGTGACCGGCCAGGCGATCTTCGACAGCGACATCTACTGCAACGCGATCGACACGCTGGCGGCCGATCCCGAGGTGGGCATGATCGCGATCGACGTCGCGCCGAGCCGAACGCACCCGGGCGATTCGGATCTCTCGACGATCCTGCGCCACGCCGGCGTGGCGCAGCGCGAGAGCGGCAAGCCCGTGATCTCGGTGCTGGCGACCCCCGTCTCCTACACCGGGCGGACCGCCGAATTGATCGCCGAGTACGGGGTGGCGATCCTGCAGGGCCACGCCTCGGCCGCGGCCGCGATCGCGTGCCTCTACGAAGTCTCCCGCGAGCGCGCGCCGATCGCCGAGCGGCACGGCGCCAGGCCCGAGGTCGCGGTTCCGCCGGGAATTCTCGACGAGGTGCAGGCCTCCGCGATCTTCACCGCGTACGGCATCGAGCGGCCGCGCGAGGCCGTCGTCGGCAATCCCGAACAGGCCGCCGCGGCCGCGCGCGAACTCGACTGCCGGGTGGTCGTCAAGCTGGTCTGCGCCGAGGTGCCCCACAAGGCGCGCGAGGGCCTGGTGAAACTGAGCCTCGAGACGCCCGAGGCCGTGCGGGAAGCCGCGCAGCAGGTGCAGGACCGCGCGCGCGAGATGGGCGTCGACGCCACGCAGCTGTTGGTGCAGGAGCAGCTCGCGGCCGGCCCGGAATTTCTGATCGGCGTCACCGTCGACCCGCTCTACGGCCCCGCGATGACGGTGCGCAGTGGCGGCGGCGGCGTGTCGGGCGAATCGGTCTTCAACATGATTCCGCTGCGCCGCGGTGAGGCGCTGGAGATCGCGGCCCGCGCCGCCGCGGGCGCGTCCGTCGAGCTCTCCGACGGCGAGCTGAAGGAACTCGCCGACGTCGTGGAGCGATTCGGCTGGCTCGCCGAAGATCTGTCCGATTGCATTCTCGAAATCGAAGCCAACCCCATCATCATCACCGGTGGACGCGCAGTTGCCGTGGACGCACTTGCAGCCGCCAAAGCTCAAACAGGAGAGAACTGATGTCCAAGGAAGCACTGATCCGCGTTCGCATGTCGGCCCGCGACGCCCACTACGGCGGCAACCTGGTGCCCGGCGCCAAGATGTTGGAAATCTTCGGCGACCTGATCACCGACCTCGCGATTCAGCAGGACGGCGACGAGGGATTGTTCCGCGCCTATCACGAGGTGGAATTCCTGGCCCCCGTCTACAGCGGGGATTTCATCGAGGCCAAGGGCCGCATCGTGAAGGTGGGCAACACGTCGCGCCGCTGCGAATTCGAGGCCTACAAGGTCATCGCGGTGCGACCCGACGTGAACGACTCGGCCGCGGACGTGCTCAAGGAGCCGGTTCTCGTGTGTCGCGCCGTCGGCACCACCGTGGTTCCCGCGGAGATGAAGCGCACCTGAGCTTGGCTGCGACGGGGCGGCGCGCTCAAGCCGCCCCGAGGTTGGCGAGCAGGCTGCGCGCGGCCGCGAACAGCTGCGCGGTGTCGCCTTTGGGCGCGCGCGCGTAGATCTTGCGATCGGGCGCGACGCGCAACCCCGAACCCGCCTGGTGCAGCAGATCGAGCAGCCGCTGCGGATCGACCTGGCTCTGGTCCGCGGCGGTGAGCACGATTTCACCGTTCGAGAGGTCGATCGCGCTGATGCCGAGCCGGCGCGCGCGCGATTTCAGGCGGATCACCTCGAACAGGTTTTCGGCCTCGTCGGGAAGCGAGCCGTAGCGGTCGAGCAATTCGTCGCGAATGCGGTCGATCTCGCCGTCGTCGCGGCAACTCGCGAGTCGCTTGTAGAGCACCAGGCGCTGGCTGACCGCGCTCACGTACGCTTCCGGCAGGCGCGCGGTGACGGGCAGACGGATCTCCGGGTCGACCTCGACCTGGTGCGACTTGCCGCGCAGCTCGTCCATCGTCTCTTCCAGCATCGACAGGTAGGTCTCGTAGCCGACGGCCGCGAGGCAGCCGCTCTGTTCGGCACCGAGCAGGTTGCCCGCGCCGCGAATCTCGAGGTCCATGTTCGCGAGCCGGAAGCCGCTGCCGAGTTCACTGAGATCCTGGATCGCCTCGAGCCGTCGCTTGGCGTCTGCGGTCAGCGCGTCTTCCGAGCCCGGGATCATCAGGTACGCGTAGGCGCGCTGCTTGCTGCGACCCACGCGCCCGCGCAGCTGGTAGATCTGCGCGAGGCCGAGCGCGTCGGCGCGATTGATCAGGATCGTATTCGCGCGCGGATTGTCGATGCCGCTCTCGATGATCGTCGTGCAGAGCAGCACGTCCGCCTCGCCGTGCATGAAGCGCAGCATGCGGTCTTCGAGTTCGCGCTCCTTCATCTGCCCGTGCGCGACGATGACCTTCGCTTCGGGAACGACGCGCGCGAGGCGGCTGCACATCGCATCGATCGTCTGCACCCGGTTGTGGACGAAGAAGGCCTGGCCGCCGCG
>JAFDBP010000294.1 GCA_019313245.1 Deltaproteobacteria bacterium
CCTGCCCGCCCCGGCGGCCGGCGCGGACGCCGATCCATTCAGAACCGACGAAACGCACACCGCGTTCGAAGACGCCACCCGCTACAACAATTTCTACGAGTTCGGGACCGACAAGAGCGACCCCCGGCGCCATGCGGGAAGCCTCCGAACCCGCCCCTGGTCGGTCGCGATTTCGGGCGAGGTTGCAAAGCCCGGAACGATCGACCTCGACGACCTCTTGCGCCCGCATACGGTCGAAGATCGCATCTATCGGCTCCGCTGCGTCGAGGCCTGGTCGATGGTGATCCCGTGGCTCGGCATCCCCCTCGGTGAGATCATCAAGCGCTTCGAGCCGACCTCGAACGCCCGATACGTCGCCTTCGAGACGCTGCTCGACCCCGAGCAGATGCCGGGTCAACGCCGTCGCGCGTTGGACTGGCCCTACGTCGAAGGCTTGCGGATCGACGAGGCGATGCATCCGCTGACGATCCTCGCTACGGGCATGTACGGTCAGGAGCTGCCCAACCAGAACGGCGCTCCGCTGCGGCTGGTGGTGCCCTGGAAATACGGATTCAAGAGCATCAAGTCGATCGTGTCGATTCGACTGACGCGCAGCGAGCCGCCCACGAGTTGGAGTCGGCAGGCCCCGAGCGAGTACGGATTCTTTGCCAACGTCAATCCCGATGTCGATCACCCGCGCTGGAGCCAGAAGCGCGAGCGCCGGATCGGCGAGTTCAAGAAACGCCCCACACTTCTGTTCAACGGCTACGCGGACCAGGTCGCAGCGCTCTACCAGGGGATCGACCTGCGCAAGTACTATTGAGATTCGAGCGGGGCGGTCGCAATGAATCCCGAACGGCGCAAGCGCGCGCTCCAGTTCTTCGCGATTGCCGCCGCTGTGTTGCCCGCCGCGCAGTTGATCGCATCGGCGCTCACCGGTGGTCTCGGCGCCAACCCCGTAGAAAAGATCACGCATGTCACGGGCGACTGGGCGCTTCGCTTCCTGCTGCTGAGTCTGTCCGTCACGCCGCTGCGTCGCCTGTTCGGCTGGCATTGGGTGGTGCCGCTGCGGCGAACCCTCGGGCTCACCGCGTTCGGCTACGCGTGCTGTCACTTCTTCACCTTTCTCGCTCTCGATCACTTCTTCGACTGGCGCTCGATCGTCGAGGACGTGCTCGAGCGGCGCTATGTGACGGCGGGCTTCTCGGCGTTCCTGTGCCTCGTGCCGCTCGCGGCGACCTCGACGCGCGCGATGATGCGGCGGCTGGGTCGGCGCTGGGTCCCGCTTCACCGCCTCGCCTATCTCGCGGCGGCCCTCGGTGTGGTCCACTTCCTCTGGCTCGTCAAATCGGATCTCCGCGAACCCCTGCTCTACGCGGCGGCCCTGGCGCTGCTGCTCGGGCTGCGAATCGGGTTCTGGCTGGCGCGCTCGCGGAGCCGCAATGCGTCTCCCAAAGAGCCGAAATCCCGGCCGTCCGGGGCCTGATGCGAGCGCGCCAGCGGCTCGTGCCGCCGAGGCTCGCCTTCAGTGCTACCGTTCACCCCCCGATACGGAGGAGCCCATGACGGAACCGATTCTCGAAGTAACCGCCGCTGCAGCGGAAAGAATCCAAGCCGCCAAGACCAGCGAAGGCCGCGACGACATCGCGCTGCGGGTTGCGGCGAGCGAAGACGGCGCGAAGTTTCGCTACGAACTCAAACTCGTCGCGGTGGACTCGAAGGAGGCGGACGACAGCGTCGTCCATCTCGACGGCATCGATATCTACATCGACTCCGAGAGTGCCCCCCGGCTCCAGGGGGCGTCCCTGGATTACGTGGACGACATGTCGGGATCGGGCCTCAAGTTCGAAAATCCGAACAAGACGGCGCTCGCCGCCCATCCGCTCGCGGGGCGCGTGCAGGAAGTCCTCGACGAGCGGGTCAACCCGAGCCTGGCTGCGCACGGCGGCGTCGTGAGCCTGGTCGACATCCAGGAGACCCGCGTGGTGCTGAGCTTCGGCGGGGGGTGTCAGGGCTGCGGGATGGCGAATGTGACGATGAAAGAAGGTGTATCGGCCCAGCTCAAACAACAGATTCCCGAGATCACCGAGGTCGTCGACGCCACCGATCACGCGGCGGGCCACAATCCCTACTACGCCTGATCGTCGGCGCCTCTCGAAGTCCCGCGGCCGGTAGCCAGAGCGAGGAATCACCATCAGCGATCCGACCGGAACAGAGTCGACCGACGCCAGTCCGCGGGACTACGGGTCGGATGTCCACGTCGAGCGCGTCGACGGCCGCGAATTCCTGATCGTCGGCACGGCCCACATTTCGCGCGAGTCGGCGGATCTCGTGCGCGAAGTGATCGAGCGGGAGCGGCCCGATTGCGTGTGCGTCGAACTCGACGCGCAGCGCTACGAAGCGCTTTCGCAGAAGCGCAAGTTTCAGGAGCTCGATGTTCGGCAGGTGATTCGCAAGAAGCAACTCGCCGCGCTGCTCGCCAACCTGCTGCTCGCGTCGTACCAGAAGAAGCTCGGCGGTGTGCTCGGCGTCCTTCCGGGAACCGAGCTGCTCGAGGCCACCCAGGTCGCCAAGGAACACGGCATTCCGATCGCGCTGTGCGATCGCAACGTGAGCGTCACGTTGCGCCGCGCGTGGGCATCGATGGGTTTCTTCAAGAAGACCGCGCTGGCCGGCAACCTGATGGTCAGTATCTTCGACCGGCCTGAAGTCAGCGAGGACGATCTGCGCCGATTGCGCGATCAGGATGTTCTCTCCGAACTGATGCGCGAGCTCGGCGAGGCGATGCCGAACCTCAAGGCCGCGCTGATCGACGAGCGCGATGTCTACCTCGCGCAGCGCATGCGCGAGGCCGAGGGCGATCGCATCGTCGCCGTGGTCGGGGCCGGCCACGTCGTCGGCATCCGCGATGCGCTGGCCGCAACCCGCGACGTCGATCTCAGCGAGATCGAAACGATTCCGCCCGTCTCACCGATCTGGAAGGTGGTCGGTTGGGGCATCCCCGCGCTGATCCTCGCATCGCTGATCCTGATCGGCGTGCGCCACGGCGCCGAGGTCGCGGGGCAAAACCTGATCTACTGGATCCTCGCGAATGGAGTGCCGAGCGCGGTTGGCGCGCTGGTCGCATTCGCGCATCCGATCACGACGGTGGCCGCGTTCTTCGTGGCGCCCGTGACGAGCCTGACCCCGGTGATCGGAGCCGGTTACGTCTGCGCGTTTCTCCAGGCGTATTACCAACCACCGAAGGTGCGCGAACTCGAGACCCTGGCCGACGACGTCGGCAAGCCCCGCGAGTGGTGGCGCAACCGGATGCTGCGCGTGCTGCTGGTGTTCATCTTCACCACCATCGGCAGCATCATCGGCACCTACGTGGGTGGCTACGAGATCGTCTCGAATCTCTTCTGAACGGATCTGCGCGGGAAGTGTCGGGCCGGATCTCGGCGGTTGCAGTTGCCGGTCTTTTCGCCAGTCCTTTCGAGTTCCCCGACGATCAGATCGGCCCAGTGATTCAACAGCCTTCGGGTGTCATCCGAGCCGGCGCTGATCGACGCAATCTCGATGTCTCCGATGTGATTGATCTGTTCGCGA
>JAFDBP010000295.1 GCA_019313245.1 Deltaproteobacteria bacterium
GCACCGGGTTGATGCCCATGACCTTGAGCGCGTCGATCTCCTGACTGATCACCATCGTGCTGATGCGCGCGGCGAGCGCGGAGCCGGACCGGCCCGCGACGAGAATCCCCGTGATCAGGGGGCCGAACTCGCGCGTGACCGAGAGCGCGACCATGAAGATCACCTGGTGTTGCGCGCCGAACTGTTCGAGCGAGTTGATGCCCTGCATCGAGAGCGTGACGCCGATCGCCACCGAGAGCATCGAAACGATCGGGATCGCTCGGACTCCGATCACCATCATCTGGGCGAACAGGGGCTCGGCGCGAACCCGCTGGCCCTTTTTGCGCCCCATGACGACCCAGTAGAGCGACTGGAAGAAGAGATGTGCGCCGAACCCGAACGCGTCGACGAACTGGGTGACTCCCCGCCCCAGCGATTCGAGGGCCTGCGCGGGCGAATTCTTTCGATCAGGCGCCGCCACCGATCCCTTCGGAGAGGCTTTCGTGGATCGTGAAGACCTTGTCGAGGCGCGCGAGTTCGAGCACCCGCAGCGCAGCTGCGTTCACCGCGACCAGCGCGAAGCGCGTGCCCTTCTGTTTGGAGGCCTGGAAGGCTTCGACGAGGCTCGCGACACCGGAGCTGTCGATGTAGCTGACCGCCGACAGGTCGACGAAGACGTCTTGCCCGCCTCCGACGCATCCCAGAAGAACCTCGCGCGCTTTGGGGGAGTGCTCGAGATCTACGTCGCCCTTGAGGGATACGACGACGTTTCCCCGTTCTTCTCTCACCGTGTGTTCCATCGGTCCCTCTCGCGGTGGGGCGCTCAGTCGATTCGCCGCACCATTCTTAACAGATTCCCGCGTCCCGAGGGGGGATTTGAGAACTCCACTTCGTCCATCACCCTGCGGATGAAGTGGGTGCCGAGCCCACCGGGTCGAATGTCGTCCAGATCGCGCGGTCGGACCTGGCTCGGGTCGATCGCAGGCGCGTGATCGACCAGCCAGAAGACCAGCGCGTCGCCCCTATGCTCGATCTCGAATTCGATGACCTCGTCCGACTCTCCGCCGTAGGCGTGGCGAATGATGTTCTGGCAGGCCTCGTCAATCGCGAGCACGACGTCTCCAGAGGACTTGGCGCTGCAGCCGCAGCCCTCGACCGCCTCCCGCACGGCTTCGCGCACCCCCTTGAGCTCCGCCGCCCGCGCCGGAAAGCACAGCTGGAGCACCCGTCTGGAGCGGGGTTCGGGCATCAGCGAGACCGCGCCTCGTCCGAGACCGCGAGCAGCGTGAGGTCGTCCTTGAGCGCGAGCTGGCTGACGCTGTCCACGATGGCCTCCACGCGGCCCGCGAGTGGCAGGTCGCAAAATTTCGACAGCAGCGCTTCGAATCCCGCGCGCCCGAGTGGATCGCCCGATTGCGTTTCGGCCTCGGTGAGGCCGTCCGAGAAGATGTAGAGCGAGCCGCCGTTCAAATCCAGCTCCGCCTCCGGGATTTCGACACCCGGTACGATACCGAGTGGCGGCGCCCCCGCCTCGAAGACCGAAAAGCCGCCCTGCGCGTGACAGACGGGCGGCTCGTGGCCCGCGT
Source organism: Deltaproteobacteria bacterium (assembly GCA_019313245.1). Taxonomy (GTDB): domain Bacteria; phylum Myxococcota_A; class UBA9160; order UBA9160; family SMWR01; genus JACZVU01. Next base: position 1,566 of record JAFDBP010000295.1, read on the forward strand.
TGGCGAGCCGAACCGCGCCCGTCGTCGGATCGTAGACGCCCGCCGCCATCGTGACGAACATGCCGCGCGTGGCCGTTTCGCAGATCTCGTCGTTGAGCTGGCGGAGCAATTCGCCGGGGCTCGGCACCGTCTTGGCCAGGCAGCGGTAGAGGCTGGCGGTCTTGGCCATCAGCATCGCGGCGTTGATGCCCTTGCCCGAAACGTCGCCGAGGCAAAAGCCGATGCGCCCGTCCGCCAGCGAAACGAGATCGAAGAAGTCGCCCGACACCGTCCGGGCGGGGATGTTCAGGCCCTGCACGGGGAATGGATCGGGTCGCGCCGCGGGCAGCAGATTGCGCTGGATCTCCGCGGCGAGCTCGAGTTCGCGGCGGGTTCTTTCGGCCTCGACGAGTGACGCCGCCATGCGGTTGTTGGCAATCGCGAGGGCCGCCGACGACGCCAGGACCTGCAGCGGGTAGACGTGTCTCTGATGGAAGTGGCCGTCGCCGCTGCGCTGGTTGATGAGTTCGATCGCACCGATTCGCTCGTCGGAAAAACTCATCGGGGCGCACAACAGCGAGCGGGTGACCATCCCGCTCTCGTCGTCGGCCTTGGTCGAAAAGGCCGGGTCCTTGCTGACGTCGAACACACACTGACAGGTGTTCTGCGCAATGCTGCGGCCGATGATTCCCTGTGTCATCGGCAGGCGCAGGCCGGTGATGGGATTGGGGCCGACGGATGCCCGGCAGTGCAGTTCTTCGCGCTCGGTATCGAGCAGCCAGAGCGAGCCCGCCTCGGCGTCGAGGTGTTCGGCGACGGAGGTCAGCGCCCGTTCGAGGGTCGCCTCGAGATCCTGCGATTCGGCGAAGCCGCTGGTCATCTCGGCGAGCAGCTCGAATGCGCTTTCGACTTCATCCGCCGCGAGGGTCGGTGCGGCGCCCGGTTCGAGCGCCTTCTTTTCGTTCGGGGCGTCGGCCACTCTCCACTGCCTCGCATTCACCGCGCGCCCGCGCGGGATCCGCGCGCGGGCGCATCGGGCCTAGGAGCCCGACTCAAGACAGCCGCGGTAAGGTCCGAGCGTCGATGCGCGCTGCTGGCAAGGCGCTCGATCGAGCCCTAGCAGCGCCAAGGCGATTGAGAGCAGCGCAGCCAGCGGTGATGCAGCGGCGTTCGGCCGGCGCGACAGTCTTGGGTCACGCTCCTAGACTCTAGCCGAACCCCGATTTCGGGCTGCTGCGCGCCCCCGCATCCCTCAGCTCTCGCCAGCTCGTCTGAAGAAGTGGATCTGCCACGCGCCGCTGACGCGCTTTCGGCGCAGGATATAGGTCGAGTCGTCCTCGGTTCGAATGCGGAAGTAGATGTCTTCGTCCCCCTCCCAGCGATCGATCAACTCGGCGATCCGGCGCATTCGATCGGGCCAGCCGAAGCGGACGGGGATCTCTCCTCGCTCGGGATCGTGTTCACATTCGACCGTGAATTGCGGCACCCAGAACCTCAGCGCTCCAGCCGGGGCTAGCAAAGAGCGCGTCGGAGGAGCCCCGATACCATAGCCGCTTGACGGCAACCCAGGGCCGAGGTTTTCCGCCCGGTGTTGAAACCGGCGGGTTCCGCCGAGCGTATTCAGAAGTTGCCGCTACAGGCCGAGGAGATCGCATTGCTGATCCGCCGCGCCGATGCCATCGAATCCAGCGAGATTACGAGCCGCGACCTCTTTTTGCGTCGGCGCGAATTCCTGCGCGGCGCGGGTTGGGCCGTCGCGGGC
>JAFDBP010000296.1 GCA_019313245.1 Deltaproteobacteria bacterium
ATCGCAGACAAGAAAGAGGGGCCGTTCCGGCTCGAGATCGCCTGGGTCAAGGCTGCGGACGCCGAGGCGTTGGCGAATCGTTGAATCGGTCGTGAGGACGACCGGTTCTGTGAGCGATCGGCGGCGGCGCCAGATCGCTCGACGCGCAGAGGCCAGCTAGGCCGCGGATTCCGACGCGTTGGGCTGGCCACTGTGGCGTGTTCGGCCCAGGCGCGTGCCGGTCGCGATCCGGCTCGTAGCCGTCGCGAGTTCTTGAAACGCGAACCCGCGAGGGGGTGTAAGATAGGGACCGCGGCCCGGCGCGCCGGCCGGGCGGACACCACGCGACGCCGCAGCGCCGCACATCGAGGGGAGGCATCGAGATGGATCTGCAGAAATTCGGTCAGGCAATCGTCCACGTCGATCTGGCGAGCGGCCAGACGCAGATGCGCCCCGCACCCGCCGACTGGGTAAAGAAGTACATCGGCGCGCGCGGGCTGGGCGTGCGTTACGTGTTGGAGGCCGGCCCCGAAGTCGAAGCCCTCTCGCCCGCCAACCGGCTCTGCTTCATGAATGGGCCGCTCACGGGATCCGAGACGAGCATGAGCGGTCGCTGGGCGTGCGTGACGAAGTCGCCGCTGACGGGCACCGTCACCGACAGCCACCAGGGCGGCTGGACGGGCGCGCGCCTGCGCTGGGCGGGCCTCGACGGGCTCGTCTTCGAGGGGCGTTCGGATCATCCGGTTTACGCGTTCGTCGAAGACGGCCAGGTCTTCCTGCGCGACGCGTCCGATCTCTGGGGCAAGGGCATCCACGAGACGGTCGCGCTGTTTGAGGAGCGCTACGGCGAAAAGGATCTGTCGGTCTGCGCGATCGGGCCGGCCGGCGAGAAGATGGTGCGCTTCGCCGCGTGGGTGAACGAGGACGACCGCGCCTTCGGCCGCGGCGGCACGGGCGCCGTCGGCGGCAGCAAGAACCTCAAGGCGATCGTGATCCGCGCGCCGCGCGCCAAGAGCCGCGTCGGCGACGACGGCGGCTGGAAGGCCGCGCGCCGCACCGCGCTCGACGCCATCCGCGACGAGAAGAACATCACCAGCCCGCGCAAGGGCGGCCTGTCGGTGTACGGCACCAACGTGCTGATGAACCCCGTCAGCAACATCGGCGCGCTCGGCACGCGCAACAGCCAGGTCACTTCCTTTGGCGACAAGGCGGAGAAGATCAGCGGCGAGTACGTGAAGGAGCACATCCTGGTCGACGACCCCACCTGCCACGCGTGTCCCGTGGCGTGCAAGAAGGAGGTGGAGATCAAGGACGGACCCTACGCGGGTCTGCGTATGGAGAGCGTCGAGTACGAGCCCGCCTGGGCGCTCGGCGCCAACTGCGACAACGACGACATCGGCTCGATCGCCAAGCTGATCGACCAGTGCAACGACCTCGGCATGGATCCGATCGAGCTCGGCAACGCGCTCTCGATGTACATGGAGGCCACCGAGCGCGGCTTCGCGAAGGGCAAGGGCCTGGCCTGGGGCGACACCGCCGCGATGGTGGCGCTGACGGACGCGATCGCGCAGCGCGACGGCGACGGTGACCTGCTCGCCGAAGGGCCGACGCTGGCCGCCGCACAGATGGGCCACGAAGAGATCGCGATGGCCGTCAAGGGGCAGGCGCTGCCGGCCTACGACCCGCGCGGCCTGAAGGGCATGGGCCTCGGTTACGCGACGAGCAACCGCGGCGCCTGCCACCTGCGCGCGTACGTCGCGGCCGCCGAACTCGGCGTCGTGCCGATCGAGGCCGATCCGCTCGAGTGGAAGGGCAAGGGTGGCCTGGTCAAGGCGTTCCAGGACATCCACGCGTTCTCGGACAGCATGGATCTGTGCAAGTTCAGCGCTTTCGCCGAAGGCCCCGAGGAGTACGCGGCGCAGTACGCGAGCGCCATGGGCGAGGCGTTCAGCGCCGACGACGTGACGGCCGCCGGCGAGCGCATCTACAACCTCGAGCGCTACTACAACAACCTGGCCGGCTTCCGCGAGGGCGCGGATACGCTGCCCGCCCGCTTCATCGACGAGCCGTCGACGCTCGCGGGCTCCAAGGGCCACGTCTCGGAGCTCGGCTCCATGCTCGACGAGTACTACGCGGCCCGCGGCTGGGAGGACGGCGTCGTGCCCGAGGCCAAGCTGCGCGCGCTCGGGATTCTCTGAAGCGCGATGCGGGTGAGCTTCTTCGCATCGCTGCGCGAGATCGTCGGGGCCAGGGACTTCGAGCTGTCACTGCCCGCCGACGCGACCGTGCGCGACCTCGCCGAAGAACTCGTGCGGCGCTGGCCCGAGTTGCGCGAGCAGCTCTTCACCGACGAGGGCGCGCTCTCGCGGCGCGCGGCCATCTATCTGGATGGGCGCAACGTGCGCTGGCTGCCCGACGCGGACGCGACGCGGCTCTCGTCGGTCGAACGCGTCGCGGTGATCCCGCCGGCCGCGGGGGGTTAGGCGCGCCACCCAGCTGGGCTCGCGCGTCGCCGCGAACCACTCAGAAGATCTTGCCGCGGAGGGACTGAACGTGAAGGACGCTGGATTCGGCGCGGGCGCAGCCGTCGCGATGGCCGCGGTGCTGGCCCTGACACTTGCGAGCGTCTCCTTCGGTGCCGAGCGGCAGGGGCTCGGCTTCGAGCAGTTGATGGCGGGCGATCCCGCGGCGGCGGCTCCGGTCGCCAATCACTTCTTCATGCCGCAGGACGGCGCCGCGAAGGCGCTGCATCGGCTGTCCGGTGCAATCCGCATCCCGCAGCACGCCATGCGCACGATCCCAGAGAAGATCGAGCCCGCGGAGCTCGCGGGAAAGCGCACGCAGCTGTTTCCGGACATCGAACTGCACGTCGTCTCGCACGGCGAGTACCTCGTGCCCGTCGAGCGCGACATCCTGCTCGCCAGGGACGGCGACAGCTTCTGGCAGATCCAGGTCTCGCCCGGGCGCGTCTGGTCGGAAGCGGGCGATCGCGGCATGTCGCGCGCCTCGTTCCCGTTCTTTCTCACCAGCATCATCGAAAACGAAACCTACAACGGCGTCGCGACCTTCCTCTACGACGACGAGAAGATCTCACCGCTGCGCTACCAGATCGTGCAGCAGTTGTCGCCGTTCATGCTGAAGACCTGGTTCGTCGCGGCCGGCCAGCCCGCGGTCAGCTATCGGCCCGGGCCGATCGACGACAAAGAACTGATCGCGGATTTCGAGGCCGAGCTGAAGGATCGGTTGGTGTGGCGCGACTGGTCGGAACTCGAAGCCAAGTACGGCAAGCAGCTGTTCGCCGATTTCGATTCGGGCATCGAGCCGCGGCTGGTGGTGACCAGCGGGCTCGTCATCGACGGCGAGGTCTACGTGCGCTCGATGGATACCCCGTATGGGCCGTATCCGTACCCGCGCGAGATGCGCCACGGCGTCTGGTCCGTCACCAAGACCGCAGCCGGGTTCGTCACCCTGCTGCGCATGGCCCAGAAGTACGGCGACGAGATCCTCGACTACAAGATCGCGGACTATCTCGATGTCACCGCCCCGCATAAGGGTTGGGACGAGGTGAAGTTCCGCCACGCGTCCAGCATGGCGACGGGCATCGGCACCGGGCCCACGAACACCGATCCCAACATCATCGGTTCCGGCGACGCCAGCGGCGGAGCCGATCCCGCGGCCCTCGCGGCTTACATGGATTGGTATCTCGCGCCGACGCTCGCCGCGAAGCTGCACCACGTCTTCCAGGTGCCGAACTACCCGTGGGGCCCCGGCGAGTTCGCGCGCTACCGCGACCGCGACATCTTCACGCTCAGCGCCGCGCTCGACAGTCTCTACAAGAGGAAGGAGGGTGCGGACGCCGATCTGTGGCAGATGATGCTCGACGAAGTGTATGGGCCGATCGGCATCCACCACATGCCGATGAACCGCACGCAGGAGCCGAAGGGCAGGGGCGTGCCGATCCTCGCCTGGGGCATCTACCTCACGGTGGACGACATCGCGAAGATCGGGATGCTGCTACAGAGCGGGGGCGCGCACGACGGCGTTCAGCTGCTCAGCAAGGCGGGCGTCGCCGAGGCGCTCTACGAGACCGACGTGCGCGGCCTGCCCACCGGCGGAGAGAACGAATTCGGCCCGCAGACCTACCACCTGTCGCTCTGGCACGAACCCTATCGGACCGCATCCGGCAAGCTCTACTCCGTGCCGAAGATGTCCGGCTACGGCGGCAACGAAGTGCAGCTGATGCCCAACGGCATCATCGGCTTCCGCCTCGGCAACGGCGGCGACAAACCCCTGGAGCAGATGGTGATCATCGCGGACAAAATCCGCCCCTTCGACCGCCACCCGCGCCGCTGACGCCCACGCTCTCGCGAGCGAGCGCGGCGCGCAGTTCAGCTCAGGAATTGGACGTCGGCGACGGCGGCATTCACCACGTAGATGCGGAGATTGTTGCTGCCCTCGTCGGCGGGCACGAGGAACCAACCCTGACGCTCGGCCGAGTACGCGGTGGTGAAGCCCACGATCACCTCGCCGTCCTTGAAGGTGACCTGCACCTTGCGCCCGCCACCGGGGACGACGTCCTCGTAGGTGTCCTCGCGCTTCGAATCGCCTGCGAGGTCCTTCACGAAGAACACGGCCTTCAGTTTCGGCACCGACATCGCCGCCACTTCGCCGTTTTCGAGCGTGATGTGGAACTTCTCCTGATTCGGCCTGAAGTCGCCCGTGCTCCCCTTGACGATTCCGCCCTGGACGGTGTGGATCACGATCGTGTTCACGGCAGCCCCCTGATCGGCGCCAATAGCGGGGAAGACGCCCTCCTGGGGTCTATCGGCATTCCGGCGCGAGCGCTTGAAATGCCCCCAGAGCGCCCGGGAGGGCTCGATTCGCGGTTGTCTTGATTTTTTCCAGCGCTCCTCCGGTTGGGTGCTGTCTGCTCCAGAAGTTGACATTTCGCTCGCGGGACTCTGGTAAGCTGATCGCGCGCCGGGCGTCTGGATTCCGGCCGCAGCGCGACCGCCGGGCGCCCGAGCGCTAGGAGGTGATATGCGATCCACGAGACGGATTCTCGGGTCTTTCGCGGCGCTTTCGATCTTCGCCGCCCTTCCTTCCAGCGCCGATCCCGAAGATTACGATTCCATTGCGCGGAGATTCGCAGATCCCCCGATCTACTGCGCTTCAATTGCGGCCAATCGTCGGATCTGCACCTGGCACGATGGGGCCTATCAACATCTCGTGTGCGAATTCGATGCAGAGGGAAGGCGCGTCGGTGAACCTTGTATCCAACAGGAAGACAACACCTCGATGGTCAGCTTTCCGAGGTCGGTGGAGAAGTATTCGGGTCGCTTGCGTCGCGCGAAGAAGAAGGAAATCTGCCAGGAGGAATTCGCGGCCCTGGAAACAGCCCAGAGCGTTCGTCAAGTGAGCGAATTCGTAGGTGCCGGCCCGAAATCGTGTTCCACAGATGGCGAGCACCTCGTCTGTACCTGGCATGCCGTTCGGCGAACGCCCGGATATATCTCCCTGGCCCGCATCACGCGCGCCCCGGGAAAGAAGCTCGACATGACCTGCCAGTTTCAGGATCGCGGCCAGAGCCGCGACGCCGGCTCATGTCGCGCATACGTCGAAGGCGAAACGCCGCCCGACGCGGATCAGTACACCGCTTGCCAATAGGTCGAACGGGCTGCGTTTCGACGCGCGATGCAACGCGGTGGTTGTGTCCACCAGCGAGAATCAGGCGCCCGATTCGCCCTTCAGCGCCATCGCGATCCCAAGGCCCCCGATCCCCGCGCCGATGATATGACCCCACGGCGGGCCACCCACGCTGCCCTTCAGCAACACGGAATTCGCCGGATCCAGCGGGTCGTAGTAGACGTCGACCGCCTTGCCGACCGGATAGGGCTTGATGATGCGCTCGGCCTTGAAGCGATCCTTGAATTCCCACGACACGGAGACGAACTGGATGTTGTCGTTCGTATATTCCGCGCCATTCAGTTCGTAGCGATATTCCACCCGCGGCCTGTAGCGCCATTTGCTTCCACTGGACGACGACGACTGCTTGACCGAATGCGTGACATCAGAGGCCGTGATCTCGCCCGGAGCCGCCGGCCAGGTCTCACTGGCCGCCGCGATCCCCCGCATGTGATGGCTCCAGCCGATGAAGCCCACCGCGATGACGACCATCAGGATTCCCGTGTATTTCGGATTTAGATTATTCATCGAAGCCTCAATCCCCATGGAAATCGGTGCAGACAAATGGTTCGTAACGGCAGACGGGGTCGATTCTTGATTGGAATGGATGCCGCTGAGTGGGGGCTTCGGATCTGAGCGTATGTCGGCCGTCCGAGGCGCCGTTAGTCGCCGACGTACGACCCGTCCGGCGCCAGGACGCAGCGAGTGCCCGATACGTACGAGCCGTCCGGGCACAAGGTCGTCGGAGCTCCGCCCGGCACATACGAGCCGTCCGGGGCGAGCCGCGAGCCGCCCGGGCGCGCGGGCACGTAGTCTCCCTTCGGTGTGAGCGAGCAGGGCCCGCCTCCTCCGACGTAGCTTCCATCTGGGCAGAGCTGGCACGGTCCGCTGCTGACGTAGGAGCCGTCGGGGCAGAGGGTTTGAGCTTGAACCGAGGCGGCGAAAACCATCGCGCCCAGAGTTCCGAGCAGGGCGAATCTCATGGCGGGTGGACCTCCGAAGTCGCCTGACCAAACGACCGCTTGGAGTAGGGTGACGCCACAGATTGTCGCGCGCGCTGCGGATTGGAGCAAACCACCCCCCGTCTATCGAATGTCAGCGTGGTAACTCTGCAGCGATTTGACTTCCGTATCTCCCTTGCGGCGCTCGCGGATGCCCTCGGCGGCGGCTTTGGCGGCGGTGATGGTGGTGATGTAGGGGATCTTGTTGCGGACGGCGGCCTGGCGGATGTAGGCGTCGTCGGCGCGGCTGCCCTTGCCGCGCGGGGTGTTGATGACGAGCTGGATTTCGCCGTCGGTGATGGCGTCGCCGATGTGCGGGCGCCGCTCGAGCATCTTGTAGACCTGCTCCGATTCGATGCCGTTTTCCGCGAGGAAGGAGTGGGTGCCGGACGTCGCCTTGAGTGTGAAGCCCATGCCGCTGAAGGTGCGCGCCACGTCGACCGCGGCCCGCTTGTCCTGGTCGGCGACGGTCAGCAGCACGGTGCCCTCGAGCGTCAGCCGGCCCTGCACGGCGTCCTGTGCCTTGAAGAAGGCGAGGCCGAACGAGTCGGCCATGCCCAGCACCTCGCCGGTCGAGCGCATTTCCGGGCCCAGAACCGGGTCGACTTCCGGATAGAAGTAGAACGGGAAGACGGATTCCTTGACGCCGTAGTGCGGAATCTCTTTGCGCTCGAGATTCATGTCCGCGAGCCGCTGCCCGAGCATGAGCTGGGTGGCGATGCGCGCCATCGATAGGCCGCACACCTTGCTGACGAGCGGCACCGTGCGGCTCGCGCGCGGGTTCGCTTCGAGGATGTAGACCTTGTCGTCGCAGATCGCGTACTGGATGTTCATCAGGCCGACCACGTTGAACTCGATCGCGATCTTGCGCGTGTAGTCGTAGATCGTGTCGATGTGCTTCTGCGGGATCGAGATCGGCGGGATCACGCAGGCGGAATCGCCCGAGTGCACGCCGGCCTGTTCGATGTGCTCCATCACGGCGGGCACGAACGCGTCGGTGCCGTCGGAGATCGCGTCGGCCTCGGCCTCGATCGCGTTCTCGAGGAAGCGATCGATCAGGATCGGCCGCTCGGGCGAGACGTCGACCGCGGCCTGCACGTAGTGCCGCAGCATGCTCTCGTCGTGCACCACCTCCATCGCGCGGCCGCCGAGCACGAACGAGGGGCGCACCATCAGCGGGTAGCCGATCCTCTCCGCCACCTCGAGCGCCTCGTCGAGCGTGCTGGCCATGCCGCTTTCCGGCTGCGGGATGCCGAGCTTTTCCATCTTCTGGCGGAACTGGTCGCGGTCTTCGGCCATGTCGATCGTGGCCGGGGTCGTGCCGATCACGTTGACGCCCGCGGCTTCGAGCTCGGCGGCGATGTTGAGCGGCGTCTGCCCGCCGAACTGGCAGATGATCCCCTCCGGCTTTTCCTTCTCGTAGATGCTGAGCACGTCTTCCACGGTCAGGGATTCGAAGTAGAGCTTGTTCGAGGTGTCGTAGTCGGTGGACACGGTCTCGGGGTTGCAGTTGACCATGATCGACTCGACGCCCATGTCGCGCAGCGTGAACGCCGCGTGCACGCAGCAGTAGTCGAACTCGATGCCCTGGCCGATCCGGTTCGGGCCGCCGCCGAGGATCATGACCTTGCGGTTCGGTGACACCCGCGTCGCGTCCGGCGCGTTGTAGGTCGAGTAGTAGTAGGCCGCGTTCTCCACGCCGCTCACCGGCACGGCGTGCCAGCCCTCGACCACGCCGAGCTGCTTGCGCTGTTCGCGGATGTCCTTCTCGGGCACGCCGAGGATGCCCGCGAGGTAGCGATCCGCGAACCCGTCCTTCTTGGCCCGCGCGAGCAGGTCGTCCGGCAGCGCCCCGCCCTTGTGGCGCAGGATCTCCTCCTCGAGTTCGACGAGCTGCTTCATCTGCTCGAGGAACCAGGTCTTGATGTAGGTGGTCTCGAAGAGCTGCTCGATGCTCGCGCCCTTGCGGATCGCTTCGTAGAGGATGAACTGGCGCTCGCTCGAGGGCTCGGCCAGCAGCGCCATCAGCTCGTCGAGCGGCTTCTCGTTGAAATCCTTGGCAAAGCCCAGGCCGTAGCGGCCGTCTTCGCGCGAGCGGATCGCCTTCTGGAGCGATTCCTTGTAGTTCTTGCCGAGCGTCATGACCTCGCCGACCGCGCGCATCTGCGTGCCGAGCTTGTCTTCGAGCCCCTCGAACTTCTCGAACGCCCAGCGCGCAAACTTCACCACCACGTAGTCGCCCGACGGCGTGTACTTCTCGAGCGTGCCGTCGCGCCAGTAGGGGATCTCGTCCATCGTGAGCCCGCCCGCGAGCAGCGAAGACACGTAGGCGATCGGAAAGCCGGTGGCCTTCGAGGCGAGCGCCGAGGAGCGCGAGGTGCGCGGGTTGATTTCGATCACTACGACGCGGTCGCTCACGGGATCGTTGGCAAACTGCACGTTGGTGCCGCCGATCACTTCGATGGCTTCGACGATGTCGTACGAGTACTTCTGCAGGCGCTGCTGCAGTTCCTCGCTGATCGTCAGCATGGGGGCGGTGCAGTAGCTGTCGCCCGTGTGCACGCCCATCGCGTCGACGTTCTCGATGAAACAGACGGTGATCATCTGGTTCTTGCTGTCGCGCACGACTTCGAGTTCGAGTTCTTCCCAGCCCAGGACCGATTCCTCGACGAGGATCTGGTGGACGAGGCTCGCGGCGAGGCCGCGCTGCG
>JAFDBP010000297.1 GCA_019313245.1 Deltaproteobacteria bacterium
GAACCGGAGTCGGGGTACCCGTCGAAGTTGCGGACGGCGAGAATCGCGGTTTCGAGGTTGCCGAACGTCGCGTCGGTGCCGAGCAGGATCTTCACCGCAGCGTCGAACTCCGCGTCACTCGCGCGCTTGTGGGAAAGCGGGCGCGAGATGATGCAATCGCCCACCGCTGCGAGTGTGAACCCCTCAGCCACACTCAACTGAAGTTCGGCAGCCGGTGGACGCCGCGGATCGAACGGATCTGGCGTCTCCGCTTCCTCCGCCGCGTGGACCGCCACGGGTGCGAGAAACCAGAGCGCGATCAACTGCACTGCGAGAGGCGACGCGATTCGGTTCGATCCTGCGATCATCAGCCCACCTGCCCCTGAAAGGGATGGGTTTCCGCCGGCGCGAAATGGCGTCCGGACCATCGGGGCGTGATGTTACTGAAACCGAACGGGGCGTCCGGGCTGTAGCGGGATCATTTTCGCGTGGCCACGATGGCAGCCGCATCGTCGACCATGCGGCGCACATCTCGATTGACTCCCGCGTCGTATTTGACTGCAAAACCGGAAGTGCTGTGGCGCGCGACGTGGCCCACGAGTTCGAATGGACTCGGCACATGGAAGGCGCTCGGCGGGTGCAGGCAGACGTGGAGGACGATCGGCGTGCCGATGTCGGGTTGTGCGGGCGTTCCCTCGATCAGGGCACCGGAGTAGGAGATGTTCGCGACGACGCCGGCTCCCTCCACCCAACCGTAGGCGTAGTAGGTGTCCAGGCGAATCGGAACGCGGTTCGCGCGCGCCCAACCGGTGTTCTCGCTCATACCCGCCCCTCCCCGCTCTTCCCAATCGGCACGAACCGCGAATCACCTTACTCCGGATGTCGGGTGAAAAACCCACAGGCGCTTGGGCGCCGGCGGGCGCGCTCGGAGCTTGGAAATCGGACGAATCGGAGGCCCGGTCGGTTTGTGGCGTGGGGCCGACAGAGAGGCCGTTAGACTAGGCGCTCGGCAGGTCGAAGAGGAGGCGGAGATGCGACACTCTCTTGTGTTTGCAGTCGCAGTCGCGGTGGGAATCGCCTGGCTCGATCCCCGCGCAGCTGCGGCGGAGGAAGCTCCGAACCAGCGAGAGCGCCTCTACGAACTCTTCGATCAAATCTGGGATTGGCGGCTGAACGCGTTCCCGGAGTTTGCAACCTACGTGGGCGTTCCGGGCCACGACCACCGCTGGACCGATCTTTCGCCGCGGGCAATCGCCCAGCGCCAGCGCGCCGAGCGGCAATTTCTCGCGGCACTCGAGGCCATCGAACCTTCGGCGCTCGACGCAGACGCCCGGCTCGACCACGAACTGGTCCGACAATCCCTTCGCAGGCGCGTCGAGGGTTTTCAATTTCAATCGGAGCTTCTCGCGATCAACCAACTCGGGGGCGTCCAGCAGGACGTTCCGCAATTGCTGGCATCGATGCCCGCAAGCTCGGTGGACGGCTACGAAAACATGCTCGCCCGCCTGCGCGCGGTCCCCGTGCTCGTGGAGCAGACCCGCGCACTACTCGAACAAGGTCTATCGGTGGGGATCACTCCGCCCCAGATCACGCTGCGAGAGGTGCCGCAGCAGGTTCGCAATCTGATTACCGAAGAGGCAGCCGACAGCCCCCTACTCCAACCGTTTTCCGAGCTCCCCGACGAGATTCCCGCGGCCACGCGAGTGAGATTGCAGAGTGAAGCGGTGCGGGTGCTGACCGCCGACGTCTACCCCGCCTACCGCGAGCTGCTCGCATACCTGGAAGAGAGCTACCTGCCGGGGGCGCGGAAGTCGATCGGCCAATCGGCGCTACCGAACGGCAGGGAGTGGTACAGCTACAATGCCCGATTGCATACCACCACGGATCTGACGCCGAAACAGATCCACGAGATCGGGCTCGCGGAAGTCGAGCGCATCCGTGGAGAGATGGAACAGATCATCCGGGAGCTGGGTTTCGAAGGCAGCTTCGCCGACTTTGCCGAGTTCCTCCGCACCGATCCGCAATTCTACTTCGACACGCCGGAGGCGTTGCTCACCGCCTATCGGGAGATCTGCAAACGCGCCGACCCAGAGCTCGTGCGACTGTTCGGAAAATTGCCCCGGCTGCCCTACGGCGTGAAGCCTGTGCCGAGCTACAACGAAAAGTCGACCACGACGGCCTATTACGAGCCGGGTTCCCTCGCCGCGGGAAGACCGGGATATTTCTTCGCGAATACCTACGCTCTCGCGACCCGGCCCAGTTGGGAGATGGAAGCGCTCTCTCTGCACGAAGCGGTACCCGGGCACCACCTCCAGATCGCGCTGGCGCAAGAGATGGAGGAGACCCACGACCTGTTGAAACACAACTTCTACACCGCGTTCGTCGAAGGTTGGGGACTCTACGCGGAAAGCCTCGGCGGCGAGATGGGATTCTACGAGAGCCCGTATTCGAAATTCGGACGGCTCACCTATGAGATCTGGCGCGCGATCCGACTCGTGGTCGACACCGGGATCCACGCGCTGGGCTGGAGTCGCCAGCAGGCGATCGATTTCTTCAAACACAACGCACCCAAGGCCGAGCACGACATCGTCGTCGAGGTCGACCGCTACATCGTCTGGCCCGGTCAGGCGCTCGCGTACAAGATCGGAGAACTGAAGATCCAGGAGCTTCGGCGGTATGCAGCACGCACACTCGGGCCGGCGTTCGACATCCGGGCCTTCCACGATCGGCTGCTGGTTCGCGGGGCCATGCCGTTAGATGTCCTCGAGCGGCGGATCCACGACTGGGTAGAGCGGGCCGAGCACAGCGATTGACTCGACACTCCGATAATGAGGAGATTCTCAACGATGCGTAAGTGCAACATCGCCCTGCTCTTGTTGACAGCGGGCGCCGTCGCCTGCACCTCGTCGCATGGAGGTGTTCCGCTCACATTCAGCGAATCGGACGTCCCGCGCGAACGCGAGCCTTCGAGCAACTGGACGCTGCCGGCCGATCGAGCCGAGGAGATCCTGCGCAGCGCACCCTACGAGATCCGCAAGCTGCAGGGTGCGGGAGCGGGCGTAACCGGTGCGCGCAAGGTCGACCTGCTTTTCGAGTTCACCGAGCAGGAGGAAGACGAAGTCTACCTCTGGAAAATCGACGACGGCGTGAGCCTCAAGGCAAAACCCTTCCCGAGCCCGAGTCTCGACGGCTGGAACAACAACCCGCGCAAGGAGATCGCCGCATACGAGTTGCAAAAGCTCTTTCTCGACCCCCGTGACTATGTGGTGCCGACGACCGTGGCCCGCTGCGTTCCCCTCGAACACCCGGTTTATGAGAACTCCGTCGAAGATCCCTCCGTCCAAGGGACGAACTGCGTACTCGTCATGCTCGCGCTCTGGCTCAAGAACGTGACGGTTCCCGATGTGTTCTTCGATGAAGCGCGTTTTCGCTCGGATCCCGCCTACGCCTACGCATACGGCGTCTTCAACCTTCTGACCCACCTGTCCGACCACCGGGACAACCGCAAAGGGAACTTCCTCACCTCGAAAGACGACCGTTTCCCGCGCGCCTACGCGATCGACAACGGGATCGCCTTTGGATCCCGAATCTTCAATTGGTTCGTTCCGAGCAGTTACGCGTGGCGGAAGATCGTGGTGCCCGCCGTACCGAAGAGCGCCATCGACCGACTGCGCGGAGTGCAGCGCGCGGACCTCGAGAGATTTTCCGTCCTCGCCGAGTTTCACCAGAATCGAGACGGATTCCTCGAAGCGGTAGCACCCGGCGCGAGCCTGGATCCCAGCCGCGCCGTGAACATCAGCGGGAGCGTCGTGCAGATCGGTCTCACGGCAGACGAGATCGATGACCTCTGGGAGCGGATCGAGGAATTGATCGAGCGAGTGGACAAAGGCCGGCTGGCAGTCTTCTGAGCTGCGGCAGAATGCCCCGAAAGAAACCGGCATACCGGCAACTGATCTGCAACTTCGCCCCGCTAAATACCAACTGTGTGTAAGGCTGTTCCCGTTCTGGGGACATGCGCGTGCGGCGGCAAAAAATCAGGCGTCAGCGCAATGACTTAGGCGTGTTGCACTGGCCGAGGTCCGGCCCCGAAATTGCAATGTGTAGGCTCGGAAGTAACGAACGTTCAAAACACCCGGAGGAAAATTATCGGAGGGAAACGGAGGTCACGAGACCATGCAATTTACAAAGGACTCGTCACCGCTCACGAAGACGCTCACAGACCCCATCTTGGCGCTATTCCTCAGTGCCATCCTGATCACACCGGCCGCGACCGCGTACGCCGATGAAGAAATCAGCCCCGAACAAAACGATAAGAAAATCAAACGCGTGATCCTCGCGAGTCTCGATGATCCGGAGCTCGCTGTGGATTCACCGGACGAATCGTCGTGGATCGCCGGTTTTCGCGTCAGCAAGAAGGGTCCCATCCAGTTCAGGCGAACACTACAGATCGGAGACGATGAGGTCTTGTTCAAACTGTATGGCCCGCTGGTGAAGAAGAAACCGGGCATGAGGTTCAAGGTACAGGGCCTTCGCTTCGGCGATAATCCCGTCAACATCGAGGGATATGGCAACACGAAGGGAGGAGGCGTCCGCTTCTCGATCCGGTACTGAAGCGACGCCCCCTCGGCCCTTCTAGGAGACGCTCTTCCGCGCATCGGCAGCGGCAATCGATCACGTGCGGTTTGGGGGCGATCCGCCCTAGACTCACCGCATCCATCGCCAGGAGCCGCCATGCAGATCGCATTTCTCATCTACGAAGGCCTCACCGCCCTGGACATCATCGGCCCCTACGAAGTCCTCAGCCAGATCCCCGGTGCTGATATCCGGTTCGTCGCGAAGCGATCGGGGCCCATCGTGGTCGACTCGGGGGCGTTTTCGATCGGCACCGAGCACAAGCTCGCGGATGTACCCCGACCGGATGTCTTCGTGATTCCCGGTGGCATAGCCGGCACTTTCGCAGCGGCCAAGGACCCGGAAATCCTCGACTGGGTGCGCGAAGCACACGCTCATTCACGCTACAGCACATCGGTCTGCACGGGCTCGCTGATCCTCGGCGCGGCGGGGTTGCTGAAGGATGCGAATGCAACGACGCACTGGGCCGCAAAGACATTGCTCGAACAAACCGGAGCCACCTACACGGAAGAGCGCATCGTCGTCGCAGGCAAGATCATCACGGCGGCGGGCGTTTCCGCAGGAATCGACATGGCGCTCTATTTGACCGCTGAACTCGTCGGCCCGGACCTGGCAAAGCTCGCCCAACTCTCGATCGAATACGACCCGGCTCCGCCGTTCGACGCGGGGTCTCCCGCAAAAGCCGGAGATGCAATCGTGCAGCGTGCGCTGGAGGAATTCGCGAAAGAACTCTAGAGCCGAGGCGATTCCGAGGCGGTGAGATTGTCGCCCCGCTGACACGAATCGCTATGCTCCTCGCTACTGACCATGCTGCCCCTTCGATCCAGACGCTTTGGGAACCGGGCGCGATCCGCGGCGATCGCCGCGCTCATCGTCGTTGGGTTGGGATGTGGATCTCAGGAGAGCGCCGACTCCCCCGCCACAACAGCAGCCGATTCTGCTG
Source organism: Deltaproteobacteria bacterium (assembly GCA_019313245.1). Taxonomy (GTDB): domain Bacteria; phylum Myxococcota_A; class UBA9160; order UBA9160; family SMWR01; genus JACZVU01. The sequence goes on from JAFDBP010000297.1 coordinate 5,555, forward strand.
CCGCTTCCGACCCCGCGCCGCCGATAACCCGCAAGGCGCGCGTCGAATACGTGGGCGGATTCGTAACCGTAGAGAGCAACGGCTCGCTGCAGATTGCCGTCCTGGAGCAACTCGCCGCGCAGGCGGGCTTCGCGATCATCGCCGGAAGAGTCGACGCCCGGCCCATCACGCTGCAGTTCGAGCGCGTCGCGCTCCTCGATGCGATCGATCTGATACTCGATGGGCTGGAGTACACCGTCGAATACGATTTCGACGAGGCGTCTGGCGCCCGATACCTCGCCCAGGTCGCGATCGGCGATACCACCCAATACCGAGCCGCCGAAGCGGAAGGGGCCGACTCGGCCGCGCGAGCAGTGGAGCGCCGAGAACCGGTCGAGCGCGTCCGCGAGGCGCCATCCGAAGAGCAAGCCGAAATGCTTGCGGAACTCGACAACCCGGATCCAGAGGCGCGTGCCGACGCCGTCTTCTGGATCGATCTCGAAGGCGAAGCGCTCGATCAGCTGATCTCGATGCTCCAATCCGACCCCGATGCCGAAGTCCGCGCGTCGATCGTGGAGCGACTCGGCGAGGAAGAATCACCCGCGGCAACTGCGGCGGTGACCGCTGCGCTTCAGGACCGGGACCCGGAGGTCGTGCTGCGGGCGATCGAGACCCTGGAATTCGACGCTGGGGACTGGCTGATACCGGAACTCGAGCGACTCCTCGCACACCCCGACCCGGAGGTTCGCGAAACCGCCGAGGACGCCATCCTGTATTTGAAATGAGGCTCTAGCAGGTCGCAGCGCTCAGCGACTTCCCGGCGGGCGCAGATCGACGGTCGCGAAATCCCAGGATTCGAGCGGTGAGGGGAGCATCTCGCTCGCGGCCACCACGGAGCCATCCATCAACCAGAGCTGGGTTTCTGCGGTTTCGCCGTCGTAGACGACCAGATCGGCCAGGCCGTCCCCGTCGTAGTCACCCACCGACGGCAGCTGCCGGTCGCGCGAGCCCGCGTTCAGAGCCGAGTCGATCACGTCGCGCACACCCCTCGTCGAGAGGCGCACCGCGAGTCGGTCCGTACCGACCTCTCGCAGCAGCACGTCGTCGCGCTCGTCACCATCGAAATCGCCGGCTCCAACCGCGAGCCACGAGCTCTCGCCACCCTCCAGCGGGCCGAGCGTCGAATCCTGCGTGAGTCCCCAGATGTCGACCTCTCCGTCTTCGAGGTTGCGCCAGAGGATGTCGGACATGCCATCGCCATCGAAGTCGCCCGACGCGATGACCTCGGCGGCGTTCCCGAAATCGTCCGGCAGGATTTCGCTCTCGTGGACGCCACCATCGCCCATGGTCCAGAGGTCGAGCTTGTTTTCGAATGCGTTGTGCAGCAGCACGTCTGAACGGCCATCGCCGCTGTAATCGGCAGATCCGACGATCTGCCAATCACTCTTGACTCGCGTCCTGGCCTGCCTGCACTTGAGCGTGCCGTCCCTTCGCTCGATGCATTTTTCCATCGATAGCTTGACGATGTCCCGAACGCGATC
>JAFDBP010000298.1 GCA_019313245.1 Deltaproteobacteria bacterium
CGTACACGACGGGCATGGTTCAGGCCTGGCAGCCGAACGGCAACACCAACACGATCCAGACGGCCACCGGCTACGACAACCGCACGACGATGGGGCTCAACGGGACCGTCTCGATGGTTCATCCGCGTCTGTTTCACGCCTACACGATGTTCCCTTCGGCGAATCCTCCTAAGCCAATTTGGATGAACTGGTCGTCGTCGCGGATGAAGAAGATCGATTTCCGCTTCGTTCCGGAGCCTGCGGTAATCGCGATGCTGGCCGCGGGATTCGTCACCCTCACAGCGCTGTACCGACTGCGGAGGCGATGACCTCGACCTAGACCCAAAACACACGTCTGCGCCATCGGGTCCGGATCTGGGTAGAATAAGCGCCGAAGGAATGGCCAATCGGGGGCGGGCCAGCTCGCCACCGGACGCCGTGACGTGGCACAATCGCCCTTGGCGAAAATAGAGTTTCTGCGCCTATGCGCGTCGCATTCGGTGACTACCAGCTCGACACCAAAACCCGGAGCCTCCAGCGCGAGGGTCGGCGAATCCGGATCCAGTCGAAGGCCTTCGACCTGCTCACCTACCTGATCGAGCACCGCGATCAGGTGGTCTCCTCGGACGAGTTGCTCGACGCCCTCTGGCCCGGTCTGCACGTGACCCCAGCGGCGCTGTCCACGGCCGTCCAGAAGGCGCGCCAGGCGGTGGGCGATGACGGCGGGCACCAGGCGGTGATCCACACCGAGCACGGCAAGGGCTTTCGCTTCGTGGCGGAGGTGACCGATCTCTCGGGACCAGAGAAGGTCCGGTCCGAAGCAACTGGCGCGACCCAGCTGCCATTCATCGCCGAACTCAAGCGCCGAAACGTCTTTCGAGTAGCGGTGGCGTATGGAATCGTCGCCTGGCTACTCGTCGAGATTGCGTCGGTTGTGCTGCCGACCTTCGACGCGCCTGAATGGGTGATGCAGGCATTCACCTTCCTGGTGATTCTGGGCTTCCCGTTGGCGCTGATCTTCGCCTGGGCTTACGAGCTTACGCCGGAGGGCATCAAGCGCGAATCGGCGGTTGATCCCGCAGAGTCGATTACCCACCTGACGCGCCGCAAGCTCGACTTCGCGATCATCGGGCTGCTCGCACTCGCGGTCGTCTTCTTATTTGTGGATCACTACGTGCTGGAAGACGAGGTAGTTCAGCCAACACGAACGGTTGCGCGAGGAAAGTCGATTGCTGTTTTGCCGTTCGCAAACATGAGCGCGGATCCAGACCAGGAGTATTTCGCTGACGGGATCTCGGAGGAGCTGCTGAACACGCTGGTGCGTTTTGAGGATCTGCGCGTGGTGGGGCGGACCTCCTCTTTCTCGTTCCGGGACTCTGATGCGGATTTGAAGCAGATTGGCGAGAAGCTCGGCGTGAACGTGATCCTCGAAGGCAGCGTGCGCAGGGCGGGCGATCGGGTGCGCATCACCGCGCAGCTGGTTGATGCGGAAGACGGCTTTCATAGCTGGTCCGAGACCTACGACCGCGAGCTCACCGACATCTTCGCGATCCAGACGGAGATTGCGACGGCGATTGCGGACGCGCTGCGACTGAATTTGTCAGCAAAGGAGCGCAAGCAGCTCACGACTCCGCCCACGCAGAACCTCGAGGCCTACCAGGCCTATCTGCTCGGCAAGCGGCGCCTCGCGGAACAGACGATGTCAGCTGTGGTCGCGGCGATCGGATATTTCGAACGGGCCATCGATCTCGATCCGAAGTTCGCGCTGGCCTATGTCGGCCTCGCAGACAGTTTCCTGCTCGAAGGCCCGGCGACGGCGGATATGACTGCAAGGGCACGCGCCGCCGTGAACCAAGCGCTGGAGTTGGACGATCAATTGGGAGAGGCGCAAGCAGCCCTCGGGTACTTCCGGTTGATGGATAATGACTTCGCGGGCGCCGAGGCCGCCTTTCAGCGCGCTGCGACATTGGCCCCCCATTCCTCGAGGGTTTATCGCGATCATGCCTCCCTATTGAGGGACCGAGGCCGATTCGAAGAAATGCTGGCACTCGCCCAGAAAGCGGTCGAGTTGGACCCCCTGTCCGTTGTTGCAATCCAGAGAGTCGGTTCAGCCCTTGTCGCACTGGGGCGGTTCGATGAGGGGCTGGCGTGGCACGAGCGCGCACTGGAGATCAATCCGGGTCACGCGGAACCATATTTTAGTGTTGCCTCCTATCACTGGATGGTTACCGGGAGACTCGACGAAGCCATGGTCTGGCTGAGGAGGAGTCTCGCCATCGATCCAAACCCAGCGTGGCTCGCCATCCTGGGCTGGCTGTATCTCGAACTCGGCGGCTTCGATGAGGCCGAGCACTGGATCTCGCGCGCCTACGGGATGGCTTCGGAAAGCTACTACCCAAACGCCGCGATGCAAGCGCTCGCGCTGGATCGGGGGGATGACGCAGCTGTAGTCGTCCATGGAACAAAGGCCTACGAAATCTGGCCACAGGAGCTCCTGGCGCTGACCTTTCTGAGAGACCGCGACGTCAGGTCGGCGCGCTATGCCGAGGCACGCACTCGCTATGCGCAGCAGTATCCCGAATTGTTCGACGACGAGGATCCGCGCGTCGACCATCACAACTACATGCACGCCGTCGACCTCGCGTTGATCCTCGACAGGACCGGCGATCCGGAGCAGGCGGAGCTGCTCCGCGAGCGCAGCCTCCAGTTGTTACGAAGCATGCCGCGCCTGGGGTGGGCCGGGTACGAAATCATCGATGCGCAGGTCCATGCCCAGCGTGCGGAGAAGGAGAAGGCATTGTCGGCAATCCGGCAGGCCATCGAAGAGGGCTGGCGCGTGGGGTGGTGGCGCTGGTTCCGGCACAAACCCGATCTGGAATCACTTCACGACGAGCCAGAATATCAAGCGATGGTCGCCGAGATCGAAGCCGATATGGCGGCGCAGCTAGCGCGTGTGCGCGGGATGGAGCGCAACGGGGAGTTGGAACCGATCCTCGAGATCCCGACAACGACCCACTAATTCCTGGCTCCCCGCAACTCCCCCACAGGCTCTCGATTGCTGAATACCCGGTTTTCTCGCGGGAGAGAGTCGGCGAGAGATGGGCACGTAATAGTGCTTCTATCAATCTAATCGCCTAGTGCCGCGTACCTCTTCTCTTTCGCCCGCGAATCGGTTTTGGATCTTTCGCATTCAACGGATCCGTTCCCATCACGAGAACTTCTTGGCCGTCATCGTAACCGTCGCCATCAGTATCTGGATTTAGAGCATCGGTACCGATGGCGGCCTCGTCCACGTCGAGCAGATCATCTCCGTCCATGTCCGGAACGGTTCGGATCGCGTCGCAACCCTCGAGTGGAGTTCCGTCCAGAGTCTCTCCGGTTACACAGGCTTCCATGTCACCGAACTGAATCCCGGTCTGCTGGATTCGGAAGTGCCCCAGAAGATCGGTGAGGCCGTCTCCGTTTACATCTTCAAAGTGCGGACAGCGCCAGTGGGCGAGCGAGGCGCCGCCAGATCCGAAGGCCAGCGTCATCACATCCACGTTCGCCACGTCGAAGCTGTCGGAGCCGAGAATGGCCACCGGGAGAACTCCCTCTACGGACGGATTGATCGAGTTGGGATCGCCGTCGGGCTTGATGTCGAGGCCGATCGATTCGGCGACGACTCGGTAGAAATCGACGTCGAAGGCGTAGCTCGGCGAATCCCTCGTCCCCAATTCAGTTGCAACTGCCATCGCTGGATCAATCATCGACAAAGCGGGAGGAGCAAACGGGGGATCGGGGGGCGGTTGACCGCGCTGTCTCGGAAACCTGAAGATATCCGAGTACGAGAAGATGACTCCGTCGCTTCTCACCGCGAGACTGCCGAAATCGTAGGAGCGATCACTTGCAACCGTGGTGATCGGCACGGATGTCAGCTCCGCACCCGTGCTGGGATCCAGAGTCATCAGATCAGTCCCGACGCTCCCATCCCCGTAGATGTGGTAGAGCGTGCCGTCGGTGGCGAAACCAAATGCGGCGTTCTCACTGCAACCGGACGGACAACCCGCAGGCACTGTTGGGGTAACCAGGGTGGCTGCGGCCGTGGACTTGTCGATCGTCCAGATGCGCGCTGAAAGGGGATCAGAAGAAGTATCTACCGAAAACCCGAAGAGCACATCCGTCCCTGGCTGCACAGAAAGTGAAAACATCTTCACGTTAGTGCCAGAATCTTGGATCACGGTACCGATGACGTCGACGACCTCACCAGTGAGCGAATCGAGTTCGAACAGCAGCCACTCGGAATCCCATGAGCAAATTTGAATACACCCAGAAGCGAACAATCGTCCCGTAGAATCGAAGGCCAAACCCAGGAAATCGAATTCCGGATGATTCGCGAACTCTGTCGCCGATCCGTCATTCTGGTCCACCGTCAGGATGAAGTTCCGATTTGTCCCGTAGAGCTTATCCACCACGGCGGCTGCATGCGCGATCCGAGCGCCTCCTACCGCGATGCCAGCGATCGCGAACGCGCAGGCCAATGGGCCAATCCATCCGATCAATGAGACGGCGAGTGAACTTAAAGGCGCGAAGAGAGGTGCGCAGAGAACACCAATAACAGACGTGTCAGCGTGCTTCATAATTGGCCCCCGTGAACTGTACGTCGCCAGACCATTTCAAACACCTGGATCGCTCCTCTTAGATTCTCTTCCTTCCCGCGATTCGACGTCAAGCATTTGATTTTTCCCTTCGAATCAAAGCGGGTTTCTCGCGACCGTGATGGGTATTCCGCGAGGCAACTCCCCGACGACATCTCGGGAAATCCGATCGCCGTCAGCTGTCCTTTTTTGCCCCACTTGGAGTCGTCCGACGGCTA
>JAFDBP010000299.1 GCA_019313245.1 Deltaproteobacteria bacterium
CGGCGGCCGCCGCGGCGACAGGCGCGGCGCTGCGCCGAGGCCGATTCGCGACTCGCTTCCGCCGGAGGATGAAGGGGACGAAGAGGACGAAGATCTGCTGATTCCGCAGGTTGCAGACGTCGAGGAACCCAGTCTCGACGCCCAGCTCGCGTACGACGACGCCGAAGAGTCCGAGTTGGCGGTCGCGGACGAGGGCGTGCCCCCGACGGTCGAGACCGCCGCCGAGGAACCCGAGCCGCAGCCCGAGGGCATCGTGCGCAAGCCCCGTCGCCGAGCCGCATTCGTGGTTCACGCCGATCGCCGGTCGCTGATTGCGGGGGTGTTGTTGGCGCGGGACGTGCGCCTCGTCGAGGGCATCTGGGTCTATCCCCAGTCGGAGATGATGACCTTCTTCCGGAGCGTCGCGACGGATCTCCAGGAAGAGACACCGATCTATGTGATCGGATTTACCGCCTCGCCGGCGCGCGACACGATCCAGGCGGCATCCCTCTACTCGGATCGCATCGCCTGGTTCGATCACCACGACTGGCCGCCGGAAGACCTCGAGAGCCTGCGAGAGGCGATCGGTGAACACAACGTGCTCGTGACGCCCGGCGCAGAGAGTTCGATTCCAGCGGTGCTCACCCAGCGCATTCGGCGCAGCCGTTTTTCCGACAAGATCGTCGAACTCGCGACCGGGCGCTTCAGCCAGCACGACTACGAGCGCTGGGGTCGCGTCTGGTGGGACCGCCTCGCTGCGGCGGCCGCCAAGCACGGCGAGCGTCGGGCGGACATCGATCCGCTGCTGATCGGCCGACCGAGTGACCTGGCGCGCGAAGCCTCCGACGCATCGACCCCGCCGCCGCCTCCCGAGGTCGAGTTCATCTCGGGCCGCGACTTCCGCCTGGTTCACTTTGGCGGTTATCGCATGGTCGTCGTGCCGACACCGCCCGAGTTCGACACTCACCTCGCCGCCCGCATTGCCCGCGAACGCTACGGGGCCCAACTCTCGCTGGTGTTCACGGAGAGCGAAGAGGTGTTGATTCTCGGAGGAGACGAGAGTTCGGCGCGGCGCAATCTCGATCTGATGTCGATGGCCGCACACCTGGCCACGAAGCACGATTGGATCGAGGCTCCGCAGTCCGACGATTACGTCGCGCGCGTGCGCGTTCACGATCTCGCCGCCCATCCGGATCGCCTGGACGACGTGATCGGAGAGATCGCGATGGGGCGGTCGATCCTCGAAGGTTAGGGTGGCGGGCGTTAGCGAGCTGAACCTCGTCGAGATCTTCTCTTCGATTCAAGGAGAGGGGACCCACGTCGGCGCACCGACGCTGTTCGTGCGCCTCGGCGGTTGCGACCTGCGCTGCAGCTGGTGCGACTCTCCGCACACCTGGCAGCCCGCGCCCGCGTGCCGCATCGAAGTCGGCCGCGGCAGTGGCCGCTTCGAAATCCGCGCCAACCCGGTATCGGTCGAAGCGGTGATCGCGGCCGCCGAAGCGCTCGATCTCGCGGCGCACGAGTTCGCGAGCCTCACGGGCGGCGAGCCGCTCTTGCAGGCCGAGGCCGTGGCTGCGATCGCGCGCGCGCTGCGCGCGCGCGGCCCGCGCATCCTGCTCGAAACCCACGGCCTCGCGGCCGACGGCCTCGAATTGGCCATTGCAGACGTCGACGTCGTGTCGATGGATTGGAAGCTCAGCAGCGACGTGCGCCGCGCTTCCGACCCGAAACGCGGCGCGGTGGAGCCGTTTCACGGCGAACACGAGAAATTCCTCGCGATCGCGCGCCGCGCCCCGGAGCTGGTGGTCAAGCTCGTCATTGCGCCGGCATCGCTCGACGCAGAGATCGACGAGGCCGTCTCGCGCATCGAGGCGAACGCGCCCGAGGCGACGCTCGTGCTGCAACCCGTCACGCCATGCGGCGCCGTGCGAGAAGCGCCGAGCGCGCAGCGCCTGCTCGCGCTCTGCACGCGGATTTCGAGTCGGCTGGCAAAGGTTCGCGTGATTCCCCAGACCCACAAGATCTACGGCGCGCTCTAGAGCGCCCGACAACGCGCCAGCTGAAAGCGGCTACTCTTCGGGCCTCGCAAGGGGCCTCGAACTTTCTGCGATCGGAGACGCGATGAAGCTGCTCTCTGGGTTGAGACGCGTTCGGCTGCCGGATCCTCTGACGTTGCTCACGGCGTGCGTTCTGCTCGGCGCGGCCGCGAGCTGGGTGGTGCCCGCCGGGCAGTACGAGCGGCGCGAGGATGTGGTCACCGGCCGCATGGTGGTCGTGCCCGACACGTACGCGGCAGTGGATCCCGCGCCGGTCGGCCTGTTCGACGCGCTGCTCGCGATCCCGCGCGGCCTGATCGCCGCCGCCGACATCATCTTTCTCGTGTTCCTCACGGGCGGCGCATTCGTCGTCGTCGACCGCACGGGTGCGCTGCGCGCGGCGGTGGACGCGCTGGCCCGCGCGCTGCACGGTCGCGGCATCCTCGTCATCCCGGTCGTCTCGCTGTTCTTCGCCGCGGGCGGCGTGATGCTGAACACGCAGGAAGAGATCATCGCGCTGATCCCGGTGCTGATGATCTTGTCGCGGCGCGTGGGCTTCGACGCGACGACGGCGGTCGCCATGAGCCTGGGGCCGGCCGCCGTCGGCTCGGCGTTCAGTCCGATCAACCCGTTCCAGGTCGTCATCGCGCAGCAGCTCGCGGAGCTGCCGGTGCTTTCGGCCGGGCTGTTCCGGCTCGTCTTCCTGCTGCTCGCGCTCGGCATCTGGATCGCGGGCAGCATGCGCTACGCGCGGGGCATCTGCGCGCCGCCGGCTGCGGAAGGGACCGCGCCGGGCGAGCCGGTCGCTGCTGCCGGCCGCGGCAGCCGAACCGCACTCGTGATGCTGATGGTGTTGCTGGCTTTCGTCACCTTCAGCTTCGGCCTGCTGCGACTCGACTGGGGGTTCAACGAGATGTCGGCGGTCTTCCTGGCGATGGGCATCGCCGCCGGGCTGTTGGGGCGGCTCGGCGTGCAGCGCACCGCCGAGGCCTTCGTCGAGGGATTTCGCGAGATGACCTACGCGGCCATGCTGATCGGTTTTGCGCGCGCGATCTACGTCGTGCTCGAAGACGGCCAGATCATCGACACCCTGGTCCACGGGCTGTTCATCCCGACCGCCGAATTGCCGCTCACCCTCGCCGCCATCGCGATGATGGGCGTCCAGGGCCTGATACACATCATCGTGCCGAGCGTCAGCGGTCAGGCGGTGCTCACGATTCCGATCCTGACTCCGCTGTCGGATCTGGTCGGTCTCGAGCGGCAGGTGACGGTGCTCGCCTACCAGTACGGCGCCGGGCTCTGCGAACTGCTCACGCCGACCAACGGCGCGCTGATGGCCGTGCTGGCCGCGGCGGGCGTGCGCTACGACCGCTGGCTCCGCTTCGCGCTGCCGCTCTGCGGGTGGCTCGCAGCGCTCGGCGTGCTCGCGATCGTGATCGGCATCGCGACGGGGCTGGATTGAGGTGGGGTAGGGCTGCCCGCTGCCCTCAGGCGCCGTCGAGGAGCTTGCGCACGAGCGACAGCAGGGTGCGGTGGGCGAAGGGTTTCTCGAGGATCTCCGCATCCGCACACACCGACGTCAAGTCGAGCGCGCCTTCGTGCGCGTAGCCCGACATGAAGATCACCTTGAATTCGGGGCGCTCTTCCCGCAGCCGTTTGATCATCTCGGGTCCGGAGAGCCGCGGCATGACCACGTCGGTGATGACGAGGTCGATCGTCGGCGCGTCCCTTCGAGCGACGTCGAGCGCGCTCTCGCCGTCGCTCGCGTCGATCACGCGATAGCCCCGCTGCTCGAGTACGTTTCGCATCAGCCTGCGGATGCCGCCCTCGTCCTCGACGACGAGGCTCGTCTCGTCACCGGCCAGCGTCGTCGACGCGTCCGATCGCGGTCGTACGGTCACGGGTCGAGCGTCACTCAACGGGAGCAGCACCGAAACCGATGTGCCTTCGCCGGGAGTGCTCTCGATGTAGGCGCCGCCGCCGCACTGCTCGGCGATCGAGTGGACGGTGGCCAGCCCCAATCCCGAGCCCGAGCCGGGCGCCTTGGTGGTGTAGAAGGGGTCGAAAGCGCGATCGGTTTGCTCCGGCTGCATTCCCTCCCCGGTGTCGCTCACGCGGATCAGCGCGTAGTCGCCCGCGGGCAGTCGCGGCAACCCATTCGAGTGCTCGTATCGGCGTTCCATCAGGGCGACTTCGAGCCGGCCGCCGTCGGGCATGGCGTCGCGTCCATTGGTGGCGAGGTTGACGATGAGCTGCTCGATCTGGGAGCTATCCGCGACGACGGTGACGGGTCCGGTTGGCAGCAGCGTCTCGAAGAGGATGTTCTCGCCGATCAGGCGTTCGAGCAGCGTGCCCAGCCCCGCGATCACCTCGACGAGATCTGTCGGCCTGCGCTTGACGGGCTGACCCCGACTGAAGGTGAGCAGCTGCCGGGTCAGCGCTGCGGCTCGTTCGCCCGCCCGGTAGATCTCCGCCGCCGCCGTCGCCCTCTCGCTTTGATTCGCGGCTTCGAGTTGCTCGCGGAGGGTTTCGGCGTGGCTGAGGATCACGAGCAGCAGGTTGTTGAAGTCGTGCGCGATCCCGCCGGCCAGCCGGCCGACCGCCTCGAGCCGCTGTGATTGGCGAAGCTTCTGCTCGAGCTTCTTGCGCTCGGCGATCTCTCGCCACACCACGTGGATCACGCGCTTGGGGCCGCGATCGACGGCGGTGAGCATCACCTCGACCGGGAAGATCTCGCCGTCCGCGCGAAGGTGATCCCACTCGAAGCAGTGGCTCCCCTGCTCGATGGCGATCTGCATCATCTCCTCCGCCTTCTCGAAGGAGTCGCGGCCATCGGGCTGCTTGGGGGGCGAGAACTCGCTGGGGTGGGCGCGCAGCGTGCCCTCTCGCTGACCGCCCGAGTAGCGCTCGAGCAGCGCCCGCTTGCTCGGGAAGCGCATCATCCGCGCCGCGGCCGGATTGCAGTCGACGAAGCGCTCCTCTTCGATGATGAGGATCGCGTCCGGGGAGTGTTCGAAGAGCTCCCGATAGGTGTCGTTGGTTTCGGCCATATCGGATCGCAGCGATAGTCTATTCGCTCGCGCCGCTCTACACCAGCGCGAATCGCAGGGAGTCGATCACCCCGCGGGCAGCGCATCGGGCCTCGATGGCTGCGCGCCGCGCGCGTCTACCAGTTGAGGGAGAGGGTCACACCGTAGGTTCGGGGTGGCGCCCAGAGTTCGAGGATCGAGCTGGCGGAGAAGGCCAGGTCGAAAGTGTCGAGTTTGTACTGCTCTTCGAAGATATTTCGCACCCAGAACGCCAGCTCGATGCGTTCGTCGGGGGTTCGGTAGGCGATCCGCGCGTTGTGTAGCCAGTAGCCCTCCTGCGAGATGGGATCGACCCCTTGCGAGTCGAAGTAGACCTTCGAGCGGTAGTTGGCATCGTAGTGCGGGATCAGGAAGCCCCAGCCGAAGAGCGGCAGCTCGTATTCGGCGAAGACCGCGAGGTTCCACTCCGGGGCGCCCACGAGGGGATTTCCGCTGTAGTCGAATACGACGGGTATCGGGTTGGGGTCTCGAGCCGTCTGGATGGTCTTGATGACCTGAAAATCGTCGTATTCGTTATCGAGCCAGCCCATGTTGCCGCTGATGAGCAGGCCCGGCAGCGGTCGCAGGAGCAACTCCAATTCGGCGCCCCGCACGTCGGCGTCCCTGTCGAGCAGCTCGCGAGTCGGAAGTTTGCCGGGCGCGTTCGTGACGCCGAAAACCTGCAGGTCCTGATACCAGTAGCGGAAGAGCGCGGCGTTGAAGATCACCCGATCGTCGAACCAGCGGGTGCGGATGCCGAATTCGAGCGCATCGTTGACCTCGGGCTCGACGGGGTAGATGGCTTGCACGGGGTCGCCGCCCGTGACCGTCAGGCCCGCGTTGAAGTGCCCGCCCTTGAAGCCGTGGCCGAAGCTCAGGTAGGAGAGCAGGCTGCCGTAGGCGTTGGAAAACGGCGTGTAGCTGAGTTCGATGTCGCCCGTCCACTCCTTCCAGGTCTTCCTTCTTGGTTTGACCGCGGGAAGTTGGATCGTGACTCCGGAGTAGGACAAGACCGCTGAAGTCGAGAGCGCGTATTCCTTTTTTTCGCGGTTGTAGCGCACGCCCCCGCTGAGCGTGAGCGCGTAGACGCCCCGGATCGCACCTTCTTCGATCAGATCGACTTCACCGGCCAGGTAGGGTGCCAGGCTCGTCAGCTTCTGGTCGAAATCCTGATTGAGCTGTAACTGCTGGGTGTCGGGAAAGAAATTGCTCGCGCTGAGTTCCTCGTAGAGGAAGAAAAAGCCCGCGGTCCATTGGTAACGCTCGCCATCGCCCTCGGCGCGCAGGTCTGCACTCGTCTGCCAGGCGCTGTCGGAGCGCACGGACGGGTAG
>JAFDBP010000300.1 GCA_019313245.1 Deltaproteobacteria bacterium
CAGATCCGAGAGGAACGGGGCGCCTCCGGTCGGGCAGTTCACCATGTGGTTGCCGCCGACCACGAAATTCAGCTCGGGGTTGCGCGCCCGCAGTTCGAAACTCGCGGGCACCCGGGCGAGCGCTTCGCGCACGAAGCCGCGGTCGAAGCGCACGACGTCGCCGTCGATCTTCAAGCCCGCATCGCGCAACAGTTGGAGCGTGGGTTCATAGGTGACGCGGTGACCGATCTCTTCGAGGATCCGAAGCGCGTTCGCGTCGATGGCCTCGACGCCCTCTTCGGAAAGGAGTTCGAGCCGCTGCCAATCGTTGGTCCACATGTTCACGGAGCCACCCCCTCACTGGCTGGTCGGCTCAGCTTAACCGAACGGCGCTATCCGGACACTGGGAAAACGCGGTTGGCCGCGTCAGTCTGCGTTTTCGAGACCGACCTGATCGAATAGCGCCGCGCGTTGGGCGCGCAGGTTCGCGTTCTCGGGTGACGCATCGATCTGCATCGAGAGCGAGTCGAGTGCGTCGTACCAGATGCCGGCTTACGCGAGCGCGTAGTGGGCTTCGCCTCGCTTTGCGGTCGCGAGTCTGGCGTCGAGTTCCGCGCTGGGCTCTACGCACACGCACCACTGGAATTGAGGGCCGGACTTCAGCTCGACGTCATAATCGGCTAGCCGATCGAGCTGGTCCGGATCGGGATCTATGACGTTCCCAGGACCCGATAGATTCGCGTCGTCTCGTGTTTTCCCTTCAGGGCGTGACTGCCGAGGTCCTCGGTGCGCACCTCTTCGCCCAGGTACTGCATCGTGGTCTCTCCGATCAGGATCCGCCAATCACTGTGCTCTGTCTGCGAACTGAAATCGTCTTTTGCGAAACTCTCGAGTCTCGCGGCCGTGTTCACGGTATCACCCACAGTCGTGTATTTCATACTCTTGCGACCCCCGAGGATGCCGACAACGGCGGGTCCAGTGTAGATGCCGACTCGAACGCGGCCCGTGGGCAGTCCGCGCGCTCGCCAGTCTTCGTTGAGCCCGTCCATCGCCGCTCCCATTGCGATTGCGCAGGTCACGGCGTTGCGGGCGTCCGTGCCGATTGCATCTTCGCCCGTGCTCGGGATGGGGAAGCCGAAGTTGGCCTTGATGCCGTCGCCCGCGTAATCGTCGACCACGCCACCGTGGTCGCCCACCAGGTTGGCCATCACGACCATGTATTCGTTGATCCAGTTCATCAGCGCCTCGGGGTCCATCGACTCCGATGCCGTCGTGTAGCCCTGCAGATCCGACATCAGGGAAGTCATCACGATGCGCTGTGCGACCGGCCGATCGTCGGGGCCGATGAATTGGTCGCGTTGATCCCAGATCGCCTTGGCGACTTCGGGTCGCAGGAATTTGGAGAACAGCCCCGTGACCTCGCTGCGCTCGGCGCGTTCGAGAAATGCCCGATAGGCGGTGACCAGCCCCGCCGCCGTTCCGCTCGCGAGCACAGGAGGGACGAGTGGAATCCAGAGGGAGTCGGCGATCGCCAGTTTGCTCGCGCCGACCAGCGCGAGCACACCCCCGAAACCCGCGATCGCGGTGAACCAACCCGACCGGTTCCAAACGCCGAGCGCGCCGCCGAGTGCGCACCACAGCAGGATCCAGCCGAGTTCGGCGCGTTGGCTCCAGCTGCGGATTGGCTTCGACTGGCCGTGCGCGAATCGGATCAATTGGCTCCCCGCGTGGGCGTGAATCTCCATGCCGAGCATCAAGGGGTCGTCGGGGTTGCCCGCGCTGAACGGGGTGGAGAAGTGATCCTTGACGCTGGGCGAGTCCGTGCCCAGCAGCACGATCTTTCCGCGCAGGGCTTCTGTCGGAATCGAATCCGTGTAGAGCTCTTCTAGCGTGTAGGACGGGAAACCTCCGGGTCCCAACGCGAAGTCCAGCAGGTACTGATAGCCACCGGATTTCTCGTCGTGATAACCGCCGTCATCGGGTTGGAAGATCGGAACGGCCGTTTCACCGATGCGGATCAGTTCGGGCTGGTCGGGGTCGTTGGTCGGAAAGATCTCCCGTTCGCGCAGGTAACGCAGCACGAGTTGCAGACTCAGCGAGTAATAGGGGATGCCTTCGTGGTGGTAGAGGATGAAGGCGCGGTGAACGATCCCGTTCGCATCCACATCCAGATCGGGAACGGCGATCTGGCTGGTTCCCTCGAGAAACTGCGGTGGTGCAATCGGCGGGATTTCGAGCGGCTTGGCGAGCATCACGACCCGATCGTCGCGAAGGACGGCCTCGGCGAGACTCGGAGCCGCTTCGGAGAGGCCCTCGTCGCCCGCGTGCCCCGTGCAGGTCGGAACCGGTATGTCGCGGTAGATGTCGATTCCGATCCCGATCGCGCCGAGTGCGCGCAGCTTTTCGATCGCGATGGCCATGCGTGCATCGCACAGGGGCTGGCCGTACTTCTGGATCTCGGCTTCGCGCAGCTTGATCAGGGCGACCGGGTTGTCCTCGAGCTCGATCGGCGGCTGCGCTCGAAGCAACCAATCGAAGGCGACCAGTTCGAGCTCTTCGAACCAGCCGACGGATCTCACGCCGAAGGTGGTGGCGAAGACGGCGGCGGTGATCAGCGCCGATGCGACGATCCGCGAGCGGGCGAGCTTTCGCGCGATTCCCATGACCGGGTGGCTCCTCCTGCGAATTCGCGGCTACAGGAGTTCGAGTACCTTTTCGGACGGGCGGCAGATCAGCGCGCGATCGTCCGCGACCAGCAGCGGCCGCTGCATCAATTCGGGATGCTCGAGGAGGAGTTCGATGACCGCTTCGAGCGTCTTGTACCCGTTCGGGTCGAGACCGAGTTTTTCGAAGTTGCGGTCTTTGCGGATCAGCTCTTCGGGAGGGCCCGGCAGCAGTTCCGCGATCCGGGTGAGCGTCTCGCGGCCGAGGGGTTGCTTCAGGTACTCGATGACGTCGAACTCGGCGCCGTGTTCGTGCAGGATTTCCAGCGCGCCTCGCGATTTACTGCAGCCCGGATTGTGGTAGAGCCCCAAACGCCCCATGGCGACCTCCGCAGCGCAGCATAGCCCGAGTCAGCGCAATCGGGCCTGGACGAGGTGGTCTTCGCGGTCGAACTGAAGCAGCGACCAGACGTATCCCTGAGGGCCGATTCGCCGCGCCTGGAGGATCGAGTAGGCGGCGAGCCCGGTTTCGAAGCGGAGCCACTCCCACGGGACGGGCCGGATGTCGAGCAGGTGGGTGAGGATGACCGCGTTGGTTCCCATGTGGGCGACGATCGCGATCGACGGCTTCTCTTCGGGGAGATCCCAGACCGTGAAGTCGTGTTCGCGATAGGAGCGGCACGCGTGTCGCAGCAGAATGTCGGTGATGCCCGCGGTGACGCGCGCGTGGAAATCGTGAAAGGTCTCCGCGCCCGGCCAGCCATTCCAGTGCTCTCCGAGCGGGCGCCGGGCGCCTTCGACGAAGTAGCGGTCGGCTTCCTCGCTACTGAACCCCTCGACCGCGACGCCGACCTCCGCGAGTTGATCGACCGTCACGGGCTCGAGCCCGGTTTGCTCGATGAGGGGATCGGCGGTCTCGCGAGCGCGTCGGTGGGGGCTCACGTAGATCGCGTCGAAGCGGTGTTCCGCGGCGAGCACCCGAGCACTTTCCTTGGCCTGCCAGACGCCGAAGGGAGTGAGGGTGGGGTCGCTCACCGCCGGGCCGTCATCTACCGACCACAGGGGTTCTCCGTGGCGCAGCAGCACGATCTGCGCGTGGGGCTTGGCGCGATCGTTCGCTTCTCGCTCGGCAGTGGGGCCGCGCGGAGGCGGGGTCTCAGTTTTTTCTCGGCTCATTCGAGTCGCTCATCTCGCCTGCGTCACTTCCGACGGCTTCGGTTCTCTCGGCGCGGAACATACAGGTCCGTGATCGTGCCTTCGAACATTTCAGCCGTGTAATTCAGCGTCTCCGAGAGTGTCGGGTGGGCGTGAATGGTGCGGGCGAGATCTTCCGCGGTGGCTCCCATCTCCAGCGCCAGCACGGCTTCGGCAATCAACTCGCCCGCGTTGCGGCCAACGATCCCCGCGCCCAGCAAGCGGCGGTCGTCCGCGCCGAAGATCAGCTTGGTGGCGCCTTCGGTGCGCCCGATTCCCTGAGCGCGGCCGCTGGCCGCCCAGGGAAACGAGACCTTCTTGAACGCGATGCCCTGCGCTCTGGCTTCCGCCTCGGAGAGGCCCATCCACGCGATTTCGGGATCCGTGTAGGCGACCGACGGGATCGCCTTCGGATCGAAGGCCGCGGACAGTCCCGCGATGACTTCGGCTGCGGTCTTGCCCTCGTGGGTCGCTTTGTGGGCGAGCATCGGTGGCCCGACGATGTCGCCGATCGCGTAGATGTGAGGCGCGCTGGTGCGCATCTGTGCGTCGACTTCGATGAAGCCGCGCTCGTCGATGGCGATGCCCGCCACGTCGGCACCGATCGAGCGAACATTCGGGAGTCGGCCCACCGCCACCAGCACGCGATCGAATCGATCGGATTCGGGGACCCCGTCGCCCTCGAAGAAGACCTCGAGTCCGTCCGGCCGCGGCTCGACCCGCGCGACCCTGGCACCGAGCAGGATGCGCTCGTAGCGCTGCGCGATGCGCGCCTGCAGCGGCTTCACGAGATCGCGGTCACAGCCCGGGATCAATTGGTCGGTCAACTCGACGATCGAAATCTTCGACCCCAGCGCGTGGTAGATCGCGGCCATCTCGAGCCCGATGATGCCGCCACCGATCACGAGCAGGCGCTCCGGGATCTCCTCGAGCCGCAGGGCATCGGTCGAGTCCATCACGCGCGGGTCGTCGCGCGGGATGCCGGGGAGTTCGATCGATTGGGACCCGGCCGCGATGATGCAGTCGTCGAAGGACAAGGTCACTGTTCCCTCGCCGGTCTCTACCGACAGCTGGTCTGCCGCGCCGAATCGGGCGCTGCCCCGCAGCACGCCGACCTTGCGCCGATCCGCGAGCCCGGCCAGGCCCTGCGTGAGGTGGCCGACGACGCCGTCCTTGAATGCGCGGATCCGATCGAGGTCGAAGCTCGGCTCGCCGAAGTCGACGCCTCGCTCGCGCAGTTCGCGGGCTTCGCTCACGACCTCCGCGATGTGGAGCAGCGCCTTCGACGGGATGCAGCCGACGTTGAGGCAGACGCCGCCGAGTTGCTCGTAGCGCTCGATCAAGACGACCTGCTTGCCGAGATCCGCGGCCCGAAACGCGGCCGTGTAGCCGCCCGGGCCGCCGCCGATGACGGCGACTTCGGCGTGCCGATCGGGGGGTGTGGAACCCGCACCGGCCGTCACCGCGCGCGCTCGCGCGCCGCGACGAGTTGCTGAAAATCCTCGTCGGCGTGATAGGAGGAGCGCGTCAGCGGGGACGACGAGACCATCGAAAATCCCTTTTCCCGCGCGGCGCGCGCGTAGTTGTCGAACTCTTGCGGCGTGACGTAGCGTTCCATGGGGAGGTGCTTCTGGGTGGGGCGCAGGTACTGGCCGATCGTGATGAAGTCGACGTTCGCACCGCGCAGATCGTCCATCACCGCGAGTACTTCTTCGGGCGTTTCGCCGATCCCGACCATGATTCCCGATTTGGTGAAGATCGCGGGGGCGATCTGCTTGGCCCGCCGCAGCAGGTCCAAAGAGTGCCGGTAGTCGGCGCCGAGGCGGGCGATCCGGTACAGCCGCGGCGCGGTTTCGAGGTTGTGGTTGTAGACGTCCGGGCCGGCTGCTGCGACCCGTTCGATGGCTCCCGGCTTGCGCAGGAAGTCCGGTGTGAGGACCTCGATCGTCGTCGCGGGCGCTGCGGCCCGAACCTCCCGGATGCAGCGCACGAATTGTTGGGCGCCGCCGTCGGGGAGGTCGTCGCGGTCGACCGACGTGATCACGATGTGGCGCAGCTCGAGCGCCGTGACCGCGCGCGCCAGACGCGCGGGCTCCTCTCGGTCGAGCGGATCTGGTCGCCCCGTCTCGACGTTGCAGAAGCCGCATTTTCGGGTGCAGACGCTGCCCAGGATCATGACCGTCGCGTGTTTCGTCGACCAGCATTCGCCGATGTTCGGGCAGGCCGCCTCTTCGCACACCGTGTTGAGTTGGAGCGACCGCATCAGGTGACGGGTTTCGCGATAGCCGGCCGAATTCGAAGCCGGGCGGATCCGGATCCACGGCGGGCGCCGCTGGGCGCGCCGACCGGCATCGGCTCCGAGTCGAATCGAAATCGAATTCTCGATCGAAACCAGGTCGCCAGACATCTTCAGCCGATTCCCTCCGCGCGGCACACGGCCAAACTAGAGTATTCCACAGCGGTTGAAATCCCCACGATTTCGAGGCGCTTCGACGGCGTGTCGGCGAACTTCTAGAAGAGCGACGATTGCGTCGCATTGTCGGTGCGACCCGGCTTCTTTGCCCGGGGTCGCGCCTTCGCTCCGCTGCCGCTGCGCTTCTTGCACTTGACGCTCTTGACCGGTTTTGCGGCCAGCCGCACGCCGCGCGCGGTCGTGCCGGTCGTTTCCAGTTTGGCCAGATTGAACTTGCCCGCCTTGACGCGCTGGCGCGGTGCCGGCGCGAATTCGAACGCGATTTCTCCGGCCTCATCGGGCGCGAGCAGCAGGTCGATCTTGCCGACCTTGTCCTTGATCAGCTGATACTCGCGATTGCGGATGAACTTTTCGATGTGGATCCGCTTGCCGTAGAGCATCTTCGCGCGGTCGCGGTAGACCACGGTGAATTCCGCGCCGCGGTCGGGATCGAAGATCGCGCAGTGGATGAGCCGGCCGGTAAAGAGGATCTTCTCGGGCGGCGTCATGATCCGGTAGCTGCCGTCGCTCGCGATTCCGAGCACCAGATCGTATTCGCCGACCGAGAGGGTGGGCTTGTCGGCTTTCACCGACGAACCGAAGAAGCCGGTCTTGCGGTCGTAGTAGAGTTTGATGCTCTGCTGAGAAACGACCTTCTTGTCGATCGCTTCGAAGCTCTGCGTCGTGGTCCGGCGCGGAAAGTCCACGCCGAAGCGCTCGATGAAGCCCTCGATGGTTTCGATGACCGTGCGGGTCAGGTGTTCGAGCTTCTGAGCGACCTCGACGAGCTTCTCGTCGATGGCTTCGATTTCGCCGCGGTTCTTCGCCTTGTCGTAGGCCGAGATTCGCCGAATTCGCAGGCCGAGCAGGTTGGTGATGTCGTCGTCGACGAGCGGGCGGACGAGCTGGTCGGCGTGCTCCTGCATGCCATCCTCGACTTCCTTCCGCACCGCGCGATCGGTCTCGGCGGTTTCGATCCGGCGGTAGATCTTGTGCTCGACGAAGAGGGCCTCCAGGGTCAGCCAGTGCTTGCGGTCGAGCAGCTGCTTCTGCTCCCATTCGAGTTCGGCCCGAATCTGCTCGCGCAGGTTTTCGGTGAGCTCGCGCAGCACCTCGGTTGCCGGCAGCTGCACGGGGCGCCGATCGCGAATCAGCACGATGCTCGAGGCCACGGAGACGCTGCAATCCGTGTAGGCGTAGAGCTGGGGGATGACCTCCACAGCGGTTGCGCCGCGCGACAGCACGAGTTCGATCTCGACGCGATCCGTCGTGTAGTCGTGAATCGTCGCGATCTTGACGCGGCCCTTCTGGACCGCGGCCTCGATCGACGCAATCAAGCTCTCCGTGGTCGTCGTGTACGGGAGTTCGGTGATGACGATGCGCTTCGGATCCGGCGAGCGGAGCCGGGCGCGGATTTCGACCTTGCCGCGGCCGTCGTCGTACTCCGAGACGTCCGCGATGCCGCCCTGGGGAAAGTCGGGCTCGAGTTCGATCTCCTCGCCGTGGAGGATGGCGATCTGCGCCTCCCAGAGTTCCACGAGGTTGTGGGGCAGGATGCGCGTCGCCATTCCGACCGCGATGCCTTCGGAGCCGAGCATCAGGGCGATCGGGATCTTGGTCTGGAAGACGATCGGCTCGCGGTTGCGGCCGTCGTAGCTGGGGCGGAATTCGGTGAGGTCCTCGTTGAAGATCGTCTCCAGCGCGAGCGGGGTGAGTCGGCATTCGATGTAGCGCGGTGCCGCGGGCGGGTGGCCGGTCAGCAGGCTGCCGAAATTGCCCTGCTTGTCGATGAAGTACTCCTTGTTGGCCAGCACGACCAGCGCGTCGCCAATGGCCGCGTCGCCGTGCGGGTGCAACTTCATCGTCTCGCCGACCACGTTGGCCACCTTGTGGTAGCGGCCGTCGTGCATCTCGAAGAGGGTGTGGAGGATCCGGCGCTGAACCGGCTTCAGGCCATCGCGCAGATCGGGAATCGCGCGATCGAGAATCGAGTAACTCGCGTAATCGATGAAGTTTTTTCGCATCAGATCCTGAAGCTGAGACATCGCTAGCCCCTAGATCACTTCGGTCGCGAGATTGTCGACGATGAACTGCTTGCGGTCGGGCGTGTTGCGCCCCATGAAGAAGTCGAGGCATTGGCTGACTTCGCCCAGGTTGTGGATCATCACCGGTGATATCTGCATGTCGGCGGAGATGAAGGGCGCGAATTCGTGGGGGCTGATCTCGCCCAATCCCTTGAAGCGAGTCGTCTCCGCGCCGCGCACGGCTTCGAGCGCCTCGTCGCGCTCGGCCTCGGAGTAGCAGTAGCGGGTCTCCTTCTTGTTCCGCACCCGAAACAGCGGCGTCTCGAGAAAATAGAGGTGCCCCGTGACGACGAGATCCTCGAAGTAGCGCAAGAAGTAGGTGAGCAGCAGGTTGCGGATGTGCATGCCGTCGACATCCGCGTCGGTCGCGATCACGACCCGGTTGTACCGCAACCCTTCGATCCCGTCCTCGATTCCGAGCGCCTTCATCAGGTTGTAGAGCTCTTCGTTCTTGTAGATGGCGTCGCGCTTGAGGCCGTGGCAGTTCAGGGGCTTGCCGCGCAGCGCGAATACGGCCTGGGTGTAGACGTCTCGGCTCTGCACCATCACGCCGGCGGCCGAGTTTCCCTCGGTGATGAAGATCGTCGTCTCGTCGCGCCGCTTGGCGCGGGGTTGGTCGTAGTGAAACTTGCAATCCGTGAGCTTTGGGATCCGGATGGCGACCTTCTTGGCGCGCTCGCGCGCGTCCTTCTTGATCGAAGCGAGCTCTTTGCGAATCCGCTCGTTGGCCTTGATCTTCTCGATCAGCAGCTCGGCGGCCTTGGGGTTCTGGTGCAACCAGAGCACGATCTGCTCTTTGACGGCGGGCACGATCCAGCCGCGCACTTCGGTGCTGCCGAGCTTGTTCTTGGTCTGGCTGTCGAAGACGGGATCCTGGAGCCGGATGCTGACGGAGCCGACGATTCCATCCCGCACGTCGTCTCCGGCAAAACTCTGGTTGGCGAACTCGTTGACGCCCTTCAGGAGACCCTCGCGAAAGGCCGTCTGGTGGGTACCCCCGTCGTTCGTGTACTGGCCGTTGACGAAGCTGAAGTAGGTCTCGCCGTAGTTGTGGGTGTGGGTGAACGCGAATTCGAGCCGCTCCTGGCGGCTGTGGATGATCGGGTAGAGCGGCGGTTCGTCGCCGATTTCGTGGCTGAGGAGGTCGGCGAGCCCGTCGGCGCTGTGGAAGCGCCGGCCGTTGTAGTTGATGCTCAGGCCCGCGTTCAGGTAGGTGTAATAGCGCAGCCGGTTCTCGATGAACTCTTCGTTCCACGAATAGGCGTCGAAGATCTCGCGGTCGGGGGTGAAGCGGATCAGGGTGCCCGGCGGAGTTTCGGGGTCGCGTCCCTTCTTGTCCTTCTGGAGCACGCCGCGTTCGAAGAGGGCCGTGCGGTAGCGCCGCTCTCGCCAACTGGTGGCTTCGAAGCTGGAAGAGAGTGCGTTGACGGCCTTGGTGCCCACGCCGTTGAGGCCGACCGAGAACTGGAAGACGTCGTCATTGTATTTTCCACCGGTATTGATCCGGCTCACGCAGTCGATCAGCTTACCCAGCGGGATTCCGCGCCCGAAGTCGCGCACGTTGATTTCGTCGCCTTCGCGATCGATTTCGATGACCTCGCCTTCGCCCATGATGAATTCGTCGATGGCGTTGTCGAGCACCTCTTTGAGCATGACGTAGATGCCGTCCAGGGGGTGGCTGCCGTCGCCGAGGCGGCCGATGTACATCCCGCTGCGCAGGCGGATGTGCTCGAGCGCGTCGAGCGTCTGGATGGCGCTCTCGTCGTAGGCGATCTTCTTGGAACCCATGGCCTCGGAATTTAACGGGGGGCGCGAGGAAGGTGTAGAATCTGCCAGAATCGTCAAGTGTGTGAGTCGGGAATCTTTTCGATTGCGCCGGAAGCGCGAGTTTATCACTCTCCGTCGTGGCGCCGATTGCATCAGTGGAGGGAATTCGGATGAGTCCGGACCTGATCGGGTATCTGGTCGCTGCGGGGATCGCAGTGGCCGTCGCAGCGTTCTTGGTCGGACGCTTGACGGGCGCAGGTGCGAACCGTCGACGCGAACTGGAAGAGCAATTGGCGGATGCGCAGGAAGAAATCTCTCGCATTGCGGCGGAGATGGAAGACCTCATCGAGCAGCTCGCGGCAGCCCGGGAGGAGCACGCCGCCTATCGCTTGAACGTGGTGGATCACTTCTCGGGGACTTCGGATCTCTTGCGCGATCTGACCGTGCAGTATCGATCCGTCTACGAGCACCTGACGAAGGGTGCGAGCACATTGTGTCCGGAGGGGTTCGTGGGGCTCACCGAGGGGCTTCCCGTGCCTGAAATTGCGGAGCCGGCTGTGCAACCGGAGAGTGAGAAAGAGGTTGCGCCCTGCGATTCAGACGAGTCCGTCGATGTCGGCGGCGGCTCCGCGAGCGCCGCGCGGCCGCTCTCGTCCTGACGCGCCTTTCGCCGCTCAGCTCGCGCGCCGCTCGACGACTTCTGAAACGACCACGCCCGCATCGCCCTCCGAGCGGTTCGATTCGAGGATGTTGGGCAGTGCGCCCACCATTTCGTCCAGGTGGGCGCGCGCGGCTGGGCTCAGGTCGACGAAGCGCAGCCCCATCCCGTCTGGCCCGTCATCGCGCGCGACCTCGGCCGACACCACCAGGGGTTGACCGTCGGCGCGCACGTGAACGGCGACCTTCAGGCGGTCCCCCAATCCGAATTCGGGCGTCGGGTCGATCCGCATTCCACCGCTCGAGAGGTCCCGGCCGATGAGCACGCGGGCGGCTTCGTCGCCCAGGGCGATGATGCGCCGCGTGATGGAGTGGCGTTCCTGGACGCGCCGTTCGCTCACGGGTTCGTCGGTGGGCTCTTCGGGAGGCGACGCTTGCGGCTCGTCGTCCTCGGCAGCGGCGGGCTCGGGGCGGACCGCGCGCGCAACCGGTTGGTCGAGCGGGGTGGGGCCGTGGCTGTGCGCCGAGACGATCGACTCGAGGCGTCTGTGCGCCGCTGCACCGAGCAGCTCGAAGAGGACGGCGATCAGGTCTTCGCCCTCGTCCGTTGGCGTGACGCGCATGACGTGCCCTCGGAGTGAGAGTGGGCGCTTGTCGCCCGTGAGTTCGGGTGGCAGGACGATCTTCACCAAGCGATCGGGTGCGGCGCGATGGCAATTCGGGTCGGCCATCATGCGACAACCCCGCGTCGAGAGTTCCGCCAGAATCGCTTCGCGGCGGCGCAGGCCGATCCGAAAGCGGATCGGAGCGCCGATGCTGACGCGGGTGGTGCGTCGCTTCTCGGGGCCGCGGTAGAGGGCGTGGAGGATCAACAGCCTGAATGCCGCGGGGTGCACCGGCTGGCGAACCAATAGATCCGTATCGACCCGGTAGAGCATCTTGCGGAGTGTCTTCGAATCTCCATCGAGGACCGCGATGCGAACCGCCGAGGCGTCGCTCAGATGCTCGTGCAACTCGAGCATGCGACCCGCGCTCGCGATGATGACATCCCAGACCCTGCCGCAATCCAGCTCGGTCGGGCGCCCGCGCCGGTCGATCCCGCCGAGCGAATCGACGAGTTCGGCCAGATTGGCCAACTCGCCATCGTGCAGCAGCAGGATCGAAGCTGTCTGTTCGTGGTATTCCATTGGGTTCCGTGGGGCGTTGGGCGAACTCCGCCATTGCTTGAATCGGCGGTCTCACCACCCCACTTGAAACACTTCTGGAGCCATCCGGTTGGCGCTGTAACTCGTTGTGGATGTTGAGACTTTAGAGAGCGTCGGGGAGCCGATCGGAGCTCTTCGCGGCTGTTCGCCGGGCGGGCGGCGCTCGGGGCTGCCCGAGATCTCGCGCGAGCGCCGCCCGGGTTCTGGGCGCTTGGCGACGAGCGCGTCGTCGGCTGTTGCGGAGGCCGCCTCGACCCGCGGGTCCGCGCTGAGCCCGAACCTTCGGATCGGGGGGGCTCCGCTCCCGACTCGCCGCGCGCGCTGGGCCCGGTAGCGCTGCTCGATTCCGTCGGAGCGCGATAGTACAGTTGGGCCAACCGCCGAAACGGGTACGCGGGGAAAATCGACGACCATGCAGCTTTCGCGACTCGAAAAAGTACTGCGCTTGTTTACCGAGGTGCGCCCAGGCGAGGGCGTCACCGCGGTGCTGATGTTCGTCAACGTATTCCTGCTGCTGTGCGCCTATTACTTCGTCAAGCCGCTGCGCGAGGCGTGGCTCTCCGTCACGGACGTGATGGGGTTGGAGCCGAAGGAACTCAAGGCCTACTCGACGGTCGCGCAGGTCCTCGTGCTGCTTCCCATCGTGGCGTGGTACGGACGGCTCTCGGACCGCATGCATCGCAGCACGCTGATCACCCGGGCCACGCTGTTCTGCATGTCGAATCTGGTGATCTTCTTCATCTGGCGACCGGGTGGCGCGTTCGACGCGATCCCGGGCAGCGCGCTCGCGTTCTACATCTGGGTTTCGATATTCGGCCTGTTCGTCGTGGCCCAGTTCTGGGCGTTCGCGGCGGACATCTACACCGACGAGAAGGGTCGGCGGCTGATGCCGATGATCGCGATCGGCGCGACCGGCGGCGCCGCCTTCGGATCCTCGGTCGTGGCCCCGATGATCAAGGGGGCGGAGATCGGCGCCGATGTGCTGCTGCTCGCGGCACTGGTGCCGTTGGCGCTGTCGATCGCGTTGACCCGCTTCGTGGACTCCCGCGAGGGGGGAGGGGAGCGGCAGGAGCCCGCCGTCGAGGCCGAGGCGCAGCGCCCGGAGAAGCCGCGGGGCGGGCTCGCGATGATCGCGACCAGCCGCTTCCTGATGGCCGCGGCCGCGATCACGCTGCTGCTGAACTGGGTCAACACCAATGGCGAGAACCTGCTCTACGGCGTCGTCGTGGAGTTCGTGCAATCGGAGGTGGCGCAGCAGGGCCTGGCCGATCCGGCTGCGGTCGATTCCTTCACAAAGGGTTTCGTCACGGCCTTCTACGGCAATTTCTTCACCTGGGTGAACGCCGCCGCGCTCGTTCTGCAGGCGTTCGTCGCCTCGCGACTGCTCAAATACGGCGGTTTCGGTGTCATATTGCTGATGCTTCCGGTGATCTCGCTGCTCTCCTACGGGGCGATGGCCCTGGGGCCGATCTTGATCGTGATCAAAGTCATGAAGATCGCCGAAAATTCAACCGATTACTCGATCAACAACACGGCGAGAAACGTGCTCTGGTTGCCGACGACGAGCGAGGTCAAGTTCAAGTGCAAACCCGCGATCGATACCATCTTCGTGCGCACCGGCGACGTGCTCGCCGGACTCACGGTGTGGTTCGGCACGAACTTGCTCGCGCTGTCGAATCAGGGCTACTTCGCGTTCAACGTCGCGCTCGTGCTGATCTGGCTCGCGGGGGCGATCGTCCTGATTCGCGAACACCGGAAACTCACGGAAGTCAACGCCGCGGCGGAGGGCGGCTGACAGTGGCGCCGTGGTGGCTGGTCGCGCTTCTCGCCCTCGCGCTTCCGTCTGTCTCGAGTGCCGACGATCTGGGCGACCTCGGAGACGATTACTGGGAAGTGATCGAAACCACGAGCATCAAGGAGTTGATGGCGCTCGACGGCATCGCTCGCTTCGAAGACAACGCACCGCTCTGGGACTACGAGGACGCCGAACTGCAGAAGCGCGTCGAGCAGGCCCTGGTCGATCTGGGACTCGACGACAAAGCGCGCAAGAAGCAGTTGAGCGTGGCGCTCGTCGATCTGTCGCTACCGGGCCCGCCTCGGGTCGCTGCGATCAACGGCGACGAGATGATGTACGCCGCCAGTCTTCCCAAGATCGCGGTTCTGTTGGCGGCCTTCGAAAAGATCGCCCAGGGGAAGATGACCCTCGACGAGGAGACCGAGGCCCGTCTGACCCGAATGATCAAGGTCTCATCCAACCGCGACGCGACGGCGATGATGCACAAGGTCGGCAAGGAATACATCGCGCGGGTGCTGCTGTCGCCGCGCTACCGCCTCTACGATCCCGAACACAACGGCGGACTCTGGGTGGGAAAGGACTACGCGAAGGCCGGCTTGTGGCGGCGCGACCCGCTGCACAACCTCTCGCACGGCGCGACGGCGATGCAGGTGGCGCGCTTCTACTACCTGCTCGCGACGGACAATCTCGTCACACCCGAGCACAGCCGGAAGATGCGCGAGATTCTCGGGGGCAGCGAACTCAACCACAAATTCGTGCGTGCGCTGCGGATGATCGATCCCAGAGCAGCCGTTTCGCGCAAGTCGGGCTCGTGGTCCACCTATCACTCGGACAGCGTTCTCGTCGAGCGGGACGGACGTCGCTACATCGCGGTTGCGCTGGCCAACAACCCGACGAAGACGCGGTGGCTCGGGCGCATCATCACCAAGCTCGACGCGTTGTTGATTCCCGAAGAAACGAGGGCCGATCAGCGCCCGCTCAGCGCGAACCAGGCGGCTCGCTGACGTCCGACTCGTCCGAGTCGATTTCGTCGACCGGCGCGGGGGCCATCTCCGAATTGATTTCATCGATGGCGCGCTGAATCGCGGCTTCGTCGGATCCATCGTCGAGCGTCGGCTTTCGGTCCGGCGAGACTTCCTGGACCGGGTGGTCGCGCTCCATGAGTTCGTGGATGTCGGTCGCGAGCTGCTTGTGGATCTGGGCCGAATCCTTGCGCAGGACGTTCGAGAGCAGCACGACGATGTACTGCAGCCTGCGCCCGGGTTCGTCGGTTTCGACCATCGTGACCGAGTTCAAGTAATTCCTCACGTTTCCCCTGTACTTCCCACACTGGAAACCGGGTTCTTCCTTGCAGCTGTACAGGGAGCCGGATTTGAAGTAGAGCGCCGCGCGGCGCAGGGCGGGTGACGACGCGTAGCGGATCCGACCCTCCGAGAGGTAGATCAGGCGCTTGAGGGCGAGGCTCGAGTAGGGGTCGACGAGCTGCCCCTTCTCCATCGCGACCATGTAGCGAAGCAGTTCGAGCGGCGTGGCCGCGCTGTTGGTGCCGGGAATCCGCGCCTTGCCCTCCCGTGTGAAGAAACTCCCCTGACGCAGCTTGCCGACGTCGAGGCCGTTGCGCGTGAGCGGGCTCTGGATCGCCTTGGTGTAGATGCTGCTGAGCTTCGACTTCGGGGTCTCGGCGAAGAATTTGGCGGCGGTTTCGACCGGCACGGGGTACGCGGTGCCGAAGTGGGAGAGCAGCACGAGTTGCGACATCACAGTGCTGGCGGCTGCGTTGGAGCTGCTCGACATCATCCAATCGAGCCAGGTCCAGAGGTTGCCGTCGTCGCCCTCCTGGATCGGGCGGTAAACGACCTCGCTATCCCCGGGCTTCCAGAACGGGACCTTGTGGCCGTCGCTGCGGATGAACGCGTCCGCGACGTGGTGGGTCTCGTACAGAAGCGCGTCGCGCGCGGCGGTGTCGTCGGGGTAGATGTCGGCGAGGGCCTGGAACCACGCGAGGCCGACCATCAGTTTGCCGACGCTGCCGGGATTCTGGTTCTGCTCCGGGTTGTGGCCCGCGTAGCGCGGTTTGGCGGGGTCCGTGAGGTCGAGCATCGCGATCGCGTAGCCGTCGGCATCCTCGCCGAGCAGCGAGAGGAGCGCGGCGCTGAGTTCGGGATCCGGGGCCGGGATTTCGAAATCCGGCCGATCGAGCAGGCGAAGCTGGATGGCCTCGCTATCGAGCCGCCCGCCGGGCGGGAGCAGTCGCCCCTTGACCTTTCCGGTCTGGGCGAGCCGGTAGGCTTCCAACCGCAGCATGCCCGTCTCTTCATAGGCGTCGAGCGGATAGCCGAACGCGAGCGGCGCGAGTGCGACGAGTGCAAATGCGCTCAGGATGAGGATCGGTGTCTTCACGGTTGGGACTCCTTTGGGATGCCCGAGAGGTCGACACTTGCGGAGCTGCGCAGTTCGAGCCCCGCGTCGAGTTCACTCAGGTATTGGTTCCGCCGGGCGCGCTTGTTTTCGACGAACGGTCGAATCTGGAGCAGGGCGAGCTTGCCGTCCTTGAAGGCGAATTCGATGTCGGCCGGCAGCAGCTTGCCGTCTTCGTCGCGCAGGGTCGGAAAGCGGGTGACGTCCCTGGACATCGCGATCAGCTGCTTGATCTCGCCCGGTTTGAGCACTTCCGCGGTTCCGCTCGCGGGCGCCTTTGCGATCCCGCCGCTGAGCGGAACCAGCGTGCGCAGCGGCGCGGTGGCCTGGGCGAGAAACCGCACCTTGCCGGTGCGCGTGTCGATCAGCAGCGATTCCGCGGCCTGGCCCTCGACGGCGCCGCCGACGCCCTCGTTGACCGCCACGGTCAGGAACCGGGTGTCGCCGGTCTCGACATCCGCGGTGACCATCACGCCCGATTTCTCGGCCTGGAAGCTGTACTGGACGACGACTGCGGGGAAGACGTATTCCGGATCGGTCATGTTGCCCTGGCGCCAACCGTACGAGCGATCCTCGAAGGGTGATGCCCAAACTCTACGAATTGCCTCGAGAATATTCTCGTATCCGACGATGTTCGGCAGGGTCAGGTTGAGTCCGGCTCCGGTGAAGCCGGGCAGATCCTCGACATTGGTGTCGCTGCGGATGAACACGCCGTAGCTGCCGTCGGCGCCGAAGTTCTCGTCGAGCGCCGCGCGCAGCTGGGCCTTGAACTGCGGCCCGGGGTCGCAGGTCTCGATCCAGTGGCGCAGCTTGGCGAGAAACGCGCGCACCGTCTTCTGCTGTTGCTCGGGGTTGTCCTCGAGTTCTGCAATCGCGTCGTAGCGCGCCTTCATCCACTCGAAGACTGAAGGGCCGCCGCTCTCGATCGGCTGGTCGAGCAGCTTCCGGAAGGACGCGAAGGGGATGACGAAGCCCGGCGGTACGGCGTCGCCAAAGAAGTGCTTGAGCTCGCCGAGATTGGCGCCCTTGGGGCCCGAGGAGCGTCCCGAATCGGTCGCGCGCAGCTCGCTGAGCGAGATCATCTCGGCGCGCTCCAGGTCGAGTTTTTCGAGGTCGGGGCGAATCACCAACTCGCCGCCCTCGGCCGCCGTCGCGCCGAACACCGCGTCCCAGCGCGGCCCGTCTGCGCTGAGTCGCACGACGCCGCTGGGGCTCACCGCGAGCACCGATTTCTCGCCGATGTGCTGGCGCACGCTCGGCAGGATCTCTTCTCCGACGACGACGTTCGGCACGCCGAGGTTGCGCGCGAGCAACTGAACGTGGGAAAGCGAGCTGCCCTCGCCGAGCGTCAGGATGCCCGACACCGGCGGCAGCTCGGAGAGCGTTTCGGGCAACAGGTAGATGCCGTCCCGCTCGTACTCGTCGCCGGTCGCCTCGCGCAGCACGCCGCGCGAGAGGCCCGGGTTGAGCGCTCGCAGCCCCGCGCCGATCTTGCGGCCGAAGAGTTCGTGCTCGATCCCGGCGAGCTGGTTCGCGTCGAGCACGAGGCTGTCGATCACGGCGCCGTAGAAGAGCAGGGGGCTGCCGCGCATCCGATCCTGCGCGTAGAGGTGCGCGAGCGGTTCGATCTCGGCGAGCTTCTCGACGGGGATCGAGAAGTCGAAGGCGAGCCAGCGGGCCGCCCACTCCGGCGCCCGCGCCAGGTAGCGCAGGGTTTCGCGGTACTGGTCGATGCTCAGCGAGGCTTTCGATGTGGCGCGCTTGATGCTCTCGCGCAGCTCGCGCACGTGGCGGCCACTGATGAAGCCGGCGCCGTAGAGCGCGTAACCGGTCTGATCGAGCCAGCGCAGGCGCTGCGCGCGCGTGCTGGAATCGAGCCCCTTGAGGATCTCGGTGCTCGCGACGTAGGCGTCCCCTTCGATGACGATGCTGCCGCGCAGCAGTGCGATCACGCCTTCTGCACTCGCCGATCGCGGGACGCCGATGCGGAACTCGCTCAGCAGACGCGCGGCGGTCTCGAAGCGCGCGGCGGGACTCGCGGCGGCGGCGAGCGCCGACGCCGCGTCTCGCAACCTGCGATCGGCGTCTGGATCCTTCGTCTCGTCTGCGATGGCCAGCAGCGCGTCGGCGGCGCCGCGTGCGGCGTAGAGCTCGTCGATCGCGGCGGCGATCGTCTCGTACTCGGCCCTCAGCTCGGCCTTGCCGCGGGTCTTCGCGTAGTCGCGAACGCTCTTCGCATCACCCGCGTCCGGCGCGTTGTGGATCTTCGCGCGCAGCTGGGCGAATGAAGCGTCCTTGTCGGCGATCACGACGGCGAGCTGGCGCACCTCGGTGGCGGTCGCCGATTGAGACTCGCGCGGGAACCAACGCACCGCTTCTCGAAACAGCGCGTAACGCGCGGGGTCGAGCCAGATCGGATCCGCGGCCATCGCGAGCAGGATCGCGTTGGCTGCGGCCTCCTCGTCTTCGGCCTGGAACGCGCCGCGGTAGGAGCGCGCCCCGCGGAAGATCCAACCGTCGTCCGCCTGGATCAGGAACTTCTCGATCAGGATCTGCTTGAGGGTGTCGAGGTCGGCGTCCTCGCCCGCAAACGCGTCGGACGGAATCGGCGCGAGCAGGTTCGCGATCTTGTAGCCGTCCGCGCGCATCTGCTGCACCCGCTCGGTCCAGAGGCCATGCTGAATTCCACCGCCGCGCTGCGAGCACGCGTAGGCCTTTGGGGGCTGGACGGATCCGTCCGCGCAAAACCAGCGGATTCCCTGAAAGGGTCCCTGTGGTGAGTTCTTCATCTGCTGAACCCACTGCAGGAGTTCGCTCGACTTTGCGTCCGTCGACGCCGCGGCGGGGAAAACGGAAAGGCCCAGCGCGAGCGGTGCGAGCAGCAAGGCGAGCCACGAGAGGGATCTGGGTTTGTCCGACATGCGGCGCAGCATACGGCAAATCTGCCCCCGAAGCGTCCGATTTTGGCCACTTGGGTGCTCGATCTGCGTCTCGTGATATCGTGCGCTCGGCCCGAGGGGTGCGCTGGTGCGAAAGCTCGGCATCGAGCCCGGTGAGGGGCGCTTGTTCTTCTGGGGAGCGGCGGCACTCGCTCTGGCCGGCTGGGCGGACGTGTCCGTCAAGAACGCTTCGGAGACGCTCTTCCTCAAGCGCGGGCCCGGCGTCGATTACCTCCCGCTCGCATTCCTGCTCAACTCGATTCTGCTGGTCGGGACCACCTACGCGGTAGGGCGTGTGGCGGCGCGTTCCAATCGGCCGCTGTTGTTGCCGCGCGTCCTGTTTGGCGTGGCGGTGCTGCTGTTGCCGCTCTGGTACCTCGTCAGCATCGATGCGATCAGTTCGTTCGTTTTGCTGGTGCTCGCTTCGAAGCAGTTCGAATCGATTGCGCTGCTCGCGTTCTGGCTCGCGATGGGCGACCTGCTGGACGGCCGGCAGGCGAAGCGGTTGTTCGCGCCGATGATGGGTGGGTACACGCTCGGCAGCATCCTCGGGAGTTTTGCATCCGATCCGATCGGCCGCGCGGTCGGCGTCGAGGCGTTGCTGCCGGTTGGCGCCGTCGCATTCGCGCTGGCCGGGCTGCTCACACTCCCGCTGAGGCGGATGCTGCCGAGGAGGTTCGAGCGGGGAACTCCGGGGGCCGAGCGGAAACCGACTGATTCTCGCGACAAGGCCAGCGGCGTGTCGCTTCGCGCGCTCTGGTCGGAAAACGAACTCTTCCGGCTGCTCTTCATCGGCGCCGCGGCGAGCGGACTGCTCGGCCCGATGCTGTACTTCCAGTTCCAATACGTCGCCGACCAGGCGTCGGCCGGAGAGGACGGCCTGCTCGCGCTGTTCGCGGTGGTTCGCGGCTCGATCAACACCATCGTGCTCGCGACCCAGGTCATCGTCACGACGAGCCTCTTCAAGCGCATCGGCATTCCGCTGTCCATCGTGCTGTCGCCGCTCGTCTACCTGATCGGTTTCTGCGGCATGAGCATTCGGCTCAACCTCGCCGCGGGTGTCGGCGCGCGCGCGGGAACCACGCTGCAGGACAACGCGATCCACGACCCCGCGATGCGGATTCTCTTCAATCTGTTTCCCGAGCGGGAGCGCTCGCGAGCCACGGGTTTGCTCGAGGGTCCGGTCAAGCGGGCCGGTGGTGCGATCGGCAACATCCTGAGCCTCGCGGCGGTTCATTTCGCGAGCGCGATCGCAGTGGGATACGTCGCGATTCCGATTGCACTGGTGTGGTTGCTCACGTCGCTGTCGCTGTGGCGGCGCTATCCCGCGCTGCTGCTGCGCGCTGCGACGCGGCGTTCCCGCTCCGGAGAAGAGCTCGACATTTCGGAGCTGATCGATCCGAACACGGTGCGCGTTCTCTCGACGCATCTCGCGAGCGGCCATCCCGGCCCCGCAATCGAACTGGTTTCCGAAGCGCCACCCGCGGAGGCCGCGAGCGCTCTGGCCGAAGCGGCGAGGGCCGCGCCCGAGTCGACCCGGCCGCTGCTGCTCGACGCGCTCGGTCGCGTGCTCGCGCGGACTGCAACCGAACCGGTTTCGAGTCAGCAGGCCTCGGAAGATCTCGAGAAACTGCTGGTGGAATGCGGCGAATTGAGCGATCGCGAGCGGGCGATCGTCGTGCAGGCCTACGGCCAGTTGACTCCGGGCGAGGAGGCGGTCCCGGTGCTCGAGTTTGCGCTCGCGGACGCGTCGCCGGCGGTGCGCCTCGCGGCTGCCGCGGCGCTCGACCGACGCGGCCACCCGGTCGACGAGTTCGGGAATTTCTCGGAGGCGCTCGAGCGCGCGATCGCCGGCGAGGATCCGGCTGAGCGACAGATCGCACTCGAAGAGCTTCGGGCCCATCTGCTCTGCTCGGAACGCGGGATCGAATGGGAGCGGGATCTCGAGCGGCTCACCCGACAGCTCGACCTCGAAAGCGATCGCGGAAGCGCCGCCGAGGCGATCGCCGAAGTTGCGCGCAAGCACGGCGCGGCGGCCGCGCCCGCGCGTGAGAAGATGCTCCAGCACCGCGATTCCGCCGGCTCGCGCGTGCGCGCCGCGTTGTTGTTGTTCTGCGGCTACGCGGGAATCGTCGACCAGGCCCCCTGGATGGTCGAGCAGGCCACCGGCGACGAGGCGCGTCTGCGCGCGGTTCGGAACGCCGCACGGGAGGGGTTGATCGCACTGGGGCCGCAAGCCGCCGACGTCCTGCTCGTCGAACTCTCGTTCGGCAAGCGCAGCACCCGCAGCGCGATCATGCCGGTCCTGCGCCAGCTGCGCGTGGAACGCGAGACGCTTCGGAGCCTCTACAATCGCGAACTCGAGTCGGTTCGGCGCAAGTTGATCCAGCGGCACGCACTGCGGGACGAACTCGCCGCAGCGATCGTTCTCGAACGCCTGAGGGAGCGCACGGACGAAGCGCTGCACACCGCGTTGTTGCTCCTCTCCGCAATCTACGACGAGGATCGCATTGCGGAACTCGGAGACAGGATCAAGCGCGGCGGAGGCGCGGGCGTCAACGCCATGTTGCTGGAGGCGTTGGACGCGCTGCTCGGCCCTCGAGAGAAGGCGGAGTTGATGCCGTTGATGGGGGATCGCTCACTCGAGCTGCGAGCGCGCTCGGCGGCGGCTGCGCTCGGCGTTCCGCTGCCGGACGTGAAGCAGGCGACGATCGCGCTGCTCGAGGGCTCCGACGAACTCACCCGCATGCTGGTCGCCGAAACGCTCGTGGAGAGGGTCGAGGCGGAGGATCGTCTGGCCAGCGCGGTCGATGTAGAGGATCATCGGCGGGTGCTGAACCCGGTCGAAATCGCGCTCCACCTGAAGAGCCTGCCGCTGTTCGAGGGTTTGACCACGCGTCAGCTGATGGATCTCGCGAACGAGGTTCGCGAAGAGCAGCACGCTGCGGGGGAGGTCATCTTTCGAGAGGGCGAACCCGGGGACTGCCTCTATCTGATCGTGGACGGGCAGGTCCGGGTCACGCGCGGAGAGACCCTGCTGCGCGATCAGGGGCCCAAGAGCTTCTTCGGCGAGATCGCCGTGCTCGAGGACGTGAGCCGAACGGCCACGATCACGGCCACCTCTCCGCTGCGGTTGCTGCGACTGGATCGGGACGACTTGCTGCGGCTGATGGAGGAATTGCCGGGGATCGCGATCGGGATCTGCCGGAACCTGTCGCGGCGGGTCAGCGAGCTCACCGAGCGGGTTCGGGCGTAATCGGGACGCGCCGCAGGGCGGCACGTGCGAACCGAGGCTCCGCGCGGGCGCTTTGCTCGGGTTCCGCTTGATCTCGGCCTCCGAACGGCCGACAATTGGAGGCGTGGTCCAAATCCGAGTGGAGGTGAGGGGAATGCAGTCGAACATCGGGCACCGGCGCGCTGAGGGCCGGCGGAAATCGCGCCGCAGCGGTCTGACGCGGCTGTTCGCTACCACCACCGCGCTCGCCATGCTGGCCGCCGCTTCGCCCGCCGCCGCCGCCGAAGAGTACGACGAGACCTACAGCGGTCACCCGCTTCGCGTCGTCGCCTACGTACTGCATCCGATCGGCGTGATCCTCGACACCCTGATCTTCAAACCGTTCCACTGGATCGGCAGTCACGAACCGATCAAGACGCTGGTGGGTCAGAAGGACTGATCGCCCGGCCAGCCACTCCCGCATCGCGGCGAAAGATTGCTTGTACCGACAGCCAGCCATTGGTATGGTTGTTGCATGTTGTTACTCCCCAATCTCGCTCCTCCTGACGAGCACCCAACGCAGTCGCGAAAACGCGCGGGGTGGCCCCCCTCCTGATGCCCCAGTTCAACTTCATTCGGACGCTCGCGATTGCGGCGGGCGGCATCCTGGTAGCGAGTTCGTCCGCGGGCGAGTCGCCGGGCCTTCGCGTCTCGGGCATGACCTTCGTCGGAAGCCGCGGCGAGCAGAGTGAATTGGTGGTGCGCTCCGATACCGCCTTCTTCCGGCCGGACTCGGGTGTGGCGGATCTGGAAGTCGTGCGGGCGCGGGTTTCGGATGCCAAGAGGGGCGAGAGCTTTCAGATGCAGTGCGATCGAGCCGAACTCGACGTCGAGACGAACGATTTCACCGCGACCGGAAACGTGAAGGGACTCACCGGAGACGGGCAGCGTTACAGCGCGCCCTGGGTTCGCTACGAGCACGCTTCGTCGACGCTTTCGACCGACGCACCGGTCACCATGGTCGACAGCGGGGGAACGTTTCGCGGGGACGGCTTTCGCTACCACATCGACGAGCGCCGTTTCGAACTGCTCGGAAACGTCGTGATGGAGCAGACGCCGTGAGCCACTGGAAGTTCTGTCTGGGCTTGGTCTTCGCGCTGTCGCTGTCGGCAGCGGGGCTCGCCGCTGCGGATGACGCGTCGGGTGCCGAAGACGAACGCGCGAGCGAGGCCGCGCGGATCCGCGTCGCTGTGGCGCCGTTCCAGGTGGCGGCTCCGCTGGGCGTCGAGGTTCCCGACTACGCGACGCTGCTCACCGATCTGCTCGTAGCCCGCGGCGTCGGCCACATCGTCGGTCCCGCGCAGCTGGGGGTTCCGGCGATCGCCGAGGTCGAACCGAGTGCGGCGCGGTCGTGGGCCGAGGAGGCTGAAGTCGACGGCATCGTGGTCGGTCGGACCACCCAGCTCGGCAGCCGCTTCAGCGTCGACGTGCGGCTGCTCTCGGCGGATTCCGGCAGAGTGGTCGACACCTATATCGCCGAAATCCCGCGCAGCGATCAGACGACGTCGGCGGTCGCGGGCCTGGCCGATCAGGTGATCGCCGGGCTGCTCGCCCTCGCGGATCCCTCTCCCTCGGATGAACCGTCGGATGAACCGTCGGATGAACCGGCCGCGCCCGTCGCGAGCGACACCGCGCCGGCGCCGGCGCGCTCGCCCGTTTTCGACCGCTCGGCGCCGATTTCGATCAAATCGCAATCCCTCGAGGCCGCGGAGGTCAACGGCGGCCGCAGGCTCGTGTTCAGCGGCGAGGTGAATGTCGTCCAGAGTGACATCACGATGACCGCCAATCGATTGACGGCCGACTATCCGAAGGGATCGAGCGAGCCGACGCGGCTGGTCGCGCAGGGGGCGGTCCGGGTGTTTCAGGGCGGTCAGGAAGCGCGCTGCGACAACGGGACGTTTCAGCGCGCAGAGGAGCGCTTGACCTGCTGCGGCAACGCTGAGCTGCGGGACGGCTCGAGTCGGGTGCGCGGCAAGTGCATCGAATTCAACCTGGGCAGCCAGACGGTCCGCGTCGAGGACGCCACGGTGAACATCTTCCCCGCGTCGAACGACGGCGCTGCCGGCGAATCGGGGGGGCGCTAGCCGTGAGTGCGCTGACCGGAATCGCGCTGACCAAACGCTACGGCCAGAGAGACGTGGTGCGGTCGGTCGATCTCGAGGTGAAGCCCGCCGAGGTCGTGGGATTGCTGGGGCCGAACGGCGCCGGCAAGACCACCACCTTCAACATGGTGGCGGGAGGCGTGAAGCCCACCTCGGGCGAGGTGCGCCTCGGCGATACGCAAATTACGGGCTTGCCGATGTACCGCCGCGCACGCCTCGGCATTACGTATCTTCCGCAGGAACCCTCGATTTTCAGGAAGCTTTCGGTCGCCGACAACGTCAACGCGATTCTCGAAACCGTGGAGCCCGACCGCACGGTCCGGCGAGAAAGGCTCAGAGAGCTTTTGGCGGAACTCAGTCTGACCGAAAAGGCAGACTTGAGAGGAGACACGCTCTCCGGCGGCGAGAGGCGCCGTGTGGAGATTACGCGTGCGTTGGTGCTCGATCCGAAATTCATGCTGCTCGACGAACCGTTTGCGGGGATCGATCCGATCGCGGTCATCGACATCCAGAAGATCATCGAGCAACTCAAGGGCAGGGGGATCGGGATCGTCATTACGGACCACAACGTCCGCGAGACGCTGTCGATCTGCGATCACGCCTACATCATCAAGGACGGAGAGATCATTCGGCAAGGGACACCCGAGGAGATCACATCGGACGATCAGGTCCGGCAGATCTATCTCGGAGAGAACTTCCAGCTTTGAGAACTTCAACTTTCGGGCCTCCGGCGCGTGTCGCGCGCCGGGGTTGCCGAGCGGAATGAGCGAATGGCCATCGAGCTGAAACAGCAACTGCGCCTGACCCAGCAGCTGGTGATGACACCCCAGCTGCAGCAGGCCATCAAGCTGCTCCAGCTGAACCGGCTCGAGCTCGTGGGCCTCGTGCAGCAGGAACTCGAGGAGAACCCGGTTCTCGAGGAGTTCGTCGAGGTCGACGACGAGGTCGAGGATTCGGCCGACGCATACGAGTCGGGGTCGGAAAATGAGCCCGCGTCGGCCGAGGCGTCTGCCGCCGACGAGGCGGCCGCAGCGGACCTGCAGAATTCGAGCGAGGAGCTCACGGACGCCGAGAAGATCGCGGACCTGGAGTGGCAGGATTACCTCAACTCGAATCCACAGATCTCACAGGTTTCGGGCGGCGACGACGATCGACCCTCGATCGACGCCACGCTCACCCGCCGGGATACGCTCAGCGAGCACCTCGAGTGGCAGCTGCAGCTCACGGAGTTGCCGATCGAGGAGCAGGTCGCGGCCCGCTACATCATCGGCAACCTCGACGAGCGCGGTTACCTGCAGGCCACGATCGGCGAGATCGCCCGGCAATCCGGCGTTTCGGAAGCCACCGTCGAAGCCGCGCTGGCCCGGGTGCAGCAGCTGGACCCCGTCGGCGTGGCCGCGCGAGACCTGCAGGAGTGTCTGCTGCTCCAGGTCCGGGTGTTGAAGATCGACGACCCCCTGGTGTTGCGCATCCTCGAGGAGTGCCTCGACGCGCTGATCAAGCGCGATTTTCGCGGAGTCGCCCGGGAACTCGACGTCAGCGTGGCCGAGGTCGTCGCGGCCGCCGAGATCATCGGCCAGCTCGAGCCGCGTCCGGGCCGCGCGTTCGGCGGCGACGAGCCGGTCTACATCGTGCCCGACATCTACGTTCACAAGGTCAACGACGAGTTCCACATCGTCTTGAACGACGACGGGATGCCGCGGCTCCGGATCAACGGCCTCTACCGCGACGTCCTGTCGCGCGGAAACGGCGCCTCGAAGGACACCAAGGAGTACGTCCAGGAGAAGGTCCGGTCCGCGCTCTGGCTGATCAAGTCGATCCACCAGCGCCAGCGCACCATCTACCGGGTGATGGAGAGCATCATCAAATACCAGCGGGATTTCTTCGAGCGGGGCATCAACCACCTCAAGCCGCTCAATCTCCGCGATGTCGCGGACGACATCGAGATGCACGAATCCACGGTCAGCCGCGTCACGACTGCGAAATACGTCAATACGCCCCAGGGGATCTACGAGCTGAAGTACTTCTTCAACTCCAGCATCAACCGGGTCGTGGGCGACGCCGTGGCGAGCGAGAGCGTCAAGGAGCGGATCCGCAAGCTGATCACGGCCGAGGACCCCCGCCGCCCCCTGTCCGATCAGCGGATCGCGGAGATGCTCAAAGTGGCCAATATCGACATCG
The DNA here is from genome assembly GCA_019313245.1 of Deltaproteobacteria bacterium. Taxonomy (GTDB): domain Bacteria; phylum Myxococcota_A; class UBA9160; order UBA9160; family SMWR01; genus JACZVU01. The sequence goes on from JAFDBP010000300.1 coordinate 26,711, forward strand.
CCCGGCGCACGGTCACGAAATACCGAGAATCGCTGAATATTCTCTCATCGACGAAACGCCGCGAAGTCGGCTAGCCTCCCGCCCGCAGCTTGAGGGAATTCCGATGAAGATCATGGACATCCTCGTGAACGATGCTGTGATCCTGAATCTGGGGACCGGCAGCAAGCGCGAAGTGCTGGCGGAAATGGCCGACGCGCTGGCGAAGGTCGAGCCCCAGATCAAGGCCGATCGACTCCTGGAGGTACTCCTGGAGCGCGAGGCACTACAGAGCACAGGGATTGGGGATGGCGTGGCGATCCCGCACGGGAAGATGGCCGGCCTCGACCGACTCGTCGCGACCTTTGCCCGGAGCCGGGAGGGGATCGAATTCGAATCGATCGACCGCGAGCCCACCCACCACTTCTTCCTGCTCGTCGTGCCCGAGCACTCCGGCGGTCAGTACCTGAAGGCTCTGGCGCGGATCTCGCGCTTCTTCCGAGATGCGGCGTTCCGGCAGCAACTCACGGATGCCGAGACGCAAGATGACATCATCCGGGCCATCGCCGAAGAGGACGCCAAGCTCTAGGGGTCTCGCCCCGAAACGGGGTGCGGCGACACCGCGTGCGAATTCGGAGGATTCGCCCGCTCGTTCTCATCGCGCGACGCCCGTTCAACGGATTCGGAGACAGCATGACGCTTTCGGTCCACGGGGCGCTCCTCGAGGTTCACGGCGTGGGGACCGCGTTGCTCGGCCCGAGTGGCGTCGGCAAGAGCGAGTGCGCGCTGGAGCTGATCAGCCGCGGGCACCGACTCGTGGCGGACGACGTGATCGAGCTGACGCCCGAACCGGACGACGGCCTCAGGGGGCGGGCGCCCGAGCGGATTCGACACTACATGGAAATTCGCGGCATCGGGATCGTCTTCGTCCCCGACCTGTTCGGCGCGGATTCGGTCTGCGACGAATCGAGCGTCGACCTGGTCTGCCGACTCGAGCGCTGGCGGGAGGGGGTCGCCTACGAGCGCGTCGGTTTGGAACGGCCGGAAGAGGAGTTTGCGGGTGTTCGCTTGCCGCGGCTGACGCTGCCCGCGCGGCCCGGCGGATCGATGGCGACGGTCGTGGAACTGGCGGCCCGGGATCACCTGCAGCGCCGTTCGGGAATCAACGCGGCGAAGCGCCTCGATCAGCGCCTGCGGGAAGAAATGGAGCGGCGTTGAGATTCTCGAACGCGGAAATCGTATTCGTGAGCGGGCTCTCGGGCAGCGGCAAGAGCACCGCGATGGCGGCGCTCGAGGACTTGAGCTTCTACTGCGTCGACAACCTCCCGGTTCAGCTCATCGAGCAGTTTCTGCACCTCTGCACCCAGGTGACGCCGCCGATCGAGAAGATCGGGCTCGCGGTCGATGCCCGCGAGGAGCCGTTTCTCCGCGAGTTGCCGGCTGCGATCGAGGCGCTGCGGCGTTCGGGTGCGCGCATCGAGGTCATCTTCCTCGATTGCTCGAACGAAACCCTGCTCAAGCGGTATCGCGAGACGCGGCGGGTTCACCCGCTCTCTCCCGGCGGGAGCGTCGAAGAGGGCATCGAGAGGGAGCGGTGCCTGCTGGTCGATGTTTCGACACTCGCCAATTATCGGATCGAGACCTCGGCGCTCAACGTCCATCAGCTCAAGGCCAGCGTCGTCCAGCACGTCGAGGGCGAGGCCCGCGCCACCGTCGTCAACCTGATCTCCTTCGGCTTTCGCTACGGGACGCCCACGTCCGTCGAACAACTCTTCGATGTGCGATTTCTGCCCAATCCGTATTTCGAAGAGAAATTGCGCGAACGCTCCGGGCGCGACCCGGAGGTGGCCGACTACGTCTTGAAGAATTCGCTCGGTACGGCATTGTTCGAGCGGCTCTGCGATTTGTGCAACTTCCTGGTTCCCCTCTATGATCAGGAGGGCAAGGCGTACGTGACGATCGGCGTGGGTTGCACCGGCGGCAGACACCGATCCGTCGCGGTCGTCGAGGCGTTGGCCGAATCCATCAGGAAGACGGGGCGCGAAGTCAACGTGGAGCATCGAGACGTGGGGCGAAGCTGATGAAGATCGGAGTGGTCCTCGTGACCCATTACCAGATCGGCAAGGAGTTCCTCCACGCGCTGCGCCTGATCGTTCCGAATACTCCGGAATTCCTCACGGTGTCGATCGATCCGACGCAGAGCGTCGACGAAATGCGGCAATTGATCGAGAGGGCGCTGAAGCAGGCGGATCGCGGAGCCGGGGTGCTCGTGCTCACCGACATGTTCGGGGGCACCCCCTCCAACATGAGCCTGTCGTTCGTGGAAGAGGCGGGCGTCGAAGTGGTGACCGGTCTGAATCTGCCGATGCTGATCAAGCTCGCGACGCTCTCGGAAGACAAGCCCCTCAAGGATCTGGCGAAGTTCATCAAGCGCTACGGGCAGCGCAACATTTCTGTCGCGAGCGAGATCCTGCCGGAAAAGAATCCGTGAGCAAGCGCGTCGAACGCGGATTTACCGTCCGTAGCGAGCTGGGCCTGCACGCGCGACCCGCGGGCGAATTCGTCGTCATGGCGGGTCGCTTCGAATCCGAGATCTCGGTGGGCAACGGTCGCGAGTGGGTGGACGGGCGAAGTGTGCTGTCGCTGCTCTCGCTCGCCGCGGGCCGCGGCGTCGAGCTGCGGATTCGGGCCATCGGCTCGGATGCCGAGCAAGCCGTCGAAGCCCTGGGCGCGCTGATCGAGCGCACCCACGCGGAAATCGAGCGCTCGGCGGCCGGCTGAAGGCCGCTGCGGTCGTCGCTACCCGGGCGACCTCATCGCGCCGCTCGAATTGAATCCCAAACAGCGCTCGACTAGAGTGCTGGCCCGTATCTCGGCCCATAGGAGTTGTGGATCATGGCAAGAGGCACTCTTTTTACTTCTGAATCGGTCTCGATGGGTCATCCCGACAAGATGTGCGATCAGATCTCGGACGCGGTTCTCGACGCGATGCTCGCCCAGGACCCGACCTCGCGCGTCGCCTGTGAGACGCTCACCACGACCGGCCTGGTGATGTTGGCCGGGGAGGTGACCACCAACGCGAGCGTCGAACTCGCGCCGTTGGTTCGCCAGGTCGTCTCGGACATCGGTTACACGAGTTCCGAGATGGGCTTCGACGCCGCGACCTGCGCGGTCACGATCGCGCTCGGCCGGCAGTCGGCGGACATCTCCCAGGGCGTTTCCGAGGGGGTGGGGCTCCACAAGGAGCAGGGCGCTGGCGATCAGGGCATGATGTTCGGCTTCGCGTGCGACGAAACCCCCGAACTCATGCCCGCGCCGATCCGGCTCGCCCACCAGCTGATGGAGGCCCACCGCGCCCACTTCGAGAGCGGCGAGATCGGGTACCTGCGGCCGGATGCGAAGTCGCAGGTCACGATCGAGTACCAGGGCGACCGACCCGTGCGAATCCCCGCGGTGGTTCTCTCCACCCAGCACTCCGACGACGTCTCCTGGGATCAGCTCAGCAAGGACGTGATCGCGAAGATCATCAAGCCGACACTTCCCCCGGAGCTCATCGACGACGACACCGTCTACCACGTGAATCCGACCGGGCGCTTCGTGGTGGGCGGACCGATGGGAGACGCCGGGCTCACGGGCCGCAAGATCATCGTCGACACCTACGGCGGTATGGGCCGCCACGGGGGCGGCGCGTTCTCGGGCAAGGATCCCTCGAAGGTCGACCGCAGCGCAGCCTACGCGGCGCGTTGGGTGGCGAAGAACCTCGTGGCCGCCAAGTTGGCCCGGCGCTGCGAGGTGCAGCTCGCCTACGCGATCGGCGTGCCCGAACCCGTCTCGATTCGCGTCGAGACGTTCGGCACCGGCGAGCCGGATCACGCGAAACTGGAGAAGCTGGTTCGCAAGCACTTCGATTTGACGCCCAAGGGCATCATCGAGTCGCTGGATCTGCGCCGGCCGATCTACCGCGCGACCTCCTACCACGGTCACTTCGGTCGCGAGCAGGAGGGTTTCCCCTGGGAGAAGACCGATCGCGCAGAGGCCATCGAGCGCGACGCGGGCTGAACCGAGCCGTTGCCACCCGGGTTTCCCTCGCGCTGATCGGCTGCTCGCTGCTGCTCGGCGGATCCGGGGCGGCGCGCGCGGATGAGGTCGCGCCCGAAGCGGAGCCGGTCACCATTCGCGTGCTGCTGATGGAGGCAGACGGGAAGGTCCGGGTGCGGGATGGGCGCGCGGGCGAAGAGACGGTCGTCCAGCCCGGCCGAGGCGGCCTGGTCGTCGACGGCCGCCCGGTGGGCGACGTCTGGCGGATGGGCAGTGGCGGAATCGTCGCCGTGAATCGGATGCGATTTCGCGGAAAACTCGAATTTCGCCGCATTTCCAATGCGATGCAGGTTATCAATGAAGTAGAACTCGAAGACTATGTGAGCGGAATCCTGGGCCGGGAAATCTACCCGGACTGGCACCCGGAGACGCTGAAGGCCCAGGCGGTGGTCGCGCGAACCTACGCGCTCCACCAGCGCGCCGAGGCCCGCGGCCAGGCATTCGACCTGGAGGCCGGAACCGGCAGCCAGGTCTACGGTGGCGTGACCGCCGAGACCCGCGCGATCCGCGCGGCGGTCGCGGCGACCCGCGGCGAGTATCTCGCCTATGGACAGCAGCCGATCCTGGCCGTCTACCACTCGGCGTCCGGCGGGCAGACCGCGAGTTCCGAGGAGGTCTGGGGGCGCGCGCTGCCGTATCTGTTGAGCCTCGAAGTCGAGGATGAGCAGGATTCCCCGGATACCTACTGGCGCGCGAGCATCTCAAAGACCAAACTGGGGCGCGCGCTCGTCTCGCTCGGGATCCGAATCGGATCGCCCCGGGAGGTGCAGGTCTTGGACCGCTCGCGGAGCGGGAGGGCGCTTCGGGTGCGAATCCGCGGCGACAAGGGCCAGCACACATTGGAGGCGCGCGCGCTGCGCGCGGCGCTAGGAGAATCGGTGATTCGCAGCACGTTGTTCGAAATTCGGCCGGCCCGGGACGCCGTCGTGTTCGTCGGCTCGGGACACGGACACGGAGTCGGAATGAGTCAGTGGGGTGCGCAATCCATGGCGCAGCGCGGCTCGACCTACCGTGAGATCGTCCAGGCCTTTTATCCGGCAACCTCGTTGGTGGGAGGAGCAGCGCGATGAACTTTCTATTCGGTCTCGTACCCCTCCAGGCCCAACCGGAAGGATCGCCGTTTGGGGCGTTCGTGCCGATCATCCTGATCACGGCGATCTTCTATCTGCTGCTGATCCGGCCCCAGCAGAAGAAGCAGAAAAAACTGGAAGCCATGATCAAGGCGATCGAGAAGGGCGACAACGTCGTGACGACGGGCGGCCTGCACGGCAAGGTCACCGGCGTGACCGACGACGTGCTAACCCTCGACATCGGCGGCGTGAAGGGTGAACGCGTCAAGGTCAAGGTCGCGCGCGCGCGGATCGAGCACGTCGACGCGGCGAGCAAGAGGGGCGACGAATCATGAGTTTGCGCTGGCGCGCGATCTGGGTGATCGCGGCGGTTGTGCTCTTCGGATATTACGCGGTCGCGAATTTCGCCTCGGAAGAGACCCGGATCGCGAGCCCCCTGGTGCCCGACAACGCGCTGCGCCTCGGACTCGACCTGCGCGGCGGCATCCACTGGGTGATCGGGGTGAAGCTCGGCGCGACCGAGGAACACGAACTCAGCTTCTTGAAGGGCCTGCTGCAGGACAGTCTCGATCGCGACAACGTGGTCGTCGGCTCGATCGACGTCGTCGATCAGCAGCTTCGGGTCGAAACCTTCACCGACGAGGCGCGCCGCGCCGTTCGGGCGTGGTTCGGCGACACCGACCAGCTGGCCGAGGTGGGCGGCGATCCGGAACTGCTGACCTTCGAACTCTCGGATCTGAGGCGGGAGCAGGTTCGCGAACAGGGCATGTCGCAGGTGCTCGAGGTGCTGCGCCGCCGCATCGGCGATCCGATGAAGGGCATTCCAGACTCGGTGGTGACGCGGCAGGGCGACGATCGCGTGCTCGTGCAGATTCCGGGCGGTGCGGTCGATCGCGCCCGCGCTCGCGAGATGCTGCGGGTGACGGGCTTCCTCGAGTTCAAGATCGTCCAGGACACCGCCCAGACCGAGGAATTGTTGCGCGCCAAGTTCCCGGACGGCGAACTGCCCGAGGACACGGTGATCGCGTTCGAGCGCGACAAGGAGACCGACCGGGTGCTCACCGCCTATCTGGTCGGGAAAGAGGCGGACCTCACCGGCGATTATCTCACGGATGCGCGCCCCGGTTTCGACAATCAGCAGCGCCCCCAGGTCGACTTCGCATTCAATCCGGCCGGAGGTGAACTCTTCCAGGCGCTCACCGAGGCGAACATCGGAGAGCGGCTCGCGATCATCCTCGACGATCGCGTCTACAGCGCGCCGACGATCCAGAGCCGGATCGCGACCCGCGGAACCATCACCGGTCGATTCACGGTGGCCGAGGCGTCCGATCTCTCGGTGATCCTGCGCGCGGGCTCGCTCTCGGTGCCCGTGGTGATCGAAGAGGAGCGCACCGTCGGCCCCGCGCTCGGAGCGGATTCGATCCGGCGCGGCGTGCAGGCCATGGTCGTGGGCCTGGCGCTGATCGTGCTGTTCACGGCGCTCTACTACCGCCTTTCGGGCCTCTACGCGAGCGCGGCGCTCGCCGCGAACCTGCTGTTGTTGATCGGCGTGATGTCGATGTTCGAGGCGACGCTGACCCTGCCCGGGCTCGCGGGCATCGTGCTCACGGTCGGCATGGCGGTCGATGCGAACGTGATCATCTTCGAGCGCATTCGCGAAGAGCTGCGCGCGCACAAGACCCCGCGCGCCGCGATCTCGACGGGATTCAACAAGGCGTTCTGGACCATCATGGACGCCAACATCACCACCCTGGGCACGGCGATCGTGCTCTACAACTACGGAACGGGGCCGATCAAGGGCTTCGCGGTGACGCTTTCGATCGGCGTCGTGACGAGCGTGTTCGCGGCGATGATCATCACGCGGCTGATGTTCGCGGTCTTTCCCGGCGATCGTCACGTCGAGAGTTTGTCCATCTAGGCGCGCGGCCCCGGCTCGGGGTTGCGCGACGAAGTCGAGCGAGTCCGCGGGATTCGCAAACAGGAGTTCAGCTTCGTGCCGTTCGAACTGGTACCCCAGGGAACCCACATCGATTTCATCGGCAAGCGCCGGATCACGGCGGCGATTTCGATCGCCCTGCTGCTGGCGGGCGCCATCGCGGTCGCGGTCAACGGCGTGAAGCTCGGGATCGACTTCCAGGGGGGCACCGAAATGCAGGTGCTCTTCGAGGGCCAGGTGGAGGCCGACGAGGGCTCGATCCGGAGCGTGGTCGGCGCGTGCGGGATCAAGGACTTCAGCGTGGTTCGCTACGGCGAGGCCACCGGCCGGGAATTCCTGATCCGATTCCAGGCGGGCGCGGTCGCCGACGCCGAGGGAGACGCGTGCCCGCTCACCCCGGAGCAGGCGGAGGCGCTCGAGCGCGCCAAGCTCGCCGGTGGCGGAGGGGGTGACGAGGGCGAGAAGGGCGAGACGATCGACAAACTGACCTACGCGCTCACCAACGAAATCGGACCCCTCGCGGACGGTGAGCCCGAGCGGGTCGAATTCGTTGGCCCGCGGGTCGGCAGCGAACTGCGCGAAGACGGCATGAAGGCGCTGTTGGTGGCCTGCATCCTGATCCTGATCTACATCGCGTTCCGCTTCAACACCCGGTTCGCACCGGGCGCGATCGTCGCCCTGGTTCACGACATCGGGATCACGGCCGGCATCTTCGTGATCCTGGGATTGGAGTTCGACCTGCGCGTGTTGGCGGCCCTGCTCGCGATCCTGGGCTACAGCCTGAACGACACGATCATCATCTACGACCGGATCCGCGAAAACATGGAGCTGCGCACGAAGTTCGATCTGGTCGACGTGCTCAACCAGAGCGTCAACCAGACGCTCGCGCGCACCGTGATCACCTCGAGCACCACGATGGTGGCGGTGCTCGCGCTCTGGATCCTCGGTGGCGAGGTGATCCGGCCGTTTGCGATCGCGATGGCGATCGGCATCGTGGTCGGAACCTACTCGTCGATCTTCATTGCCTCGCCGGCGCTGCTCTTCCTCGAGCAGCGTTACGGAAGCCGGGAGGCACGGCCGGCCAAGGGCGCGCGCGCGCGAAAGGCCGCCCAGGTCTAGGCCCCGGTCGCTCTGGATGAGCGATCCGGCTCCGGTCACGGGGCGCCGGCC
>JAFDBP010000301.1 GCA_019313245.1 Deltaproteobacteria bacterium
CACGCGAGCATCTCGTATCCTTCTCGCGCAGTGCAGGGTGATCTCCGTTGATCGCCGAAAAGAACATTCGCCGGCTCGCCATCCTCAATCGCGGGGAAGCGGCGATGCGCTGCATCCGTTCCGTCAAGGCGCTGCGAGCGCTCGAGCACTCGGATCTCGAGTCGATCGCGATCTATACGGACGTCGACCGCGACGCGCCTTTCGTTCGGCACGCGGATCACGCGGTTCGGCTCGAAGCGCCCAACGGTCCCGTTTCGGCCTATCTCGATCACGATCGGCTGATTGCGTTGCTCGTGCGCGCGGGCGCCGACGCGGTATGGCCGGGCTGGGGGTTCGTGGCGGAAGACCCCGATTTTGCCGATCGAGTCACCAACAGCGGGATCTGTTTCCTGGGTCCCTCCGGCGATGTCATGCGAGCGCTCGGCGACAAGATCGACGCCAAGCGGATTGCCGAAGACGCGGGCATCTCGGTGGTTCCGTGGAGCCGCGGCGCCGTCGCCGACGAACGGGCCGCAGCGCGCTGCGCAGCGGAACTCGGCTACCCGGTAGCCATCAAGGCGGCTTCCGGAGGTGGCGGGCGCGGAATCCGCATGGTCGAGTCGGAATCGGAAATTGCGGAGGCGTTCCGTTCGGCATCTGCCGAGGCGAAGGCCGCGTTCGGGGATGATCGCCTCTTCATCGAACGCCGGCTGCCGCGGGGCCGCCATATCGAAGTTCAGATTGCGGCCGACGCGAAGGGCTCCGCGATGTCTTTTGGCTGTCGCGACTGCTCTGTTCAGAGACGGCACCAGAAGATCATCGAAGAAGCTCCGCCGCCGGGCATCTCGGCGGAGCTCTCCGCGGAACTCGAGCGAGCAGCGGTCCAGCTGGTCGAACACGTCGGCTACGTCGGTGTGGGGACCGTGGAGTTTCTCACGGTTGGCGAGGAATACTCGTTTCTCGAAGTGAATCCGCGTTTGCAGGTAGAGCACGGAATCACAGAGGAGTTGACCGGGATCGACCTCGTGCAACTCCAGATTCGCATCGGAAGGGGCGAATCGCTGCCTACCCGCCGCGAGACCGGCGCCCGGGTTGCGATCGAAGCCCGCGTCTGCGCGGAAGATCCGCAGGTGGGTTTTCTTCCCACGCCCGGCCGAATCGCATTGTTCGATCCATCACTCGGACCGCGGGTGCGGGTCGACTCCGGGGTGGCTGCCGGGTGCAGGGTTCCGGCGGAGTTCGATTCCCTGATCGCGAAGTTGATTGCGACGGGGGAAACCCGAGAGGAGGCCCGCGCGCGGCTCGCCTGTGCGCTCACGGATTTCGAACTGGTCGTCTCCGGAGGGGCGACCAACAAAGGCTATCTGATCGACGTTCTCGAGACTCCCGAGTACCGCCGCGGCGAGTTCGACACCGAGTGGTTGGATCGCACGCCCGAGCTTCGAGCGGGTACGGGCGATTACGCGGTCGAGGCGTTGATCGTCGCTGCGATTCTCTCCTACCAGCGCTCGCGCGACGTGGCCCGGCAGAAATTCTACGCGGACCCGTCCACACTGTCCCCGACATCCATTCCGCCCTCGACGGGTCAGCGGATCGATCTCACCGCCGGTGCCGAGAGTTATCGACTCGAAGTCTTCGGAGTGGGCGCCTGGCGGTATCGGGTGCATCTCGATGGTCGCGTCGCGGTCGCGACACTCAGTGACGAGCGCGAGAACTCGGCAATCCTGGAGTTGGGCGGTCGCTACCTGCGCGTTTTGCACGATGTCTCGGAGCGCGGGCTGCGAATCGAAATCGAGGCGCACCCCTATCGCTTCACCAGTGAACTCGCCGGCCAGGTTCGCTGCGGAACCCCTGCCGTGGTCATCGGTTTGCAGGTTGCGCCGGGTGATCGGGTGGAAGCGGGCCAATCCCTAGGTCTGCTCGAAGCCATGAAGAGCGAGATCGATTTCCGAGCGCCGGTGAGCGGTGTCGTCAAGGAAGTCTGCGTTCGCACGGGTCAGCAGGTGAGTTCTGGCGAGCTGCTTCTGATCATCGAGCCCGAGGCGCGAGAAGCCCTCGATCTTGCGCATTCCGAACGGCTCACGCTTCCCCCCGATTCTGATCCCCTCGATCTCTTCTTCTCCAAAAAGCAGGGCGAAGAGGGAGAAGTTCCGGATCTGCGGGCGATCGAGCACGCGGACGCGACCGCTCGACGCGCTGCAATCGAAGCGTCGCGAGATGAGATCAGGCGCGTTCTGATGGGCTACGACGTCAATCCGAAACGCGGCGAGCGCCTCGTCGCGCTGCTCGAAGCCCCGCTTCCCGAAGATCTCCCCGCTGAAATCTGCGGTGAACTGGCCGAGATCCGACACGAGTTGGCGATCTTCGCCGACATCGAGCGGCTGTTCGTTCGCGCTCCACACGCATCCGTGTCGGGTGAAGTCGGACCTTCGAATCACGCGCGCCTGCGCGCCTACATGCGCAGAATGGCCACCGAGGGCTCGGGGATGCCCGAAGTCTTCCTGGTGATTTTGCGCCGCGCGCTCGCTCACTACGGGATCGAAGATCTCAAGACATCGGACAGTTTCGAGCGAGCGGTCCTGCGGTTGGTGGCCAGCCAGCTCTCCCCCGACCTGCGGCGCCGGCTGGTGCTCGAGATCTTGAAGCGGGTTCACGCTCTCGCGAGATCGGGCGTCCACCTCGGCGACGACGAGAAGCTCCGGAATTCGCTCGGAAGCATTTCGAGTATGCGCGGGCAGCTGCCCGACGCGTTGGCCGATCGCGCAATCGAAGCGAGTTATACGATCTTCGAGGGCCCCGAGCTGGAGCGGCAAGCCGAGCAGACCACCCAGGAAGTGGAGAGCTGGCTCGCCGGGGCAGAATCCGTGCCCAGCCAGCCCCCGAGAGCGGTGCTGGTCCATCTGGCAAACTCGCCCTACAACGTCTTCCACCGCGTCGGCCGTTGGCTGTCGGATTCGAATCCACTCCGCCGTTCGATTGCCGTCGCGGCCCACATCTGTCGCTTCTACGCGCCGAACAATCCGCCGATCCACACCTCTACGATCATCGGTTTGACGCACATCGAACGGCTCGACCTGCAGGATGGTCGGACACTGCTCGGCAGCGTCGCGGAGCCCGATCAGATCCGTCAGGCGCTGGAACAACTCTCTCGAGCGTCGGACGAAGTGTCTTCCGACAAGCCAATCCACGCGATCGAACTGCTGGTTTCGATCGACGATGACGCAGACTTCCAGGCTCTCTGCGATGCGCTCGCGTCGCAGCTTCCGGAGCACCTGAAGGCAGACCGCCTCACCCTGACACGGCTTGCAGATTCCGAGCGAGACGAGCATTTCAGTCTCGCGCAGACCGAGCAGGGTTGGGCGGAGATGAAGGGGCTCTACGGCATTCACCCCGAGACGGCGGATCGAATCGACCTCCACCGGCTGGTGGCATTCGATTGCGAGCGGTTGGATGCTCCGGACGACATCTATTGTTTCCATCTGCAGTCGCGAGAGATTCCGGGCGACGAGCGAATTTTCGTTCTGGCCGATTTTCGAGGCCGCTCTCCCGAACACGGTCACGAGGCGACGCTGCACCTGGCGTCGTTCGAGCGCATCTTCTTCGATGCCACCCGAACCCTGCGCAATCACCTCGGGCTGCGAGATCCGAGTCGGAGATTGCAGTGGAATCGCATCGCGGTCTTCACTTCGCCCGCGATCTTTCTGGACGATCAGGTTGCCGCGCGCCTGGCGCGGCGCCTCGCGCCCGCCACGCGCAATCTCGGACTCGAGAAGGTGATCGCGCGGTTGAACGTGCTCGATCGCGATCAACCCGAGAAAGCCTCGAAGCCACTCGAAGTCGTGATCGCGGATCCGACCGGGAGCAACATGCAACTCTCCTGGCGGAATCCGCATCGCGCTCCGTTGGAGCCCGCACGGGACTACGAGCGCAAGGTGGTGGAGGCCCGCCGCCGCCGGCTCATCTACCCCTACGAGATCATCCGCATGTTGACGGGCGGATCGTCGAGTAACGGTGTCGCGAGTCAGGACGGCGAACCGGATCTGCCGCCCGGAAAATTCGAGGAGTTCGATCTCGAGGAGAATTCGGCGAGGGCCACGGCGGTAAGCGTCGCGGGCCGGCCCTACGGATTGAACGAGAGCTCCGTGGTGTTCGGTGTGATCGATACGCCTACCGAGAAGGTTCCCGAGGGCATGAAACGCGTACTCGTGTTGTCGGATCCCACGATCGGAATGGGAGCGCTGTCGGCCCCGGAGTGCGACCGAATTACCGCGGCGCTCGATCTGGCCGAGGAACTGAAGCTGCCCCTCGAATGGCTACCGATTTCGAGTGGCGCGCGGATCGCGATGGACAGCGGCACGGAGAATCTCGACGCGACGGCGAGGGTGGTGCGGCGAATCATCACCTTCACCCAGTCGGGTGGCGTCATTCACATCATCGTTCAGGGCGTGAACGTGGGTGCGCAGAGCTACTTCAACGCACTGGCCACGATGCTTCAGCATACCCGCGGCGTCTTGATCATGACTTCGTCGGCCTCGATGCTTCTCACGGGGCGGGCCGCGTTGGACGCCGCCGGAGCCGTTTCGGCCGAAGACGATATCGCCATCGGCGGCTACGAGCGGATCATGTGGCCCAACGGAGAGGCTCAGTTCTACGCGCGCAATCTCGCCGATGCCTACCGCATCCTCTACGACCATTACCGGTTCACCTTCGTTCCGCCCGGAGAAAATGCGCCGCGAATTTTCGAGACGAGTGACCCCGACACGCGCTCGATCACGGAGTATCCCTGTGAGCCCACGGACGGTCACGACTTCCGCACGTTGGGCGAGATCTTCGATCGCGATGCCAATCTCGACCGCAAGCGGCCCTTTGCGATGCGCGCGCTGATGAGCGGTGTGATCGATCAGGACGGCGGTCATCTGGAGCGCTGGCGGGTCTGGCAGGGCGCCGAAACTGCGATCGTCTGGGATGCGCATCTGGGTGGCTACCCGATCAGTCTGATCGGCATCGAAAGCCGCAGCCTCCCGCGCGAGGGCTACAACCCCACCGACGGCCCCTCGGTGTGGACGGGCGGGACGCTCTTCCCCCTCTCGTCGAAGAAGCTCGCTCGCGCGCTCAACTCGGCCAGCGGAAATCGACCGGTGGTGTTGCTCGCGAATCTGTCCGGATTCGATGGATCACCCGAGTCGATGCGCAAGTTGCAGCTCGAATACGGCGCGGAGATCGCGCGGGCCGTGGTGAACTTCGAGGGGACGATCATCTTCCTGGTCGTGTCGCGCTACCACGGCGGCGCCTACGTGGTCTTCTCGGGCAGCTTGAACGAGGCGTTGCGCCCGGCCGCAGTGGCGGGCTCTTTCGCATCGGTGATCGGCGGTGCGCCTGCGGCCGCAGTGGTCTTCACGCGAGAGGTTCGCGCGCGCGCGGCGAGAGATCCGCGCATCGCAAAACTGCAGCAGTTTGGTGCGAGCGGGCGCGACCAGCTGGAGACCGCGTGGAAGGAGGTCCTGCTCGAGAAGCAGGCCGAACTCGCAGCGGAATTCGATTCGATTCACAGCGTGGAGCGCGCCCTCGAAGTGGGCTCTCTCGAAGCGATCATCGAGCCCGAAGACATGCGCGAATACCTGATTGGCGAACTGCGCAAGGGGGTCGCGCGATGAGCTCGAGGGGAGTCGCCTCCGACCCGCGAAGGTCGCCCGGTCTCGGGCGAGAAGAAAAGAAGGCGGAGGTTCGCCGTCGAATCCTGGAGGCCTCGAAGGAGATCTTCTTTCGGGACGGATTCATGGACGCGAACCTCGACGAGATTGCCGAACTCGCGGGTGTCGCCAAGGGCACGCTCTATCGCTACTTCGACAACAAGGCGCAGATCTACCTGGCGGTTCTGTCTCGCAAGGCCCGGCGATTCGAAAAGAAACTGCAGGATTCCCTCGACCCGCAGGCCACGCCGATCGAAGCGCTGATGCGGGTGAGTCGGTTCTACTTCCAGCATTACGTCGAAAATCCGGATTATTTCCAGATCTTCTGGGCGATCGAAAATCAAGCCGTGATCGGTGAGCTGCCGCCCGAAGTCGTGGACGAGGTGGTTCGGCTCTGGGAGGAGAGTCTCGGCATCCTGGCCGGCATCATCGAACGCGGCATCGAGCAGGGCGTGTTCGCGCCGTGTGACGCCTGGGAGGTGGCGGGCATCCTCTGGACGCTCGCCAATGCGATCATTCGAACCGAGCGCTCCTCGGCGCACCGAGGTCTTCGGCGCAGCGCACTCGAGCCGTTCTTCGACGATGCCATTGCGCTGGTGGTGCGCGGGCTCACCCAGCCCGCAGGTCGCGGGCCGCAATAAGACGAACGCCCCGTGCTCGGCAGCACGGGGCGTTCATTCGATCAGAGAGATGGGAAAATGCGCAGCGCGGAGCTAGCGCTTTCGACTACTCCTTCTACCCACCATGTAGAGCCCACCGAGCCCCATACCGAGCAGGGAGAGCGTTCCCGGTTCGGGCACGGGCGCCACGTTGATGGTCGCCACGTTGAAGGTGGTCGTTCCTGAAATCACGTTACCGGCGAGGTCCAATACGTCGTCGGTCCCGTCATTGGCGGTGACCAAGATATTGAGACCGGCGCCCGCTGCAATGGAGCTGAAGGTGACGGTTCCCAGCATCCAGCTCTGGCCGGCGGCCGTCAGGCCGGTGCCCACGTAGGGCGGCAGGGAACCGGCGTTGATGTTCGTAACCCGCGATCCGGTGTCAACTGTCGTCCCGAGGGGGAACGGCAGCGGGCCACCCGGGTTGGACGCAAAGGCGGTAACACACGAAGCACCACAAATGGCGGAGTAGTCGACACTGACACCTGCGCCCTGTGAGCCGTTGGGCCCCGCGACGAGCCACACCTCCAACACGATGCCCGTGTCAGAACTCAGGACGCTCGTGGTAGCATTACCGCTTCCCGACCAGATCAGGTCGATTGTCGCGCTCGCGCTGGCCGAGCCTGCGAAGGCCCCCAGTGCGATCAGGCTGCCAACCAATCCGATAATGAATTTCCGCATTTCCCGCTCTCTCCTCTTCCTTGTGGTTCCCAAAATGGGCCGTTCAAAAATCGTTGCCAGCAGCCTCGAATAAACCGGTCTACGGGCAGGCTGAGGTTCCAGCTGTCGTACCAGACGGCCCAGGGGTGCTTCCGAAGTTCGCCGAGAAGAAGCCGAAGTCCCCGAAGCCGACCAGCCGACCGCCGCCAATCGGTTCTACGTGCATGAAGTTTTCGTTGGTGGTGCCGAAGTTCTGCGAGAACAAGCCGAAATCACCGAATCCGACCTGGCCGCCCTGATCGTAGTTTGCGTCGCAGAGGTTCCCGCAGTCGTCTCCGTCGGTATCGTCCTGTGCGGGATTCTGGACCGCCGAACAATTGTCCAGGCTGTCCATTACGCCGTCACCATCGGTGTCTGTTCCTGGAGGGCCGGCCATCGCAGGCATCCCCCAGAGCAATAAAGCCAGGGTCGCTGTCAGTAGAGTAAGTTTCATGGGGGCTCTCCTCTTCGATGCGCGTCCATCGCACGGTGCGCTTCCCATTATTCGGTTGTTGGTTGAAAAGCCTTTAGGGCGGCGTGCTAAAAATCGGCGAGCTCGCCGAAAAGAGGCGGAATTCAGTAAAGCAAGAGAATTACACGAGGGCGGGGAGGGAAATTCGAAGCGGGAAAGAACGTCGGCTGCCCGGGATGGAGGGCCACGTGCTCTTTCGAGAATGGCGATTGGTCCTGGCCGACAGGCGCGCCGGTTCTCTTAATGTATCGGAAGATCGAGCCGCGCGGATACCCGGTGGGTTGGGTGGCCGACAGCAACCGGCAGCTCAAATGCAAAACGCCCCGAGCCGAAGCTCGGGGCGTTTACATGTGGTCTAGCGCTACCGTCAGAGAAGCGTTAGCTATTGCGACCGCGCCCTGCCAACAGCATGCCGCCCAATCCCATCGCGAGCATCGCAATGGCTCCCGGCTCCGGGACGTTGATCAGGAACGCACTGTTGAACGTGCTCGTACCGGTGATGACGTTACCCGCGAGGTCCAAGACGTCGTCGGTTCCGCCATTGGCATCCACGGTGATCTCGAAAGTGCCATTGCCGACTTGAGCGCTCTTGAGGAACGTAACCGTTCCGAGCTGCCAGCTCTGACCATTCGAGAGGCCGGTGCCCACGTAGGGCGGCAGGGATCCGGCGTTGATGTTCTCAACCCGCGTTCCGGTGTCAGTTGTCGTTCCGAGGGGGAACGGCAGCGGTCCGCCGGGCGTGCTTGCGAACGAAAGCACCGAGAGGCCCGCGACCTGGCTGTAGTCAACACTGACGCCGGCGCCCTGCGAACCGCCAGGGCCTGCGGTCAGGTTCACCTGCAGGGTGATCGCGCTCGAATCGGGCACGTCTGCGATGGTATCCGTGCCGTTTGCGGCCCAGATCAGGTCGAGTGTAGCGCTTGCGCTGGCCATACCCGCGAACCCCACGAGAGCCACCGCGCTAGCCACTGCTGCTGCAAAGAATTTCCGCATTGTCCTGTCTCCTCAATTTCCTGAATAACTCAGAGTACTCCGATCGAGATCAGAGCGTGGTTGATTGCAAAACCCTTTCTACGGGCAAGCGGTGGTGCCAGCTGTCGTTCCAGACGGTCCCGGGACGGTGCCGAAATTCGCCGAGAAGAAGCCGAAGTCGCCGAAGCCAACCAGGCGACCACCGCCGATCGGCTCTACGTGCTGGTAAAGTTCGTTGGCGGTGCCGAAGTTCTGCGAGAACAAACCGAAGTCACCGAAGCCGACCTGGCCTCCCTGATCGTAATTCGCGTCGCAGAGGTTTCCGCATTCGTCTCCGTCGGTGTCGTCCTGGACCGGATTAGCCCGCTCAGAGCAGTTGTCGATGACGTCACCGACTCCGTCCAGGTCAAAATCGGGATTGGACCCAGCGAACGCGGGGGTTCCCCACAGCAAAAAGGCGAGCGTCGCCGCAAATATCGTAAGTCTCATTTGTTCACTCCTTGTCGATGGCGCTGACCAGTTACCAATCAAAAGTCACAACCAAAAATATCTTCCATCGTTGGCATCTCACCAGAGAAGATTAAGCCCGAATTGCCCCCAAGTTGTCCAGTCAAAAATGACCGTCTCGCTCAAAGATTTTTCCAGGCTCACTCTAACATCCGATTCGCTGATAGAAGATGCTCCCATCTACTGGCGATCTCTGGCAGGGCCAACCGGGCCCCTGCGCCTACCGCAGTCTCCCCAGCTTTGTGCAAATGCGATGCCACTGGATAGTTGACTCTTAAGTAGCTGATATGAAAGGATTTTTCTTGCAGGCGAAAGCGTGGAAATGAGAAGACTCTTTCCTAGATGAGGAAAAGCTTTTCCGCCTCAGGAATCGCGTTCCGGCTGAAAGCCCACGAGGTCGAGTTCGGGCTTGATCGAGCGGTAAAAAGCGACCAGCAGCGCCTCGGCGGCCGCCTGTGCGCTCGCACTCGAATTGCGCAACGGGGTGGCGATTCGGATCGCGACACCCTCGCGGGGGCGGCTCCAGGCGCTGTTGTCGAGCGCCGCCAGATAGCGGAGGGTTTCGTCCGCCAGCCCTTCGGTGCCCTCCGTCCAATCCAGCACCAACTTGCGCCGGCCTCCCGTGCCGTGGCGCAAGACGCTCACCCGAGCCGGGCGAGCGCCGGGTTCGAGCGAGATCCGCCGCGCCTCCTCTCTCCACCAGCCGCTGCCCGGATAGGCGGATTTGGGCGAGAACGGGCTTCCATCGCGGGGATCTCGGCTTCCCACGCCCACGAAGAGCTCCACGATCTTGCCGTTTCGCTCGTAGCTGCGGTCGACCCGGGCGCGAAAGCGCACGATCCCGAGAAACGACAGGTCGGTCTTGAGCGCGGTGGACGTCCAGCCGTCGAATTCCTTGGGGATCTGCGAGTCCGGATACGGCAGCGAGCCCCGCGTGG
>JAFDBP010000302.1 GCA_019313245.1 Deltaproteobacteria bacterium
CCGCCACGGCCGCGGCCGTGCTGATCCTGAACGCGGTGGCGGGGGCCGTGGGCAAGACCGTGCGGATTCCGCCGGCCTCGCAGTCGACCGACCGGCTCGGGAGCTTCCGCGACGTGGTGAAGCTCGTGGAGGCGATGAAGGCCAGTGACGTCTCCGTGTTGCTGATTCACGGGGCGAACCCCGTGTACTCGCTGCCGCCGGAGACGGGCTTCGTCGAGGCGCTCGCGAAGGTCGACTTCGTCGTCTCGTTCGCCTCGTCGCCCGACGAGATGTCGGAGCGGGCAGATCTCGTGCTGCCGGACCACGCCCCGCTCGAGTCGTGGGGCGACTCCACACCCCGCCCCGGTGTGCGCTCGCTGGTGCAGCCCACGCTCCGCCCGCTGTTCGATACGCAGGCGATGGGCGACACGCTGCTGGCTACGGCGCGCGCCATGGGCGACGACGTCGCCGCGAAGCTGCCGGCGGGCAGCTTCCGCGTCGTGCTCGAGCAGGCCTGGTCGGATGAGGACTGGCATGCCGCGCTGGCCCGCGGCGGAGTGTTTGGCCCGAAGGGTCTCGACGCGCCGCTTCCCGTCAGCGGCGGTATCGCGCGGCTCGACTTCGCGGAACCGCAGCTCGAGGGCGACGGCGCCTTCGTGCTGTTGGCGGTGCCCTCGCCCCTGTTGGGCGACGGCCGCGGCGCCAATCTCCCCTGGCTACAGGAGACGCCGGATCCCATCACCAAGATCGCCTGGCAGTCCTGGGCCGAACTCAGCACGCGGGCGGCCGAGAAGCTCGGCGTCGGCCCAGGTGATGTCGTGACGATCCAGACCACCCACGGGTCGATCGAGGTGCCCGCCTGGCCGCGCGGCGGCATTCGCGACGACGTGGTGGCGGTGGCCATCGGCCAGGGGCACACGGTGGGAACCTACGCCTCCCTGGCGAACGACGGTGCGCCCGGCGTCGCGCGGGGCGCGCGCGTCATCTCGTTGCTGCCGGCGCTCACCGACGAGTCCGGGGGTCGGGCCTGGCTCGCGGCGATGGCGCGGGTCTCGCCCGCGGGTCGCTACCAACGGCTGCCCTTCACGCAGAGCACCGACAACAAGCGCGGCCGGATGCTCGGGGAGTCGATTTCTCTGGCCGCCCTGGCCCACGGCGAGGCGCCCTTCGCCGCGAACGCGCCGGCCTTCGGCGCGAAAGCCACAGCTGAAGTGCCCGGGGACGGCGCGCACGGAAACGGCGGCGGTCAAGAGGGTTTGCACGAGATTCGCCGCGCCTTCGATCCGGCGGACGACGCCGTCGAGAACGAGGCCTATCGCTGGGGCCTGAGCATCGACGTGGACAAGTGCACCGGCTGCAGCGCGTGCGTCGTGGCCTGCTACGTCGAGAACAACATCCCGATCGTCGGTGAGGCGGGGGTGCTTCTCAACCGCCAAATGTCGTGGCTGCGCATCGAGCGCTACGTGGGCGACGGTTATCAGCAGCTCGAGGCGGGTCGACCGAGCCCGCAGAATCACGAAGCGCTCGGCGACACCGACGTGCGCAACTCGCCGATGATGTGCCAGCAGTGCGGCGCCGCGCCGTGCGAGCCGGTGTGCCCGGTCTTCGCCACCTACCATTCGCCGAGTGGCCTGAACGGCATGATCTACAACCGCTGCATCGGCACGCGCTACTGCTCCAACAACTGCCCCTACAAGGTGCGCCGCTTCAACTGGTTCGATTATCAGATCGAGGGCTGGCCGGAGCCTTGGCCGCTGATGCTCAACCCCGACGTTACGGTGCGGGCGCAAGGGGTGATGGAGAAGTGCACCTTCTGCGTGCAGCGCATCCAGGCCGCGCGGCTCGCGGCCAAGGCGGCGGGTCACGAGGTGTTGGACGGTGAGGTGCGCACCGCCTGCCAGCAGACGTGCCCGACGGACGCCATCGTCTTCGGAAACCTGAAGAACGAGAAGTCCCGCGTGCGCGAGCGGACCGAGCAGAACCCGCAGCGCGCCTATCGCGCGCTGCACATGCTCAATACGCGTCCCGCGGTCAGCTATCTGGCGAAGCTCGAGCGCAAAGCAGGACACGAGGCATGACGCCGCCCGCCGAAGCCGCCGCTGCGACGATCCGCCGGGATTCGCAGCTGGACCGCGAGCTTTTGAGGGTCGATGCGGGTCCCGGTCGCGAAGTCTCCAGACCCCGCGTCAGCGCGGGCCCTCGTTGACGAAGACTTCCAGTGAGGGGCCCTGCAGGGGCTCTTCCAGATTCCAGTCGCTATTGATCGCGGCGACGATATCCGGCCGGCCGTCGCGGTTGAAATCGACCACCGTCACGCCGGTGTGAAGGGGGTGATTCAGCTCGATCGACCACGGAATGAAGTCGCCGTCGGTGCGCTCGAACCACACCAGGGAGTCGAGACGCATCTGCTTTGCGGATACCGATAGGTTCACCTGTGGGAGATAGCCGCTGGCCACGACGTCGAGATCGCCATCGCCATCCAGATCGACGGCTTCGGCGCTATTCGCGCCGTAGAGGGTGCCGACGCGGTGGGCAACAAACTGGGCGTTGCCTCGATTCTCGAGCCACTCCACCCCCTGATAGAATTTGAAGGGCAGTCCATCGTCGAGCGTGTCGCCGTGGGCGAGCAGGAAGTCGACATCTGCATCGCCGTCGAAGTCCATCGCGGTGAGATTGCTCATGCCCCAGTTCGGATGGGGCCCGCGGTACACCACGTGCTCTTCATAGCGGCCGCCCGTCTCGAGGAAGAGCGAGACCAACTCGTACTGCTGCGCGAACGCCACGGCGAAACCCCGCCCGGGTCCGACATCGAGCGCCTCGACGGGCACCAGTGAAACCGCACCGGGGCGGTGGCTGATCTTCTCGACGCGGAAGTCGAGAGGCCCGCTCGCGGGCGTTTGGTTGTGCAGGATGTAGATTCCGCCGTTGCGCAAGTTTCCGAAAGCGGCCACGGCGATGTCGAGATCGCCATCCCCATCGAGATCCACGGGGCGCGCGTCGGTGACCCGCCCGACTCGATCGAGAACGGTCTCGAGAGCGAAGCTGCCGTCTCCCGCGTTGCGTGCCACGAGCACTCGCCCGACGAGATCTTCCGTCGGCATGGGGTTGCCGAGATCGCTGATCACGAGGTCCGCGAGCCCATCTCCATCCAGATCCCCACTGGCGACGCGCGCCGGGTGTTCGCCAGCGCCGATTCGCTGCGCGTTCTGCGGCGGAACCAGGAGGTGAATGCTGCCGTTTAGCATGTTCGAAGCGGCGAGTACCCATTGAGCATCGGGAACGATGCCCGGGTCGAGTCGGCGCACGGTAGCGACGGTGGGTCCGCTCTGCGCTCCCAGATCGACCAGGCGTTTGCTGAAGTGCAGCGGGCCGGGCCGGCGGCGGCTGAGCGTATAAACGATCGGGAGACGCTCGGGCGCGCGACTCTCGTACCAACCGACGACCTCGTCCACCGAGAAACCCATGCTGAAAGATCGCGGTCGCACGCTCTTTTTCAGGTCATCGTGGATGTCGACGATATTCCGCCACATGAAGCGCGGCAGGATGTCGGGGGGCGGAAAGGGGTGGCAGGCGCTGCACGCCGCGCGCACCCGGGCCTCCACCTCCTGTTCACTCTCGGTTACGGGAGTCGAATCCGATGCCCCGAGCCACAGAGAGATCGAAAGAACTGCCGCGAGCCCCAAGGCAACGAGAACGAAGCCGCGAGTCCGTCGTGTCACAGTGCGGGCAGTCTACAGTACCTGGAGATCGCGCCCCATCGGCCGCGCCGGCGCATGAGATCGAACCGCTCTCCGCACCAGTTCGTGTTTCTCGTGCCGATCGTCGGCCTCGCTCTGTGGGCGGACAGGGAGCGGATTCGCCAGGCGGCGAAAGAGTCGAGCGTCTTCTGACTCGAGTAGGAGCGCCGCCTGGCGCAACCGCTCAATATCAGTCCTGCGCGCACCGCTTCGTCGTCTGCGCCGCGCAACGTCACCGTCTGTGATCTGCCGGTATCGCTGAGGGCCCGCTGAACGACCGGCATCTGTCTGCGTTAAATGCTCGATTTCCACACGTTTTGCGCTTCCACTAAAGGATGGTTTCGGTCGCTTTTCAAGATCTGAAGTATCTCCGCATGAAATGCTTGTAAGTGCTCGAAAACATTTTCGATTGACAGACTCAAGCCGCAGTGAGATCATCTCTGTCCCGCGCACCAGAGCGGTGCAGTCGGGTCACAAACACGAAAGGGATATCTCGATGGCTGATCTACAGTTGAACTTTTCGCGCGGCATCACCGCGTCCTGCTTTGCGCTGATCCTTCTCGCTCTTCCCGTCGCAGCCGTCGCGGCGGTGGATATCGAGCCCGGAACGACCGCGAGCGACCTCGTCGCCGATGGCGGCAACATCATCGAGGAATGTGCAGACACTGCCACTGAGACGTGCACGGTCGTAATCAACGAAGCCGGCAACGAGGTCGGTGTGCTGGTCGATGTCACCGCGGACGGCACCGGCGCCGCGAGTGGTGAGGTATTCGCGGACTTCAATATCACCGGCGGTGGGGACGGGGCGTTGGTCGGCTCATTGCTCTCCACCGAGATCAACGTCTCCGGCGCGCTCAGTGGCCTCGGCCCGAACGCGTCTGCATCGGTCAAAGCTTCACTCGAGGTCAGGGACACCACCTCGGACGTGTTGATCGCCAGCGAGACCGTCGCCGACGACTCCGTCACGGATGGCAACCTCGCCATCTCCGGGTCGAACGCCGTCGTGCTGCCGTTGCCGCTGACTGACGGGCACAGCTATCGCGTCCGTTTGATCATCAGCGCCCAGGCCACCGGCAGCCCGGGTGATGCCGCGGGCGCCATTTCCGATTTCGTCAACACGGCGAGCTGGTCTGGCCTCTCGGTGACCGCCGGAACCGATCCCTTTGCGCTCATCTCCCAACTCGAAGCCGACGTCGCTGCGCTCGGGGCGCGCGTGGATGGGATCGAGGCAGACCTCGGAGAACTCGATCAGGAGGTCGAACAACTGCGCGCCGACTTCGACAGCCACAGCCACACCTACCTCACCGGCAAGGGAACCGGACACAACAACACCGAGGTGGAGACCGGGACCCCGGTGGTGCCTGCGGTCGAGCCCGGCGATGGCGGCGACGATGTGGATGACGGGGACGGCGTCGCAAGCGAGAGCGATCTGTGCCCCGGCACACCCGAAGGCGCCGAGGTCGACGCGAACGGTTGCGAACTCGCTGCGTTCTGCGCGCTCCAGGAGCGGACCACCCTCTGTGCGCGGGCGGACTGGATGGGCGACGAGCCGAGGAACCCGCGAGACTGCCGCTGGCAGCGTGGGGTGTGCGAAGCCCGCTGAGCATTCCTCGCTACACGCTGAAGCTCGAAAATGCGAAACGCCCGGAGTCGTTGCGACTCCGGGCGTTTTGTTTCCTGAGAGCAGAGGATCGCCATGTCCGGGTCTTCACCGCGCCGCTGGTGGAGAATATGGCCTGTCTGATCTGATGTTGGCGGTGGCTCGTCCTCTACTCCTCCGCAACCGTGCAACTCCGCAACCAACGGAGGGAAGCCCCGGTCTCGAATCTGAGGCCGGATAGAGCCGCGAGCCGTCACCGATCTCGCTCCGTGCCGCTACTTGCAGAGCAAGAGCTATCAGTAGGCATCATCCCCTACCCCGCCGCCCCTCCGCCAACCTGGGGAAGGAAGCCGAGCTTCCGAGTAATTGGCGGCCGAGCTTTGCTCGGCTAGCGCAAAGCACCTGCCGCGAAGCGGCACGAGCCAGCGAGCTCGGTCTCGTGCTCCAGAAATTCCGAACGCCCGCTCGCCTGATGATTGGCGGATTGCCAGGCCTCGACTTCCACCTGTTTCACCCTCGACAGCGCCACCGAAGAGTTTGCGCGGATCAGCGCCTCAGGATGCGGGATCGGGTTGCCGGGCTCCACGATGGCCGTCGCGGGCGGGCGCGAGTAGCCCCCCTGGAGTGTCCACGTAGTAGGGGATGACGTAGCCTTGGTACATGCCGGCGCCACCAGGCGTTGTCACGGGGGGGTTGGGGAACTTGTGCCAACGTTGCTCCACCCGAAACAACGCCAGATCTGCCAGCGCGGCCTCGGGAGCCAGCAGGCCGCCAGCCGCCCCGGCGAATGCGACGAAATGGGAGGATGAATTGCCGCGATTGGAACGGTTTCATCTCTGTCGTCCCGTCGAGCTGTCAATCCCGACGCCACCGCGCACGCAATCCCGACAGGGGTTTCTCGTACTTCACTCGATCATGAAATACACCCGTTGTTTAGGACTGGGTCAATAGACGTGGAACCAAAGCGCGCGAAAACGCGATCGAATCAGGGGCACGAGGGGCTCGCATGTTTGATCGCGACGCTGCTGTTTGGTTTCGCGGCATTCGCACAAGACGAAGCGCCCCCGAAGTCGACACGGGCCGATGGGGCGGTCGAGTCCGCGACCGAGGGGGTCGGCGAGGTTGAGCGCCCGCTGGAGGGCGACGCCGATCCCGGCGAGGATCTCGCCCCCGAAATCTCCGGGCCAAATGCGGAGCTGCCAGCCAATATCGACGAGATCGTAGTCCGGGGTGAGGCGGGGGGAATGCTGGTGGAGGGCAATACCATCTCGGTGATGGCGTTCGATCCGGGCGTTCTCCAGGTCGAGGGCATCAGGGACATCCGCGATCTCTCGAACTTCACCCCGAGCCTCGAGATCAAGAGCGCCTTCGCGGCCTCCAACCCCACGATCTACATCCGCGGCGTGGGTCTCGACGACTTCAACGCCAATGCGGCCAGTGCCGTCGCCGTCTACCAAGACGGCGTCTACATGCAGTCACCGGCGGGTCAGCTGTTCCAGTTCTACGACGTGGAAAACGTCGAGGTTCTGCGTGGACCCCAGGGGACGCTGTATCGCAACGCCTCGGCCGGTGCGATCCTACTGCGCTCTAGAAAGCCGGAAGGAGAGTTCTCCAGCTCCGTCACGGCCACGTACGGCAACTACGAACTCTGGGAGGTCGAGGGTTTCGTCAATGCCCCCATCATCCCAGATGTTCTCTCGGGCCGGCTCTCGGGGACCTGGGCCATCCGCGACGGCATCACGGAAAATCGCTGCGCGCCGGAAGCCCACGTGCCCGCCAGCGATATCGCAACTCACCCCGTCAAGCCTCCCTGCAACCAGACGACGGGCGACGGGCTGACCCGGTTCGTCGATCCGCACATCGACGAGCGGACCAACGACATCGACTACTTCGCGGCCCGGGGTCAGCTGCTGCTCAATGCGCCAATCGGGCAGACCGAGACCGAGTGGCTGCTGAACGTCCACGGCGGGCAGAACAGGAGTCGGGCGTTCCAGTACCAGAATGATCGGAGTCGAGGTCTATTCGCCGACCGCGACGGAGATCCCTTCGCGGGGGCCTACAACATCGACGGCCCGGAGAACATCGACCTCTTGGGAGCCAACCTCCAGACGACCGTGCTACTCGGCAGCAATCAGGATCTCGAACTCCGAAATCTGATCGCCTATGAGTGGCACGACCTCTTCCGCCTCGAGAACACCGACGGTGGCCCCAGGTACACGCTGGAGACTACGTACACCTCGTCCGCCTGGCAGCTAAGCGAGCAGCTCGAACTCCGCGGCCCCATTCGGGAGTCGAAATACGGTGACGGTGACTGGACACTCGGTGTCTATTACCTCGAAGACGAACTCGACGTAAGCAACTTCATCGACCGGGAAGGGCGCGCCAACATCCACCAGACATACACCCAGGAGTTGTGGAACTTCGCCGTCTACGGGCAATTCGAGTACCGAATCCGGCCCGGATGCGAGCGCATTTCCTGCGACTTCACGCTGCTCGCGGGGCTGCGTTACAACTGGGAGCACAAGAGTTTCGACACCATCGTCGTCGAATCTCCTGCCGGCCGACAGATCAGAAGTTCCCTCGACGACGAGGAAGACACCCTGTGGCGCGACTGGAGCGGAGATTTCAGTCTGGCCTGGAACTACGCCGAGGACAGCAACCTCTACATCAAGTACTCCAAGGGCTGGAAGGGGGGGCACTTCAACGGCGGCGCCGTCTCGATATTCGACATCATCACGGGGGTCGATCCCGAAATTGTCGATTCCTACGAGGGCGGGCTGCGCTCCTCTTGGTTTGATAACCGCCTGGGCCTCAACCTCACGGGCTTCTACTACGACTATCTGGATCTTCAGGTCTTCATCACCGAACAGACCTCTCTTGGTTATCCGATTCCGAAGCTGGCGAACGCCAGCGACGCGTGGGTCTACGGCGTCGAGCTGGACCTGCAGACCGAGCCAATCGACGGCCTGCGAGTCACCTTCAACGCCGCCTGGGTGGAGAGCGAGTACAAGGAATTCGTGGTCACCTTCTCCGAGAGGTTCGTGATTCCGTGGCAGCGCGGTCAACCGCGCCCGGATCCCCCCTTCATCATCATTCCCAGGGAGTACAACTACTCGGGCAACACGCTGATCGCGTCGCCGAACTGGTCCGCCACGGGCTCCATCGAATACGACATCCCGCTGCCCGGGCAGTTTGCCGGCCGGGGCCTCGGCACCTTGACTCCCCGCTTCTCGTTCAGCTGGAAGGACGAAATGCTCTACGACGCCTGCGGGGGCCGGGGCAACCGCTGCAACTTCAGGCCGGGTTTCTTCGGACGGAGCAGCTTCTGGGTCTTCAACGGGGCTCTCACCTGGACTTCGGAGAACGAGATGCTCACGCTGACGGGCTGGGTCCGCAATTTCATGGATGAGCACTACAAGTCTCAGTCTCTCGATCGGTCCAGAGGCCTCGGCATCATTCTCGACGCCTACGCGGATCCGAGGACCTACGGCATAACCGTCAATTTCGCCTTCTGACGATCTCGCATAGCGGTGGGATCCCGCGAGGACAGCTCGTTGCGATCAATTCTTTTCTCTTGCCGGGCGCCCTAACGCGAGAGGATCTGCGAATTGCCGGACTCCTGTCCTGATGGTGACAGATCATATTTTCCTGTCTGCGGATGCGACGGAGCCACCTTCGACAACGATCGTTTGCGGATCAACGCGGGTGTGATGCGTTGATGGGAAAAACAAGCTGCCTTTTGACAGAGGGTCGACAAGCGGCATCCGGTTGAGTTGAGTTGGTTAGGGGCAAGGTTGCCTCATATCGTGGCTGAAGCTGTGTGCTCGCGATCCTCGATCGAGCGCATTCCGTCGATCAGCGCCGAATCGCGCTGACGAACTCCGCATGCACGGAACACGACTCGAGGTCACGGACAGGCGAACGTCCCCGGCGTCGTCCCCGAGGGCCCAGGGCTGCCGCCATAGGCTTTCGAATAGAAGCCCCAATCGTCG
>JAFDBP010000303.1 GCA_019313245.1 Deltaproteobacteria bacterium
AGCGGCAGTCCGATCGACGAGCGATGGGCGTATCGCAGCGCACGCAACACGCCCGCCGTCGAGATCATTCAGACCAAGGGCGCCTCGGAGACGCACCCGGCGCTGTCCCCCAACGATGAGTTCGCGGGCTTCGAGGACAAGTTCACGCACCTGCTGGGCTCGGGCGGCGTACTCGGCCTGGTCGACAAGAGCTTCGTGCGCAACGCGCTGATCGACGGTGTCGGCTTCCAGGAGATGATCGGCGCCAACCCGTTCAAGTACGGAATCGTGGCTGGCGCTGATTCCCACATCGCCGCCTCGGCCAACGAGGAGTTCAACTACCCCGGCGTGCACGGCAACATCGACCACTCCCCCAAGGTTCGCCTGAGTGGGGCCGGATCGGTGGCCGGCGAACCGGCGATCTACTTCGGCACCCCCGGTGCCACGGGTGTCTGGGCCCCGGAAAATTCCCGAGAGGCGATCTTCGACGGCATCAAACGCAAGGAGACCTTCGGCACGTCCGGACCACTGATCCGCGTGCGGTTCTTCGGCGGCTGGGACTTCGACGAGGATCTCGTCGAAGACAAGCGCTTCGTCGAGAAAGCCTACAAGGGCGGTGTGCCCATGGGGGGCGATCTGCCGAAGAAGCCGAGCAAGGCCAACGCACCGACGTTCGCGATCTGGGCGCTCAAAGATCCCGACAGCGGTAACCTGGATCGCGTCCAGATCATCAAGGGCTGGTACGACAAACGCGGCTACGGCTTCCAGAAGATCTACGACGTGGTCTGGTCCGATGGTCGCGTGCCCGATGACAGCGGCGAGCTGTCGCCGGTCGGCAACACGGTCGATGTCGAGAAGGCCACCTATACCAATGACATCGGTGACACCCAGTTGAGCGCCGTGTGGACGGATCCGGACTTCGATCCGTCGCAGCACGCCGTGTACTACGCGCGCGTGATCGAGATTCCGACGCCGCGCTGGTCGACCTACGACGCCGCGAAGCTGGGCGTGGAGCCGCCCAAAGCGGTGTCAGCCACCATCCAGGAGCGCGCCTGGACCTCGCCGATCTGGTACACACCCGATCCGAGCCTGGTCAAAAAACTCGACTTCTATCCCGGGCTGCAGGAAAAGCTGCCGCCTTCGGGCTTCCATATCGGCACCCTCGAGCACAAGAAATAGATACTGGGCGTGAGTTCAGCCCGTGAGGAGAATCGCATGCAGTTCGCCACCCTGCTACGAATCGCCTTCGTTTTGGTGATAATTCCCGCGCTCGCGGGCGCCCGGTCCGCCGGTGAGCCCGATCGCGAATCCGGCAAGCCGAACCCGCTGAAGAACGTCTACTTCGGTGAGGAGCACATGCACACCCGGAACTCGTTCGACGCGTTCACGATTGGCGTGAACATGACCTGGGACGACGCCTACCGGTATGCGAGGGGGGAGGAGATCAAGCTCTCGACCACCGGTGAGCGCATGAAAAAGCGCACGCCCTACGACTTCGTCGCGATCACCGACCATGCCGAGTATTTCGGCGTGCTGAAGGAATTCGGCAACCCCAACAGCCCGCTCGCCGACTCGGATTTCGCCCGGGGGATCGTCGCCGGGCAAACCGACCCGAAGGCCGGTGGCCCTTTCTTCAAGCAGTTGCTCGCGAGCCTGTTCGCCAATGAGCCGATCCCGGAGTACGCCACCCCCGAGCTGAGCATTTCCATGTGGCAGTCGTTCCTGGAGACGGCAGACAAGCACTATGAGCCGGGCAAATTCACCACGATCTACGGCTACGAATGGACGTCGATTCCGCGGGGCGCGAACATGCACCGCAACGTGTTCTTCAAGAACAAGGCCGCGCCCTTTACCTACTCGGCCTTCGATTCGGTCCTCCCCGAAGACCTGTGGACTCACCTGGAGGGTCTGCGGCAGCAGGGCATCGACGTGTTCGCGATCCCGCACAACTCCAACGTCTCCAACGGCTGGATGTTCTCGGAAAACGAGTTCCAAGGCGGGCCGATGAACTCGCGTTACGCGCGGCGCCAGGCCGCGAACGAGCCGTTGTTCGAGATCGTGCAGACCAAGGGCCAGTCCGATGCACATCCGGCTCTCTCGCCCAACGACGAGTTCGCGGGCTTCGAGCTGTTCAACAATCTGATCAACCTGCCGATCCAGGCCGACAAGAGCCGCGGCGCCTTCTTCCGTCAGGGCCTGGCCACGGGCATGTACCTCGAAAAAGAGCTGGGGTACAACCCGTACAAGATGGGCGTCGTTGCGGGCGCGGACTTCCACTCGGGCTATCAGGGCAATGAGGAGTTCGCCTATCTGGGCGGGCACGGCTTCATCGACGACACGCCTCAAAAGCGCCTGAACCCGACGCCCGGTCTGAGCGGTGGCGTGACCGCAGAACTCAGTTCGGCCGGGACCACGGCCGTGTGGGCGGAGGAGAACACCCGCGAGGGCATCTGGAACGCCATGATGTCGAAGGAGACCTACGGCACCTCCGGCACGATGATCCGCCTGCGCTTCTTCGGCGGCTGGGACTACTCGAAGAAGCTCGTCGAGGACAAGAACTTCGTGAAGAAGGCCTACCAGGGCGGCGTGCCCATGGGCCAGGACCTGCCGAAGAAGGACGGCAAGGCGCCGACGTTTGCCGTCTGGGCGCTGAAGGATCCGGAGAGTGGCAATCTCGACCGCATCCAGATCGTCAAGGTCTGGGCCAACCCCGCCAACGGTCTGCCGATGGAGAAGATCCATGACGTCGCCTGGTCGGATGATCGCGTGCCCGATCCAAACACCGGCAAGCTGCCGCCGGTGGGCAACACGGTCGACGTCAAGACCGCGAAATACACCAACGACATCGGCGACACCCAGCTCAGCGCCGTGTGGACCGACCCGGACTTCGATCCGGAGCTGCGGGCCGCGTACTACGTCCGGGTGCTCGAGATCCCGACGCCGCGTTGGTCGACCTATGACTCTGTGAAGAACAACTTGCCGGTACCAGAGGGTATCCCGCTCACACTCCAGGAGCGCGCCTGGTCGTCGCCCATCTGGTACACGCCCGCAGAGTAGTAGGCGCGGTCAGCGGAGAACGAGTCTTGGAAGCGATTTGCAATCGGAGGAGCCGATGCTGATTCGAAAACGCAACTGGCACCACTCCCCGCGCACGCGGTTCGTGGCATTGACGGGA
>JAFDBP010000304.1 GCA_019313245.1 Deltaproteobacteria bacterium
CCGCCGCCCGCCGATCCCGAACAAGTGCTGAAGGTCGAAAGCATCAGAATCCAGAGCGGGGCGAACACCGGCCAGAGCGCATAGTCCGTCGTCGAATAGCCGGTCGTGGTCGCGACCGAAATCACGTTGAACAAGGCATAGCGCGCCGTCGTCGGAAAGTCGTCGTGGACCCCATGCAGGAATAGGTATCCTGCGACGAGCGCAACGCTTGCGGCGCAGACGCTGAAAAACGCCCGGGCTTCGGCATCGAAACGATACGGTCGCAGCGACGCGCGCCGCAGTGCCATGAAGTGCGTGCCGAAGCTGATCCCGGCGGCCAGCATGAAGACCACCGCCAGCCCCTCGATGAGCGGCGAATTCCAGTATGCGAAGCTTGCGTCGTGCGAGGAAAATCCCCCCAGCGCGATGGTCGTGAAGGCGTGCATCATCGCGTCGAGCGGACTCATCCCGGCCCAGGCGTAGCCCAGCCCGCAGAGCACCGTGAGCAGCAGGTACACCAGCCACAGACCCTTCGCGGTCTGCGCGATGCGCGGTGTGAGCTGCTGCTCCTTCATCGGCCCGGGCGTTTCCGCCTTGAGCAGCTGGCGGCCGCCGACGCCGAGCAGCGGCAGGATCGCGACCGCAAGCACGATGATCCCCATGCCGCCGATCCACTGCAGCATGCAGCGCCAGACATTGATCGAGGGCGGTAGCGCGTCGAGGCCGGAGAGCACCGTGGCGCCCGTCGCCGTGAGGGCGGACATGGTTTCAAAGTACGCGTCGGTGAAGCCGAGCCCGGGCAGATAAACGAGCAGCGGCACGGTTGCGAACGCCGGCAGTACCGACCACACGAGCACCACGAACAGGAACCCGTCGCGAGGCTGTAGCTCGCGCCGCCCGCCGCGCGTCAGCACCCAACCCAGGCAGCCGGCCAGCCCCGCCGCCAAGATTGCGAGGTCATAGGCACTCTCGGCGCCGTCTTCAAGGGTGAGCGAGACGGCAAGCGGCAGCAGCATGGCGAGCGCAAAGATCACCACCACCACCGACAGCAGGTTCAATACGGTCGCGTAGCGCCCCATCGCTCGTATGGCGTCGTACCGCTGTTACAGAAAGCGCACGCCGACTTGGAACAGCTTCTCGACGCGCGGCAGCGTCTTCTTGTCCGCCACGAAAACAATGACGTGGTCCTCGGCCTCGATCACCGTGTCGTGGTGCGCCATCAGCACCTCGTCACCACGCACAATGGCACCGATCGTCGTGCCGCTCGGCAGATCGATGTCCTCGACACGCCGGCCGATCACTTTGCTGGAATCGCGATCGCCGTGCACTACCGCCTCGAGCGCCTCCGCCGCCCCGCGTCGCAGGCTGTGGACTGCGACCACGTCGCCGCGGCGCACATGCGCGAGAAGCTTGCCGATCGTCGCCTGGGCAGGGGAAATCGCAATGTCGATCTCGCCGCTTTGCAGCAGATCTACGTACGAGCGCCGGTTGATCAGCGCGACGACGCGCCGCGCGCCGAGCCGCTTGGCAAGCAGCGAGCTCATGATGTTGTTCTCGTCGTTGTTGGTCACGGCGACGAACAGGTCCATGTCGCCGATACCCTCCTGCAACAGCAGTTCCTCGTCCGTTGCGTCGCCGTTCAGGACGAGCGCCTCATGCACCCGCGCCGCCAGCATCTCGCAACGCAGCTTGTTGTGCTCGATCACGCGCACCGAGTAGTCGCGCTCGAGCGCGCGCGCCAGGCGCTGTCCGATGTTGCCGCCGCCAGCGATCATGATGCGCCGTACTGGCCGGTCCATGCGTCGCAGCTCGCGCATCACCTTGCGGATATCGCGCGACGCGGCTAGGCAGAACACCTCGTCGTCGACCTCGATGACGGTTTCGCCATCCGGCACAATCGGATGGTTGCGCCGGAAGATTGCCACGATGCGCGTATCGATCTTCGGTATGTGCGAGCGAATTTCCTTCACTGGATGTCCGACCATCGGTCCGCCGCGATAGGCGCGCACCGCGACCAGACTCACGACGCCGTCTGCGAAGTCGAGCACCTGCAGCGCTTCCGGAAACTCGATCAGCTTGACGATGTACTCGGTAAGCACCTGTTCGGGACAGATCGACAGGTCGACCTCGAAGCCTTCGGCGCCGAGCAGACGTTCGTCGTTCAGGTAATCGGTGGCGCGGATCCGTGCGACGCGGCGCGGCACGTTGAACAGGCGTGCCGCGATCTTGCAAGCCGCCAGGTTGGTTTCGTCGCTTTGCGTGACCGCGATGAGCAGGTCGGCGTCGTCCGCGCCGGCCTCGGAAAGGACCGATGGATGCGCGGCGCTGCCCGACACGGTACGCAGGTCGAGTCGGTCCTGCAGCGCGCGCAGGCGCGGCGGATCGACATCGACGACCGTGATGTCGTTTTGCTCCGAGACCAGGCTTTCGGCGACCGAACCACCGACCTGGCCGGCGCCGAGAATGATGATCTTCACGCGGGCGCGTCGTCTGGATTACGCGTTACGCTGCACAGGGCGCGCATTGTAGACCCTTTACGCATGCCCCACCCTTGCGCCTGGGTCTAGGCCTCCTCGCGCCGGCCCACTTGCAGGCCCAGCGCCTTCAGCTTGCGGTAAAGGTGCGTGCGCTCGAGACCCGATCGCTCGGCGACGCGTGACATGCTGCCGCCTTCGCTCGCGAGCAGGCGCTCGAAGTATTGCCGCTCGAAGTCCTCGCGCGCCTCGCGGTAGGGTCGATCGAGATCGAAGGTCGGCGTCGCCTGTTCCTCGGGCGGCGGCATCCGGCTCGCCAGCGCGCGCTGCACGTCCTCAAGTTGGACTTCTTCCTCGAGCGAGGAATAGGCGAGGTCGCGCACGACGGCCTCGAGCTCGACCAGGTTTCCGGGCCAAGGGTGGTGCCGCAGGGCGTTCAGCGCAGCGATCGAGAATCGCCGCGACGGGCAGCTACGCGATTCGACCAGCTGCACCAGCATGCCCTGCGCCAAATCCGGCACGTCCTCGGCGAACTCGCGCAGCGAGGGCAGGCGCAGCGTCAACTCGGCCAGGCGCTTCACCAGCCCGGCGTCGAACTCGTAACGGTCGACGAGCGTTTTCGGATC
>JAFDBP010000305.1 GCA_019313245.1 Deltaproteobacteria bacterium
CCGGATCCGGCAGACACGCGGCCACCACATCTCGCGGCGAGACTTCGACGTCGCCCACCTTCAACGGCTTGGTCGAATCGAGACCGATCCCGTGCAGCACCTCGAGCATGTTGATGAAGTCCGCCCCCAGACCGAACTTGAACGTCACGCGCTTGCAGTCGATCACGCGCGGAATCAACAGCACTTCCTCGTGCTCGACGTTCACGCACTCCACCGGGCCGATGCCCTCGGGGAAGGTAAAGACCTCCGGCTCCGAGAACGGGGCCGTCGTGAACCAACCCTTGTCCTTCTCCCAGATGACCGGGGGATTCAGGCACTCCTCGATCGTCGTCCAGATCGAAAAACCCGGTGCGTAGCGGTAACCCTCGACCGCGAGATTCGCGCCATCGCGCACGCCGATTTCGTCGATCTCGGAAAACAAGTGATCCTGGGCATAGCGCGCGAATATGTCGGAGAGCCCCGGCTCCACGCCGAGTCCCACCATCGCGAGCAGACCCTTGTCCTTCCATTCCTTCGACTTGGCAAATTGCTCGTCGCCCAGCTTCAAACCCGTCAGCTCGAACGGCTTCTCGGGGTGCGCTTTCGAGAGCGACATCGCCATGTCGAGGTAGGTGCAGCCCGCGTCGAATGCAGCGTCGAAAATCGGCATCACGAAGCGCGGATCCGCACTGTTGAGAATCACAGTGACGTCGTTTTCGCGCGCAAATTTCGTAATCGATGCGGCGTCCGATGCATCGAGTTTTGCGGCGCTAAATCGAGAATCGCCAGTTTGCTCGGCGACCCCCTTCGCGCGGCGCTCATCGATGTCGGTCATGATCATGCTGTTGAAGAAGTCACGGCGTTTGGCAATGGCCGCAATGGCCGCACCCACGCCACCAGATCCGATAACTAGAATTTTCATGGCAGGAATTCTAGCCGGACTCGCAACCACCCGCGACGCCGATTTCAACTAACTTGAATTAATTTCTTTCACTGGGGAACTCCGCCCCAGTGGTCTGCGATAAGCGAATCCAACTGGGTCGGTTTGGGGCGCGCGGTCGATGCGCGGCGCGGCCTAGAGGGGCTTCAGGTAGAGCGCCGCTTTCCCGACGCTGACCGCGAGTTCAAAGAGATAACCCGAATCGAGTTCGGGATCAGAGCGCGGTGGCTCGAGTTCGGTCGCGATCTTTTTGCGCTCCAAAATTCCCATCGCGTTTCCAGCCAGAACGTTCAGAAATTCCCCGACACCATCCGCGAGGAGGGCCGGGTTCTGCCGCGCCGCTTCGAGGCGCGATTCGTCGAAGTCTGCAGCGGCTCCGGCGAGTTCCAGCGAAAATTCTTCGTCACCCAACAGGCAGATCATCAGCCCCACGTCGCCCGTCACCTTGACCGCAATTCGGATCGGATAGTCGGGGATCGCTGCGGCCGGCTGCTCGTTGCCGATTCGCACGCCGATTCGCGCAATCCGAACCAGCATTTTCGGGAGCAGATCCAGAACCGTCGCGGCCATCGCGTTCGACCCGAGCCCCTCCGGAAGCGCGACATTCCCGATCCGAAAGACGGTTTGCTCATTCTCGTATTGCACGAGCAACTGAAGCAGGCGCCCGTTGGGCAGATACCCCAGGCGCACCAGAGCCTGGCCGATCCTCAACCGGGTCTGGTCCTGGAAGCCGATCAGATATTCGACCTGCTCTTCGCTGAGCAAGCCCATCTCGACCGCCAGCTCGCCAAAGGGAATGTCGCAATACCGCTGTTGAGCGTTGATCTTTGCGGCTTCCTCGGCCGTGAGGATCCCACCTGCCTCGGCCAGCTCGCCCAGGCTTCGATTCTCCTCGTCCATCAGCTTGAGCGCCGCCCGAATGTTGTCGGAGTCGACAACACCCTGCTCGATCAAATACTGGCCAAAGAACTTGACGCCCATTCAGCCTTCCGCCCCCGCTCCCGACCGCGCGCATTCCTGAGCGAGAAGTGCTTCCAGCGCGTCTGCATCGACGGGTTTGCCGAGCACCTGCACCGCACCCAGCCGGAACGCCTCTTCCGCCTTGGACGCCATGCCGCCCACCGAAGAAAGCATCGCGACTCGAATCTCGGGCTGCTTTGCCTGCAGCATTCTCAACGCCGCCAGCCCATCGATATCGGGCATGACGATGTCCATGATCACGAGATCCGGCTTCAACTCGCTCGCTTTTTGGATCGCCTCCGCGCCGTTACCCGCAGTACCGACGATCTCCGCTTCCTCGCTGTCGATTACGACTTTTTCGATCTGCGCGAGAACGGTGCGACTGTCGTCGACAAGCAATACCGCCAGCTTCTTTCCAGCCATGAAATCTCCCGAACAGCCGTGACAATGAGACGCCGCGCGTTCCTGCGTAATAGCTTTACGTCAGGCTTCATCGACCAGACAGGGAAATCGATTGAGAGGCAGCGCCCAACCTTCCTAAGCCGCGACCAGGGCCCGACCCGAGTTGCACATCGGTGAAGGTTTTTTGCGCAAGTGTTGGCGATGTGGAGACGCGAGAGATCGCCGCAGGCCCAGCACCCGCTACTGATTTCGTGAACCGGACTTCAGGAAGGGCCGAGCTCTGGCGCGCTGGTGCACTCGGCGATGACTGTAGCCGCGATCAGACCGTCGTCATCTTCGCGGCCGGGCAGGAGAATTCGGTGAATCTGCAGATTCACCCGGATATCGCGGCCGCCCATCGCAATTGAATGTTGGTGGGCTTCAGCTTCGGCGATTGCCTTGGCTTCGGCCATGGCTTCTTCACCGGTGTTGACCACCAGGGGTTCGCCCTCGTGGTGAACGTTGAACGCACAGTCTTCTCGCTTGGTGATCTCGACGACGGCGTGGGCTTTCACCATACCCATCGCAGCCCCGATCGCGTTGGCCACTGCACTGTGCTCCGGAATCACGGCCTCTACGCCGAGGCGCCTTCCCACTTCGTTGTAGAAGACTGCCGCTGGGCCGCCCACAGCGATCACTGGGATTTCCGACTTCAGCGCAATGCCGAGGTCTCCAACGCGGTGATCACCCGCGGTCACTGCTGAAACCAGAGACAATGAGGGGTCTAGGCGTTGGCCGCAAAGGCTCTCGAGCATCAAGTGCGCGCTCTTTGCAATGACCGCATCGAAAATCAATCGCGCGAAGTGGCGACTCTCTTCATCAGCACGCTCGTCGTCATCGGAAATCAGCCCGCTCGATCGACCGAGGAGCATGCACGCGACCACCGCAGCTTCGCGCGACCATTGCGACTGGAGCCCGAGCACGTGGGCGGCATCGCTGGGTGTGAAACCCACGATCTGGACCAGGCCGCGATCGATGAGGCGCGCAATGGACGCCTTCTCCGACACGCGGAATACCAGATCGGTATAGGGCTTCGGTTCCTTCTCGACGCTCTGCAATAGCGCGAGGTCCGCCTTCGACAAGTCGCTGAGGATCGCGCTTCGATCCGATCCATCCGGACGAACCAGGTACCGGCTGGCTCGCCGCATTCCCACTCCGGCGCTCAAACTCGCCTTCAGCGAATCGATCATCGATGGCCAGCGGGCGCCCATCAACGAGATGGGCACCACCCGATTCGGCTTGAGGACGACCTGCCTCTCGAAATCGATCTCGACCTCGCTGTCTCCGCCGAGACCGACCGTTTGCATATCGATGGCGTGCACGAGGGTTCGATAACCCCCCACCACCGATCCTTTCGCGCAAAGGCTGGGCCATCCACCCTTTACGATCGCGACGTCCGTCGTGGTACCACCGATGTCCGAAATGATGAAATCGGAGAATCCCGAGAGAAATCTCGCCCCGATCACGCTCGCAGCCGGGCCGGAGAGGATCGTCTCGATCGGCCTCTCGGTGACCGCCTCCGCGGTCGCGATCGAGCCGTCGCCCTTGACGATCATCAGCGCCGCCGAAATGCCCTGCCGCTCGAGCGACGATCGCACTGCCGCGACGAGGGCGACGATCAGCGAAACAATTCGCGCGTTGAGCGCCGCTGTCAGACCTCGGCGCGGGCCATCGAGATCGTCGGAGAGGTCACACGACGCCGTCACTGGGCATCCCGTGACCTCGCGAATCAGCTGTCGAGCGCGATTTTCGTGCCCCGGATTGCGGACCGCGAAATGGCCCGCAACCGCATAGGCATCGACCGAGCCGCGCGTTTCTTCTAGAGCGGACAGGATCTCTGCCTCGCCGAGGGGCTCGCGCTCTTCGCCATCGTGCGTATGGCCGCCCGGAATGCGAAGGATCCGGGCGCTCGGGATCGCACGCGCGATCTGCGTGCGCTCCACCATCGCGTCCTTGAAGCCGATCAGAAACGTCGCAATCGACGACCCACGCCCTTCGACCAGGGCGTTGGTAGCCAGCGTGGTAGAGAGTGAAACCAGCGAGACATCGTCTCGATTGAACCCCTCCCCGGCTTGGCTGAGAATCTTGCTCAACGCCTCGGTGACTCCAATCGACAGATCACCCCGCGTCGTGAGCGCTTTGGCAGAGGCGACGACCTTGCGGTCGCGCATGTCGACGATCACCGCATCCGTGTAGGTTCCGCCCGTATCGATACCGATGTTGTATTTCGCCATGTCGTACCGTGCATTCAGGCCCGTGCCCAACAGGCGAAAAGACTGCCCGAGTTTCAATCGAGCGCTACGTGGGAGGCTGTTCTACCTAGAGCCAAGTAGTGGCGGACGCGGGGAATATAACCGCAATCCAACGGCTCTTCCTCGGGTGTGATCTCCCAGCATCGAGGGTTGTCGCCCCGATAGTACTCGCCGGATCGATGGCCCGGATCAACCGCCTTGCGGCTCAGCCCGCGGGAAAACCCCCTCTGGCGATGCATGCCCGGCACCTACCCCCCCCGAGGCTCGACCGGCGATGAGCTCCGGTCTCCGTCAGGACAGAGACAAGAATTTCTGTTCCAAAACAGGCCATAGCCAAATGTTTTGCACATCTCGAGAGATTCGAAACGCGAGCGAAGCGAGCGCGCGAGACATCTAGCGCTCTCCGAACTACTGAAAATAAATCGAGAAAGTCGCCATTTGGGGTTCACGTTCTAGCGGTCTCGACGGTATGATGGCTGCCCGAACCGTCCGAGTTCGAACAATGAATCCAACGCAGCCCGCGAATTCACGCAAACTGGAGAGAGAATGCAGCGCTCAACAATCTTGAACACAATCCTCTTGGCCATAGGCCTCATGGTAATCGCCGCGGCGCCGGCATTGGCTGGGGTTGGCCCCACACCGACCGCAACACCCACGGCAACCGCCGAGCCGACGCCCACAGCTACGCCCACCGCGACGCCCACGACGGAGCCCACAGCTACGCCCACGGCCACGCCGACGACGGAGCCCACGGGTACGCCCACAGCGACGCCGACGACGGAGCCCACGGGTACGCCCACGGCCACGCCGACGACGGAGCCCACGGGTACGCCCACCGCGACGCCGACGACGGAGCCCACGGGTACGCCCACCGCGACGCCGACGACGGAGCCCACGGGTACGCCCACCGCGACGCCGACGGCGGAG
>JAFDBP010000306.1 GCA_019313245.1 Deltaproteobacteria bacterium
CGGTGGCCGTCTGGATCGTGTTGGTGTTGCCGTTCGGCTGCCAGGCCTGGACCATGCCCGTCGTGTACGGGGCGCGCGTGATCAGGTACTGCGCGGTCTTCTGGTAGTAGGCGCACATGCCCGTGGCGTTCGGTGGCGCAGTCACCTGCGTGCAGGCGCCGCCGCCCGGCGTCATGCCGGTGATCAGCCGGTTGATGTGGTTCGGTTCCGTCAGCCGGTAGCGGTAGCCCCTGCTCGAGGGGTTCGCCGAAACCGTGCCGATATCGAACTCGACACTGCTCGGAACCTGCACCGAGAGCGGAGCCGGCGGGAAGGTGACCGACGTCCACGGACCCGAGATCGTGATCAGCTGGTAGTAGCGTGCGTTCGGGCCGCCGAAGAAGCGCATCGTGCCGCCGAAGCGGTTCGGTCCCGGCTGGATCATGATCGAGCCGCCGCGGCTCGCGTAATAGCGGCCGCCGAACTGGGTGGTCCCGGGGCAGTCCGTGCCCGTGCAGCCACCCTCAGTCGGGGTGACTCGCGTGTACATCGCGGTGGGCGGCCCTGCGGGAGGCCCGGGCCATCCGTCGTACACGGTTCGCACGCGAATCGTCGTGGTCGTCGTAGGGGCGTTGGTATTCTGCGGCCGGAAGTAGCCCTTCGCGTTCCAGTACGAATACCAACCCGAGGACTTCGGGTAGCCGATGTAACACTGGAACGTCCCCGGTCCGCACATGAAGGTGTAGGTGGTGTCCTTGATGAACGACTTCGGCGCGGTGAACGCCGGGTTGTTCGGCGTCGTGCAGACCTGCGCAATCGCGGACGGCTCGTACGGGTCCATCGCCGTAGACATCCCCGTAGGCGGTATTACGCCGCCGTCGGTCCATGAACCGGCCTGGCTGAACCACCAGGTTCTCTTCGCTCGGAACAGCGCGCCCTCGGCGCTCGCGGGATCAGCCGCGACTAATAGCGAGGCGGACGCGACGGCAACTCCAACTAACAGCGTAAACAGGTGATTGATCTTGAAACTAGCCATATTAGTGGCCCCCTTAATCGGATCGCGACCCTTGTGATCGCGGTAATCTTCCGCGATCGTTGCGACCCTCAGCGTTTCAATGCTGGTTGACGAATCGGGCGCGTTTGATAGACGATCGCCCGTTAAGTCGGTGTTTCTCGAGCGTCACGGTGGCAGATAAGCGCCGGGCATGTCAAGGAAATTTAACCCGTAGGGTGTTTATGACGCCCTCGGGGGACCCGCTGAGAAGTGCCCCGCGGGGATCCCAAAAAGGAGCAAAATTGAGCCCGAAACTGGACTCCCGTCGCGCGCGCAGTTGGTCCGGCGCCGCGGTCGTCACTCTCGCTTTGATTTTTGGGTGCAGCCCAGAACTCGACCTCGATGACATTCGCAGCTTCCAGCAGACCGGCCGCTTCGCGGAGACGATCGAGCCCCTGCGCGCGCGACTCGAGGAGACTCCGGACGATTACGAACTCAATCACCTCTACGGCGTAGCGCTGCTCCAGACGGGCCAGGCCACGCTCGCCATCTGGCCGCTGCGCAAGTCTGCGCAAGACCCCGATCGCGCGATCGACGACGGCCTGTTGCTCGCAAAGGCAATCCTCGCGGGCGGGAGCGCCGAGGATGCCGTGCTCGCGACGAGCCGGGTGCTCGAAATGGCGCCGGATCGCGTCGACGTGCTGCGGGTCCAGATCGCCGCGCGACTGAAGGCGAGGCAGAACGACGACGCGCTGGTGGATGTCGAGCGCCTGCTCGAGTTGAGTCCGGGCGATCCGGACGCGCTGATGTCGCGCCTGATGGCCCTGCTCAACCTGGACCGCGCCGACGAGGCCGAGCAGGCGCTCGCCGAGTTTGGCGAGGCGGTGAAGGATCTCGACGACGGTTACGAGTGGGAACCGCGGGTCTGCGGCGGGACCGCGACCTTCCTCAAGGAGAAGGGAGATCTCGAGGGCGCCGAAAAGCTCTGGAACGACTGTCTGGAGCAGTTTCCCGCCGAGGAGATGGTCGTCTTCAGCGGCGTCGAGTTCTTCACCGAGATTTCCAATCACCAACGCGCCAGCGAGATCTTGCGCCTCGCCTACGAGGCGGAGCCGACCCGCCTGGTCTTCATCGACGCCTACGCGAACCGGCTCCGGCTGACCGGAGATGTCGCAGAGGGCGAGCGCATCCTGCTCGCCGCGACGGAGGACGGGCAAAACGGCATCCAGGCCTGGTTCTCGCTTGCCGACTACTACGAGCGCCGCGGCGAATTCATCCGCGCCGCGGAGGCGATGGGGAGCGCGCTCGCGCAGATGGGCAATCCCCCCCCGCTGTTGGTCGCGGAGTACGTCGATCTTTTGATCCGCGCGGGTGAGTACGACGAGGTCGACGAGCTGCTGCCGAGCTTCGAAGGCGAACCGATGCTCGAGAACATGCTGCGCGGTCGCCTGCTGCTGGTGCGCGGGCAACCCGCCGAGGCACTCGAGGCGCTCGAGGAGGGGATTCGCCTCTGGCCCAACAACAGCGTCGCGCGCTGGCTGGCCGCGCAGGCCTACGAGCAGATGGGCGAATACGATCGAGCGGTGACGGAATACGCCGAGGCGATGCGCTCGGACCCCGGCAACCGGGATGCGCTCTTCTCGCTATTGCACCTGCTGCAGTCGCTCGGCCGCGATTCGGAGGCGATGACGGTGCTCGAGCGCTACTGGCGAGAGAAGCCCACCGACCCCGAGAGCCTCGTGCAGGCCGTGCGATTGGCGAACCGAATGGGCCAGCAGGGGCGCCTCGATCGCGCGGTCAGGCGGCTGCGAGAGATTCCGAGCCACCGGGGCGCTCTGGTCGCGGAGCTCGCGGCCATCCAGGCCTCTCGCGGCGGGCCCGCGGCGGGTGTCAAATTCATCCGAAACTCGAAGCTCGACCTCACGCGGCCGGTCAACGGCCCCGCACTGCGCGCGCTCGTCGCCTAC
>JAFDBP010000307.1 GCA_019313245.1 Deltaproteobacteria bacterium
GCAGCGCCTCCTCTCGCATCCCCTGGTGGCGCTGCAGCAGATAGCGGCTGGCGAGCCCCTGATGATTGCCGGGGAATGCGCTCTCGAGTCGGTTGAGCCATTTCTCCGCACCGGGCGCGTCGCCCAGATTCAGATGGAGTACTACGAGATCCGTATACATGAATGGATCTGGCTGAAGCGCAATGCTCTGCCCGTACCAACGCACCGCCTCGTCCATGCGACCCTCGAGCCAGCCGTACACGGTTGCCAGCCGCCAGTAGTTCTCTCGGAAATCGGGATTCGCCTCGATACCGGAACGCAGCATCGCGATGCCTTCGTCCACCCGTCCGGCTTCCGCCAACGCTGCGCCCAATATCGATCGAGCATGCAACCACAACGGATCCAGGGCAACAGCTAATTCGAGGTGGGCGACGGCTTCTTCGGGCCTGCTGAGTTCATAGGACAATAGTTCGCCATAGTTCACGCGCGGCCAGGCGTTGTTGGGATTCAGCTCGATGGCACGCAGGAAGTCGGCCTCGGAATCCGTCAGCTCGCCGAGCGCATGTCTGAGAAACGCGCGTGCGGCGTATGAATCACTCGATGAGGGGTTCAGCATAAATGCCCGCGCAACGGCGGCCCGCGCCGGCGCTTCGGCTATCTCCCGGGAAACCACCGAGCGCAGCAGCATGATGGCGTAGACGGACGTGATCTGGACGTGCGCATCGGCAAAATCTGGATCCAGGGCAACCGCTCGCTCGAACCACTCGAGCCCTGCAAGCAGCGGGCCGGGGGCCTCGGTACGTGTCAACTCCAGCCCTCTCAAGTAGGCGTTGTAGGCTTCCAGATTCTCGGTCCCGCCCGTGTTCAGCGGTTGATCGGGTGATGCCCCCAGCTCGATCCGCAGCGCATCGGCAATCGCGCGGGCGATCCCGTCCTGGATCGCAAAGATGTCTTCGATCTCGTGGTGATAGGTTTCCGACCACAGGTGAAAGCCATCTTCTGCGTCAACGAGCTGGGCGGTGATGCGCACCTGGTCGCCCGCCTTGCGCACGCTGCCTTCGAGAATCACATCCACATCGAGCGTCTCGCCAATGGTTCGCAGGTCCACGTCGGCGTTCTTGTACGAGAAGGAGGAGGTCCGCCCCACCACCCGCAACCCTTCAATGCGGACCAGCGTGTTGATCAACTCTTCGGAGATGCCATCGGCGAAGTACTCCTGGTTCGGATCCTCACTCATGTTCGCGAATGGAAGA
The DNA here is from genome assembly GCA_019313245.1 of Deltaproteobacteria bacterium. GTDB lineage: Bacteria > Myxococcota_A > UBA9160 > UBA9160 > SMWR01 > JACZVU01. The sequence continues at coordinate 1,233 of JAFDBP010000307.1, forward strand.
ACGGCGATGGACGGTTCACCGGGCTCGGGCAGGGGCGCGCGCTGGCTCAGCCAGAGGCCCGCTGCGGCCGCCACGAGCGCCATGGCGAAGAGGGTCGCTGCAATGTTGCGCCGTATCCACGCGGGTCCAGTGGAAGTCGCAGAGAGCACATCCGCGGCTGATTCGACCGAGACCTCCGCAACGAACCGAAACCCGTGTACGTGCTCGGTGCGCAGCACCAGTTGGTGCTCCCCGTCGTCGTTCACCGCATCGCGGGCCTTGTGGACCGCTCGCGAAAGCGCTGCCGGGGTGACGTTCACGCCCGGCCAGAGGGTGTCCAGCAGTTCGTTCGCGGGCACGACACGCTCGCGATGCTCGATGAGGTAGACGAGGAGATCGAAGGCCTTCGGCTCGATTGCAACTCTCTCTCCGCGGTGTTGAAGGAGCCGCGCTTCTGGCTCGATCACGTAGTCGCCAAACACCAGGCGCATTCAGCCGACGCCTCCCAAGTTCCCCACGGGACATCCTGCCACAACGCGGCTGTGGGTCGGTACAGAAATGGTCAAGGAATGGTCAAGTCACCGTCAAGCGTCGCGGGCGCGACGCGTGGTAAGGGGCAGCTGTGGGAATTCGCAACCGAAACGCGACCCCAACCAGAGGGAGGCCTGCGATGCACATGCGATCCGGGACAGTGTCTCTACGCTCGAGTGAGTGGGGCAGATTGGGACAGTGGCTTCGATCACTCGGAGAGCGATTTTCCGGCCGCCGCCCCGGACGATTCGGCTCCGCGAACCCAGATGCGCCGAAGTGGCGCACGGCGGCTGCGATCCTTCTGACCTTTGCGTTCGTCCCGATGGCATCCGGCGAACCTGGCCCACCCGGTCGAGATCTCGCGGAGCAGCTTCGCGCCGATACCGCGGCGGGCGTGGTGAGTCGGGACGAGGCCGCGATCTACGCATTCTTGGCGCTGTTCGCGCCCGACCAATTGCCCGCGAGCTATAAGAACCTGCCGGTCGACGTGCCTCACTGTTCGGCCGGTGTGGTGCGCGCAGCGAAAGACGCGGTCAAGGGCGTCGATCCGGAGCTGAGCGAAGCGTTTGCGGCCGCGCTGCCGCAACCCTGCTCGGAAAATTTCGCCCACAGCATTCGATCCAGCGTCTATCCGCTGATCGTTCACTACGACGACGCAACCCTCGCGTCCGTAGCGGCCGACACGCTGCGGCTTACCGAAGAGCAGTGGGATCTGCAGGTGTTGACGATGGGACAGACGGCGCCTCTGCTAGACGGCGGCGCGTGCGGCCCCGATGAGAATATCGATATCTTCCTGCTGCCGATAGACCGCGGTACTGGTTGGTACGACGTAGTGGCGCCCAATCCCGCCACCTTCTACGACGACTGGTCGACCTATACCATGATCAATTCAAATTTCGCTGTGTGGCCTGAGTGGTTTACGCTTGAGGGGACGGTCGCCCACGAATTTCAACACATGCTCCAGTGCGCTGACGATTGCTGGGAGAACGGAAACCTGTACGAAACGACCACGATCTTGATTGAAAAGGTCATGGACGAGAACTGGGATCACTACGACAGAGCCTTTCCGGTATTCGCGAAACATCCCTATCGACCGCTCGAATTCGACGACAATTGGGGCCCCTTCGTGTACGGGAAAGCGCAATACGCATTCTTCCTGCGCGACCGTTACTTCGACGGCGACGCGTCCTTCATCGCGGATTTCTGGCGCAACACGCGCAGCCCGGCGCGCGGCTGCTGGGATTGCCTGCCTGAGCTCAACGAACCCGACATCTACGACGCGATCGACACGATCCTCGGCGCGATCGGACCGTACGACCACGTGGATTCGATCATCGAATTCTCGCGCTGGCGTTGGTACGTGGGGCGGCAGGACGACGGTAACCACTTCGAGGAGGGTGGGCTCTGGCCGAACACGACAATTCCGCCGTACGAGCGTTTCGTGAGGACC
>JAFDBP010000308.1 GCA_019313245.1 Deltaproteobacteria bacterium
CGGAGCACGAGACGAGGCGCTTGAAGAGGGGTTCGAGCCGCTGGCCACAGCGCAGCCATTAGCTGACGTCGAAGGTCTGTGAACTGAAGTTCCGGCCGCAGTGTTGACAGAGGTACCGCTGAATCCGGTGGGGCTTTCGGTCGCGGAAGAAGAAGCCCTTCTTCTTGTAGCGCCAAGGGGTGGATTTCGTTTGGGAATCGCAGCGGGGGTTGGGGCAGAAGGGAGGCGACGACAAACGACTCTGCGGCGGCATCGCCTCCGACTACGCAGAGATCGTGCCAGACCCATTTATCGATCCACGTCTCGGCTGTTGAGTCAGTCTCATCGGCCATTGCCGGAAGATCAGCTCATCTATCCTATCAACCGTGGTACAACGTCGGTTCAGCCTTTTCGTTACTCTTACCTGGAGAAATCACGATGTCGCGAACCATTCCGGTTTCACTTGCCATCACCCTGATGCTTTCCGCCGTGAGCGCTTCCGACCTGCCTGCACAGGAGACGCGGGAATTCATCAACCCTGGCAACGCATCGGACCCGACTTCGAGCCCGTACAGCGGCGCCGTATTGATTGGCAACACGCTGTACCTGGCGGGCACCATCGGGCTGACGGCGGACGACAAGGTTCCGGATACGGCCGCCGAAGAAGCTCGTCTCGTACTCGACGACCTGCAGAAGACGCTGCAGTCGGCCGGCATGTCGATGGATGATCTCGTATCCGTGCAGGTATTTTGTTCGGACGTCAAGCATTACGCCGAGTTCAACAAGGTCTATCGCAGCTACTTCAACAGGGAATTTCCCGCGCGGGCATTCATCGGCGCCGGCACACTGTTGTTCGGGGCGCGATTCGAGGTGCAGGGCATCGCTGTAAAGCGCGAAGCGCCCTGACGTGCGCGCAGCGCCGGTTGAGGTCGCGGAGAGCCGGCACCGCGACGGCTTAGCCGTTTTCTACTGCTGTAAAGCGCCCCAATTTTGGGCGCTCGACATACACGTAATCGGCGTAGCTCATGTGAATCGACACCGCATGATCGCCGGCATTGAAGTTGATCGCGGGCTGTTCGGCCATCGCTTCGTCGCACCAGGTCGGCAAATCGAACAGGCTGCCAAAAGGCGGAATCGAGCCGGGCTGGAGGCCGGTCAGCTGGATGACTTCCGCGCGGTTGGCGAAGCGCAGTCTGCGAATCGATTCGTTCCTGCGGACCATCTTGCTCGCGAGCCGACGATTGGCGGGCACGACGAACATCACGAACTGCTCGTCCGCTTTGCAAACGAGCGCCTTGGCTCCGCTTGCCAGTGAAGTGCCGCGAACGCGGGCCGCTTCTTCACTAGTATACACCGGATCGTGACGAATCACCTGAAACGCCACGCCCTGCTGGTCGAGCAATTCCGTCAGTCGCTCAACGACGGACATCGTGATAGACGGCTCGAGGTTGCAGGTGCCGCGCTGCCGCGACGGGGCGGGCTGCGGCGAAATTCGAGGGGCCCATGGGGCGATGCTAGCGCGGCCGCCGATCAGCCCCAGTACGAGCCCGTTTTCCACTCTCGGGCTCCGCGAAAACGAACGGACATCAACCGAGACGATTCGATCGACCCCTATTCGAGTCACTCTCGGTGTGGCAAAAACGGACAGCCGAGGCACGAAAATGCCCAACCGCTCGTGGAGAGCCAGAATCTTCTCAACGGAAAGCGCTCAAACGTGTAATTATGCGGAAAACTCGGCAATGCAGAGGGAGAATACATGGAATTCAAGACCGCGCTGGTTGCTGGCGTTTTGATGCCATCAATTTTTCTGGGAGCAAGCCACGCCGACGCAAATGGCCCTGCTGTGTCGGAACCACACCCGCTGGTGGGTGCATCGATCGAAGCAATAGGCAGGAGCGGCACGGATGTTCAGCTGCTTCTCGCCGACGGCGCCTACTACATGCCTGTCGAGGAATCTTTCGGGTTGGGACTCCAACTTTCCGCCGGTCTGGGTCTTGATGAGGGCGATGCGAAAGCGGCCGTGGCCGGAGGCGGTACCTTTTTCTGGCGCGATCCGGATTTCGGCTATCTCGGCGTCGAAGCCTTCGGGTTGACGTTTGGCAGTCTCGACGGCTGGGGTGTTGGTGCCATCAGTGGCGTGTATCTCGGCAACTGGGACCTCGGTGGCTTTGCCGGTTTCGAGGGCGGTGACGGCGAGGACGGAGGCGTATTCGGAATCGATGCGGGATGGTATCAATCGGAGCGGCTTCGATTTGGGATAGAGGGCTATGCCGGAACTGCGGAGATCTACGGCGGAGATGCCTCGATACAGTGGCAACTCTTCGATGCCACTTCGAATTGGGTGATCGGGGCCTATGGTGGTGGAGGCTGGTTTGATGGCTCCGGGTTCTACTCTGCGGGAATCGGAGTGCTTTACCATTTCGCAGCACCCAAGAGTCTCAAGCGGCAGCTACGCGAAGATCGCTTATAGCGAGAGCGGCCTAACGCGATCTGGGTTCTAGCGAAGGCAGTTGATAGGAAAAGCAAGCTGCCTTTTCCGCGAGGACCGATGAGCGGCATTCGGTCAAGTTGGCGTGATTGAGGGCGAAACTGCCCATGGATGGAAGGTCGGCGTAGGTCGAATTGATTCGAGTCGCAACTGCGAACGGGCTGCGACGCCTATAGAGCCACCACAGCGTGATCGCACCGCAAAGAAGTTGGAATCGCGCATGGGGTTCGGGCACATCGAGCGGCCCGGCGGTCAGCGGAACCAACTCGTCGGGAAGAAGAGCGCACCCAAAGTTCGGACCCTGATCGACACATTCCACGTTTCCTGGATCGGCCTCGAGATCACTCGTCCAGCCCGGTTGAGCGCCGTAGCCGTTGCCATCGAGAAAATCGATCTCCTCGCCATTGATGAATCCGTCACCATCTGAATCGACGCCATCTGCTGCTTCGAAGTCGACACCGTTCAGGTGCAATTCCCATCCGTAGGCATTCCAGGGTTGCCCGCCATTCGACTCCAGGTGGCATAGCTGGCACTCCGTACTGCCCGCGTCGGTCAAACTATCATCGACGGGATTTGCATCGGCAAATCCATAGAAGGCTTCCCAACTGCTGTGGATGCCTCCGGTCGCTGCAGCCACGCCAGCCGCGAGCAATCCCGCAGTCACCGTCGCAATGGACGAGAGTGCAATCCTCATCGCTTTCATCCGTCTTCCTCCTTTGATCGCTGTTTTCCGAGCGCACAATCTCACCTCAGCCCGAATAAAGCAAACGATTTGCTCCAGCGGTGGTCGCAGCAACAGCAGTAATGGCTCGAAAAATGGACGCTATTTACGATCTTATTTTCGATTCGAACAGCTGCTATCGGTTTGGTACCCAGATCCGGATCGGCCTACCTTTCGCCGGCGATTGCGCCGGTGCGGGCGAAGCGCCGATTTGGTGCTCGCCTCTGGCGGCGCGCTGAGTCCGGGCCGACGCTGCCGGAAAGGGAGGAACGCAGTGCCCTCGAAATACATTCTGACCTCAGCCCACGCGGAGACCAAATCGCTTTTTGAATCGGAGATGCGGGTGCATTCCGGATTGTTGGTCGACGGAGGGCACCTTCAACTCATCTGGGTGAAGTTCGATCCAGACGGCCATTATCCGATGCATTCCCACCCGCACGAGCAGATCAGCGTGATGCTACGCGGAAGGATGCGCCTCACGGTGGGTGAAGAGGTCGACGAGATCGGACCGGGCGACATGTGGTACGTCCCGGCGAGCGTGGCGCACGGCGGCGAGCTGTTGGGAGACGATCCGGTGGTCTTCGTCGACGTCTACGGCCCGCCGAGCGACTCGATCGTCGATTTCTTCGAGCAGCTGCGGTCGAACTCGGCCGGTTGATGCCTCCATCTCAGCGTGCGGCGCAAACGCGTGCTAACCCGCTAATATGTGAATCGACAGCAGACACAAGTGCGGAGCGGAAGAATGGCTCGAATCGTCGGCATCAGTGCGGGCAGAGACGGCAAGGTCACGGAATCACTCGTCAAGGCCATCCTCGAGGGTACGGGTGAGGAATGCGAATTCATCAGCCTCTCCGGAAAACTGATCCGGCCCTGCGAGGCGTGCAATGGCTGCGCAAAGGACAACCGGTGCGTTCTGGAAGACGACTTTCAGCCGGTGTTGGATCGGTGCTATGGGGCCGACGCGATCGTCTTCGGTGCGCCGAACTACTGGGACCGCATGAACGCCAAAGGCCAGGCGTTCTGGGAGCGCGCCTGCTTCTCGGGCCGGCACAACTCCGTGTTTCCGCTCGAAGGGAAATTGGGCGTGATCGCCGCAGTCGCGGGCACGGACTACAACGAACCCGTCATCAGGGATCTGAAGACGTACTTCGATGATGCGCGCATGCATCTCGTCGGAGAGATTGCGATACAGGGCGAATACGCCTGTTTCACCTGTGGATACGGCAACCACTGCCCCGTCGGCGGATTCGTGGAAATGTACCCATTGGGAACACCCGTGAGGCCACAACTCCTGCCATCCCTCACCAACCAACATCCCGACAAACCCGACCTGCCCGAAGCAGAACGCAATCGGTCGAACGAGGCCAGAGAGCTCGGCAAGACGCTGAGCAAAGTTCTGCGAATCCGAAAGAAGAAACTCGAAAATTTCGCCGCTGCCGGTGTCGAATCCTGAAGCTGCCGATCCTCGATCCCCGCCGCAGACTCCGCACCGGCAGGTCTGTGGGCGCAATCTTTCGATGGGACAAAAACGGACAGCTAGAGCCCCGGGGCGGCTTTGAGACGCTGTGGTCGCTGAACACGAGACGATTTGTGTCGCGATCTCCAGCTTGCGACTCCGATCTGTGGGGATGAGATCGCACGCTTGACGTTGGCGTATAGGAAGAAGGAAAATCCCAACGCTGCGGCATTGTCTTATTTGTCCTCCCGGGTTTCGCGTGGATTCAGCGCTCGGAAGGAGCGGGCATGATCCGAGGTACACCGGCAGTGGAGACGACCCGCGAACTCGGCATCTTCGGTTGCGGACGGCTCGGCAAGGCGCTCGGGCGGTGCCTGTCGAACACGGATCGCGTGCGCATCGGCCAGGTTCGCACCCGCAGCATGGCGAGCGCGCGCGCAGCCGTCGCGTTTCTCGGCGAGGGCGACGCGCTCGCTCCGGACGAAGTCCCGCGTCGGCTCGACGTGGTGCTGATCGCGACACCCGACGCCTCGATCGAGGCGGTGGCGCAGGAGCTGGCCAAGAGCGGTGCGATTGATCCGGGGGCGATCGCCTTCCATTGCAGCGGTGCGCTCGGCTCCGATCGGCTCGCCTCGCTTCGCTCCGCGGGCGCATCCGTGGCGAGCGTTCATCCCGTCCGCAGCTTTTCCGATCCGAGTTCGGCGGCGATGGCGTTTCCAGGTACGCCCTGCGCGATCGAGGGAGACGAAGATGCGATCGCCTGGTTGGCCCCGACATTCGAGGCCTGCGGCGGGCGGATTTTCGAGATCGAAGTTGGGAACAAACTCCTGTATCACGCCGGGGCCGTGTTGGCGTCGAACGCGCTGGTGGCCCTGCTCGGAGCCGCCATCGAGCTGGAGAAGCGGATCGGCCTCGATGAAGACGATGCAACCGCGCTGCTGCGGCCGCTCGCAGAGGGCACGGCCGCGGCTGTCTTCGACCGAGGGGCTCCGAGTGCACTCACCGGCCCCGTTTCTCGTGGGGATGTGGAGCTCGTCGCCAATGAACTCGAAACCCTGAATGGTTGCGATCCCAAACTCGCAGAACTCTACCGGGTGCTCGCGCGGCACACGGTCGAGGTCGCGCGTCGGCAGCAGGGCGCCCCGATCGACCGCCTCGATGCGATTCAGGCGCTGCTCGAGCGGCTCAAATAGCTGCAACCACATATCAATCCGCCTGGGGGTTTCGACGGAAAGCCGACCTCGAGAGGTCGTCGCCAGCGACATCCCGACATGGGACAGTCTTGCCCCATAATCGGGCCGCCCAGTTAGCGCGGGTGCGGGAGATGGAGCGAAACGGGGAGTTGGAACCGATCCATGAGGTTTCAGCGACGGCTCACCAGCCTCCCGCCTTCCGGCGACTCGCCGCAGGCATTCGATCGCGAAAGAGGCCGGTCTCTCTTGCGAGAGAGTCCGTTGAGGGTGATTCAGACGTGGGCCAATTCGACCGGATCAGATGAGAACGCTCACCCCGAACCCGCAGAGAATCGCATAGGATATGGGTTCAACACGCGGAGGCAGTCACCCCAGCGGAGAAATATTCAATGGAAAGAGCACTTCCACATACCACCTGGTGCTACGTCTGCGGAGAGGACAACCCCATGGGTCATAAGGTCATCTTCAAGACTGATGGTGAAATCGTGCGCGTGCGCCACACCCCGGAAGTCCACCGCCAGAGTTATAAAGGGATCGTGCATGGCGGAGTGCTCTGCACCATCCTGGATGAGACGATGGGTTGGGCGCCTTCGCTCAAGTCGAATCGCATGTTTGTGACGGGCGAGCTGACGACGCGCTTCTTGAAACCCTTTCCGATTGGAAAGGAAATGATCGTCGAGGCTTGGCCTGTAAGAGTGGCGAGAAGATTGGCGCTCGTGGAGGGCAAGATACGGGACGAGGAGGGGACGGTCTACGTCACTGCCAAAGGCAAGTTCCTGCCCATGAGCGCAGAAGCGACGACGGCAGTTGACCGCGAATTGATCTACGCGCCCGCTACCATTTCGTTATTCGGTGCTTGAACGAATGTGTCGAGAATGAGCCTCATGGGAATACGGCACCTGCGAGCACCACGCAATCCCCCGAGAACGCGGTGGTTGCTGCCCCCTCGTGTGCGGAGCGCTCGAGCGAGTCTTTTGGGAAATGAGAGCGGGCGCCATTTAGAGACACACGCAGCATTCGAGAAATCGCTCTCCGATTGCTGGACGGGGATCTCCCAAAAGTCGGAAGCAAGAGCGTTTCTCCACTGCTAAAGCGAATGCGGCCCGCTTCGATCCTGGGCGCAAAGAGCGTCTGATTTGCATTCTTTGCGAAATATTCCGTGGCAGACCGCCGCGATCCTCGTGTCGTTTTCCGTGCTAGATTCGAGCCCGCGCTCCGCATTTCGGATCGATCCGAGGTAACAAGTGGAAACACCGTGCGCATTGGGTAAACAATCTCGCAGAGCACAGGAGAACGGGTGATACGGGATACGTCGGAACTAACGACGAGCACGCGCTGGGCTTACAGCGCCGGCGGCGCCGGTTACGGGGTCGTATACAACTCCCACTACTTCGTCTTGTACTACTACAGTCAGGTGCTGGGATTGGACGCGGGCCTGGCCGGCCTGGCGGTGGGGATCGGCCTGGTGTTCGACGCCATCACCGACCCGCTCGTCGGCTA